>CAYZVO010000053.1:0-41893 GCA_964481655.1 uncultured Enterobacterales bacterium | reverse complement strand
TCGCGCTCGACCTTGCGGCGGAAGCGGCGGAGGGCCTTCTCGAAGGGCTCGTTCTCTCTGACGGTGACGGCGATCAAGACTCGCTCCGTGACTTGCTGAACTCAGGAAAGGATGCCACCTCCAGAGGGGGAGGTGGCGCGCACCGCCGAATAGCATGTCGTCGGCGGGGGCGCCAGCCCTTTACGGGGCTTGCGCCCCAGGCGAGCTGTCAGCTATCAGCTGTCAGCTGTCAGCCCCGCCACGGGGCCTCGGCGGTGGCCTGGCGAACCCTCGAGAACCCGTACTGGACGAGAGCATGCGCATCACTGGTGGTACCCATCGCAGCCGTCGGCTCTCCGCCAAGGTCCTCGAGGGGGTCCGCCCGACCTCGTCGAGGGTGCGGGAGGCGCTGTTCAACATCCTCGGCAACCAGCTCGACGGGATCAGCGTGCTGGATGCCACCGGCGGCACCGGAATCCTTGGGCTCGAGGCCGCCAGCCGCGGCGCGGCTCCCGTGGTCATCCAGGAGCTCGAGCGCAAGGTCGTGCGCACGATCCGGCGCAGCGTCGCCGAGCTGGACCTGCGCGAGCGCGTGTCCGCCATCCAGGCCAACTCCCTGCGTCCTGGGCCCGACGCGGCGGTCTTCGACATCGTGTTCGCCGATCCTCCCTATGCCCACGAGCTCGAGCCCTGGGTCGAGATCCTGACCCCGCGGACCCGGGACACCCTGGTGCTCGAGCATGACGCCAAGACGGACGCTCCGGAGGCGCCCGACGGCTTCGATCTGCGCACGCGCCGCTACGGCGGCACAGCCCTGAGCTTCTACCGCCGCCGGTAGCGCATCGGATCCGGACGCTCCCCGGTGGCACGGAAGTGGATGTAGTCGGCGATGATGCCGGCGTGATCGAAGACGATGGGCGAGGGCAGCGCGTCCAAGGGGAACGACCGCGCCTCGGCGGCGTCGTCGTCGCCCACGGGCTCCCCGTCCGCACGGCCCACGAACACGATGGTCATGGTGTGGAAGCGCGGGTCGCGGGCGGGGTCCGAGTAGACGTAGAGCAGGGTGTCCAGCTGCACGTCCAGGCCGGTCTCCTCCTTCATCTCGCGCACAGCCGCGGCCTCGACGCACTCGCCGGCGTCCACGAAGCCACCGGGCAGGGCCCAGCCCAGGGGCTCGTTCTTGCGGCGCACGAGCACGATGCCGGAGCCGTTTTCGATGATGACGTCGGCGGTGGGGTAGGGGTTGCGCTGGGTCATGGGCTGTCCTCAGGGAAGGCGGCGCGGCGTCGCTCGAGGGCGCGCTCGGCGTCGGCGTTGGCGCTGGGGTCGCGCTCGATGATGGTCTGGAGCAACGAGGCGGCCTCGGGGTCTGGGTCCTCGGCGAGGCCCTGCAGGGCCAGGATCTTGTCGGCGGGGGCGAGCTCGTGCCAGCGTTCGCGGACCAGCAGGCGGCGCCAGGCGCGTCGGTGCCCTTCGGCGATGCGGTGGCCGTCCTCGCTCCAGGGGTGGTCGTCCACGCTCAGCGCGCTGGTGTCCACGCGCTCACCTGTGACGGGGAGGCGCACGGCGCCGTCCAGCTTGCAGGGGTTGTCACCCCACAGTCGCAGCACCCACCACAGGCCGTCTTCGTCGCGCTGGAGCAGGCGCAGGCCGTCTGGATCACCGGCGGGCGGCAGGGCGAGGGGGTCCCCGAGGCAGGGGCCGAGGGTCGCCCCCAGCAGGGACCAGCCCTGCTTGCGCCGGGGCGCGATGTCCAGCAACTGGCTGTGCTCGCCGACGCGGAGGTGGGTGAGGGGCGCGGCGTCGCTGTCTCCCGTGATGGCGACCCAGTGTTCGGCGGTGCAGGGTGGGGGCCGCTCCCCGATGGCGTCCCGGGCGCTGGCGCAGTCCACTCCGAGCAGCTCCGCCCCCCCCGGAAAGGTCGGGTAGCGAGCCTGCAGCTCGACATCTGTGGAGACCAGCGCGTCCAGCCGCCAGACGGTGGTGGCGGGAGGCGTCGTCGGTGTGGGCTCCGGTGCTGGCTCGTCGCCGCACGCGCCGAGCAGGGCCAGGAGCAGGACCTCCACGGCCTAGTCCGGCTCGACGGGCTCGAGCAGATCCGGGTCGAAGGCGGGGACGTCCGGCTCCGGGCTCGGCGGCGCCTCGGCCGGCTTGGCGTAGCCTTCGGTCCCGGCGGGCTCGGGCTCGGGGGCGGCGAGGGAGCCCAGCTCCCGCCCGATGCGCCAGGCGGCCTGGGAGATGTCGCTCCAGCCAGCGGCGGCGGACGCTTCGACCAGGCGCTGCAGCGGCAGCCACAGGTCCGGGGTGCGCAGCTGGGCCAGGCCGTGCTCACGGGCCACCGACCACCACGCTCGCGTGCGGGGCTCGTTGCGCTCGCGGGCGGCCATGGTGGCGCGCATCAGGCCGACGAAGACCCAGGTCCAGTGTCGGGGCTGCTGCGCGAGGGCCAGCTCGGCGGCGTTGAGCTGCCACTCCATCTCCTGGTCGTCACGGTCCACGAGGGCCAGCAGGGCCAGGTTGATGCGGCCGACCGCGGCGGCGTTGGTGAGGGCTTGTTCTTCGGCGTAGCGCGCGTAGCGCTCGTAGTGCTCGCGGGCGAGGGCGTTGTCGCCCCGGAAGCGCGCCACCTCGCCGAGGTTGTTCTCGCAGTTGAGGTGCAGCCAGTGGGCGCCCAGGGTGGCGCTCAGGGCCGAGGCGGTGTGCAGGTCGCGCTCGGCGGAGCCCAGCTGGCGACGGAAGAGGTGCACCATCGCCGAGGTGTAGGCGGCCTGGGCGATGTTCCGCGTGTCGCCGCTGGTGCGGGCGATGCGGACCATGCGCTCACGGTAGCCGTCCACGTCGTCCACCCGCCCGGCGGTGAGCAGGGCCTCGATGAGACCGGAGAGGATCAGCACCTCGCGGCGTGGATCCTTGCGCGCCAGACCCTGGGCCTCCTGGAAGTACTTCACCGCCAGCTGGGGCCGACCCTCGAGGCGCTCGAGGCTGGCCCGGCCGTGGATGACATCCCGCAGGCCGTCTTTGTCCCGCACGGTCTCGAACGCGACGCCGGCCTGGTGCAGGCTGCGGCGGCAGCTGTCCAGGTCGCCCTTGCCCATGGCGACCCGGGACAGGCCCAGGGTGAGCCGGGCCTGGGTGAGGCGGTCGATGGGCTCGATGGTCAGGGCCTCTCGGATCAGCTGCTCCGCTCGGTCGTACTGGCGCAGCTCGATCTGGGCCTCCGCCTCGAGGCGGCGGGCCTCCTGGCGGGCCATGGAGCCCCCCGCCTGATCCGCGGCCTCGATGGCCAGGCCCGCGGCCCAGGCCGCCAGGCTGTTGCGGCCTTCCTCGATCAGGGCGCGGGTCGCGCGCACGAGGTGGCCCGAGGCGGCGTGGGGGTTCTGCCCGCGCATCAGGTGCAGGCCGGTGGGGAAGTCGGTGCTCATGCCCGTGCGCTGGGCCAGGGACATCCACTGCGCGGCCAGGGAGGCGTGGATCTCCTGGACGTCCGGCAGGCGGATGGCCAGGCGCAGGGCGGTCTGCTGGACCGAGCCGTGTTCGAAGGTCAGGACGTCGCCGGCCTCCATCAGCACGCCGGTGGCGAGCAGGCCGTCGAGCCCGGTCTCGGACAGGCCGCGGATGAGGGCGCTGGGGGGTTCCTGGCCCGCGAGGGCGGTGGCGGCCAGGGCCTCGGCGCTGGCCACGGGATCTTCCGCAGCGGCCACGGCGGCCTGCAGCCGCCGCACGTAGAGCTGCTCGATGTTGGCGGGAACCGCCTCGGAGCGGTCCGCCTTGCTCGACAGCTCGAAGACCCCGCCCGGGGTGATCTCCAGCAGGTCGCGAGCCGCCCAGTCCCGCAGCAGCAGTGAGACCGCCAGGGGGTTTCCAGAGCAGATCTGGGCGACCTCGTCGGCCAGGGAGCCGTCGAGCAGCAGGGTCTCGTCGAGCACGCGACGGGTCTCGTCGAGGGTGAGGGGAGGGACCTGCAGCACGATGGCGCCGCGACGCTCGAGGCGACGCAGGGACTCGCGCAGGCTGTCACTCTGCTTGAGGGACTCGGCCGCCACGGTGGCGAGCAGGAGCACCGGTCGCTCGCCCACCGAGCGGTCGAGCAGCGACTGTGCGATGGCCAGGCCGTCGCCCTCGAAGGCGGCGCGGTGCACGTCGTCGAGCACCAGGCAGGCGCCGCCGCGCCATGCCCGCGCGTCGAGGTGGCGGTAGAGGTAGGCCAGACCCACCGCGGCGTTGAGGGAGGGCTCGTCGGGGCGGTTGTGTCCGCACCAGCGCGCCAACACCGCTGACTCCGAAGCCACGGCCTCGAGGGAGGCCGCCCGATCCCGGGAGAGCCAGCGGGACAGGCGCTTCTCGAGCTCGTCCCGGGTGTCGTGCCACGGGGCGAGCAGCTGCATCACCGCGCCGCGGTAGCCGTCATCGAGGCCCGGCGGCCAGTGGTAGCGCAGCCGGACCACCTCCATGTAGCCCCGCTCCTCGAGGGGCAGCGCCAGGGACTCCACCAGGCGGGTCTTCCCCGTGCCCGAGTCACCCACCAACACCACCACGCCCGGCTCCTGTCGATCCACCACGGCCCGGGCGACGTCCCAGATCACCTGGCGCAGGGCGGAGCGACCCACCAGCGGCAGCTCGCGGAGGGCCAGCAGGCTCAAGCTGGCGCGGGCCTCGGCGCCGCGATCCGAGGCGGGGGGGACCTCGGTGGGGAGCGGGTCGGGGGGCACCATGTTCCAGCGGACGCAGTGGGACCCCGGCGGGGGCTCGGTGGCGGGATCGCCGCTGGCGTCGTCCACGCCCAGGGTGAAGCCGGTGGAGGTCAGCGGGCGGCCCCGCTCCCGCAGCTCGACGGGGCGGGCGCGCACGGCGCTGCCGACCTCGGTCACCGCCCGCCTCAGGGCGCGGCGCACGTCGGCGGCGCGGTCGTAGCGCTGGCGAGGCTCGGGATCCAGCAGGTTGTCCAGGATCTCCTCGAGGGCGCCGGGGATGGGCTTGCCGTCGGGGAAGGTGGGGATGCTGGGCTGGCAGGAGCGCTCCTGCAGCAGCTCCCGGCGTCCCTTGGCGCGGTGGGGGGGCTTGCCGCAGATGGCCTCCCACAGCATCAGGCCCACCGCGTACAGGTCGGTCCAGGGCCCCATCTCCTGGGGCTTCTGGGCGAGCTGCTCGGGGGCCATGAAGGCGGGGGTGCCGCCGACGCCCTTGGGGTCGTGGGCGAGCACAGTCAGGGCGTGGGCCTCGCCGAGGTCGCTGACCCAGGCGTGCAGGCGGTCGTCCCCGGAGGCGGCGGCGTCGCGGTACAGCAGGACGTTGGGGGGCTTGAGATCCTGGTGGACGAAGCCGCGGGCGTGCAGCGAGGCCAGCGCGGCGAGCACCTCGTCGAACAGCCGCAGCATCTCCTCGAGGCTGGCGCCTGTGCCCAGGTGATCGGCCATGGAGCCGGCGTTGGCGTAGGCCATGACGACGAAGGGTTGGTCGTCGCTGGTCTTGCCGTGGTCGAAGATCGGAACCAGGTGGGGGTGGCCCACCCGGGCGGTCATGGCCACCTCGCGGGCGAAGCGCGCGCGGAAGCGGCGGTGCATCGCCAGGTTGCGCCGCACGACCTTGACCGCCACGTCGATGCCCAGCAGGCGGTCCCAGGTGCCGTAGACCGAGCCCGTGGCGCCCTCGCCGAGCAGGGACTCTACGCGGTAGCGCTCTGGGAGCTTGGGCAGCGGCGGAGGGGCCATCGGTTCACTGGGGGTAGGGGGCGGACGCCAGCCGGTGCAGCTCGGCCACCGAGGCCTCGAGCTCGTCGACGATGGCGTGGGGCCAGTCGTTGCGGAGCGCGGCGACGCACTCACGGAAGTACCACAGCGTGCCCTCGCGGCCACCCCGGAAGCGCTCGAAGAGGCGCTCACCCTCGGTGTGGTAGTCGGTCACGCAGGAGCGCACGTTGTGGAGCTTGTCGGCCGCCGAGACCAGCTTGACCTCGGGTGACTTCTCGCGAAGCTTGGCGAGATAGCGGAGCTTGCGTTCCTTCCAGGGGGGCTTGGGGCGGGTGACGGTGTCGGACAGCTCCACCACCATGTGGGCCACCCGGGGGCCGTACAGCTCGGCCAGTTGCCGTTCGGAGGAGCCATCGACGTCCTCGAGGTAGTCGTGCAGCAGGGCGGCGATGAGCTGATCCTCGTCGCCTCCGTGCTCGGCCACCACGGCCGTGACCCACAGCAGGTGGGCGATGTAGGGCACCTTGCTGGACTTGCGACGGACGCCCCGGAACGCGTCGGCGGCACGGAGCAGCGCGTGGTCGAAGCGGGGCCCGTAGCAGGGCTGGCTCAAGCCGCGTCCTCCCGCCGCCGGCCCAACAGCACGGCGCCCGCGGTCAGCAGGGCCAGGCCCAGCCAGCCGGAGGGGCGGCCGTCCGCCGAGCAGCGGCAGATGGGCTGCAGCGGCTCGGGGGTGTCCACCAGGCAGGGGTCGAGGGTGCCGGGGGTGCCGTAGTTGCAGTCCTCGATGTCGTCCGACAGCGCCTCGATCTTCTGGGAGAAGGCGGCCTCGCACCAGGCGGTGGCGCTGTCGTTGTCGGTGGCGTTGGCCAGATCGGGATCGAGCATCAGGGCGTGGCCGTCGCGCACGCCCTCGAGGGAGAAGTTCAGCGCGATGGCGTCCACCACCACCTCGGCACCGCCCTCGCCGGGGCAGACCAGGGAGATGTGCTCTTCTTGGTCCGCCGAGATCTGGATGGTGCTGTAGAGGTACTCGCCCTGCTCGCAGCTCTCGGCTTCGGCGCCGGTGTCCGCGGTGTCGCCCGCCTGGGTGAAGAGGCAGTCCTTGTACGCCAGGATCTGCAGCTCGCCCGCGGCGATGCTCAGGCCGTCGCCCTCTTCGCCGATCACGTGGGTCTTGCGGCTGTCCGGGTCGATCTCGCCGTCCTCGCCGAGGCGCTCCTTGCGCAGCTGGCAGAAGCTGAGATCCACCTCGGCGTCGCCGGTGTTGAGCAGCTCCATGTACTCGGACACGCCGCCCTGGGGGGAGGCGATGAGCTCGGTGAAGATCACCTCGCCTTCGGCCGGCCAGGCCAGGGAGAGGCACTCGCCCGCGGCGGCGGGGGTGGCCCGGATGGTCTCGCCCGAGGGGTTGACGAAGGTGCTGTCCACAGGCGGGATGCACCAGGCCGCGATGTCGTCGTTGCCGCTGGCGTCCATGGCGTCGGGGCCGAGGTTGACGCTGCAGTTGCCGTCCGGGCAGTAGGACGACAGGGAGGGCCAGTCGATGGGGGCCGAGTCGATCAGGGTGTCGCCGCAGACCAGGTGCAGCCACTCGGCGTCGCTGTTGGGCAGGGAGATACCGCTGTAGGCCAGATCGGCGGGGATGTCGTCCGCGCCGGTGCCGTCGCCGGTGATCCACTCGTCGCTGCGGGCCAGCATGGCGTAGCCGCCTGCTTCGACCATCAGCACGTCGTAGGGGACCTCGATGTCCACGGTGTCCCAGTCCCAGTCGTCCTTCTCGGTGGGCTCGTAGAAGGCGTCGGAGGACGGCCCGGCGAGCAGCTGGCAGGCGCCGATGTTGCAGTCCTCGGCGCCGGCGCCGTAGATCTCGATCCACTCGTCGTAGCCGTCGGGGGGCGCGATCATCAGCTCGGAGATCACCGCGTCGCCGGCTTCGCACCAGGGGCGATCTTCGGGGCAGATGTTGACCGCGCCGGGGGTGCCGATGCTGGGGGAGCCGTTGTGGTCCCAGGTGAGATCGGCCTCCCAGGGCACGCACCAGTTGGCGAGATCGTCGTTGGAGACGGCGTCGACGCTGTCCGGGGCCAGGTTGATGCTGCAGTTGTTGCCGGCTTCGTCCGGACAGTCACCGGAGAACTCGCCCCAGTCGAACTCGATCTCGTCGACCAGGACGTCGTCGCAGGTGATGCTGAAGACCTCGGCGTCGCTGTTGTTGAAGCCCAGGCTGCCGTAGCGCCAGGTGGACTCCACCAGGCAGGTGGTCAGGGCCTCGTCCTCGTAGGCGGTGCAGAGGGGATCGCTGTCGGAGCTGGTGCCGTACATCAGCACGGCTCGCTGCCCCGCGGCGATGACCACGGACTCGTCCACGGTGTCCTCGTGGCCCGTCCACGACTTCTCGTCGTTGAAGTGGCCTTCGGCCAGCAGGCAGCCCTCGAGCTCGAGCTCCTGTCCGGAGACGTTCTCGAGCTCGAACCACTCGCGGGAGCCGGAGGTGGGGGCGATGACGATCTCGGTGATCACGAGGTCGCCTTCGCCGGGGACGTCCTGGGCCATCGCGGTGGAGGCGAAGCCCAGGCTGAGGGTGGAGATGAGCGCGAGGGAGGTGCGCAGAGCCATCAGAACCTCCATTCCACGGTCAGCTGGACCAGGCCTTCGGTGTCCAGTTCAGTGGAGAGATCGTCTTGGACAGAGCTTTCGTCACAGATGCAGGAACCACAGAGATCGGGCGCGCCCGCCGAGGCGCAGGGCGCCTCCCACGGGGACTCGGGATCTTCGAGGTCGCGGTTGATGGTCCCCCGCAGCCCGAGCTTGAGCTTGTGGGGGAACTTCTGCATCAGCTGCAGGTAGCCTTCGACATAGCGGCCACCCTGGTCGCCGTAGACGTCTTCGTCTTCGTACTTGCCGCGGAGGGTGAGCACGGTGCTGTCGAAGGGATCGACCCGGAGCTTGGCCCAGGCGTAGTGGCCCACCTGGTACCAGTAGTCGCAGTAGGCTTCGGGGTCGGGGTAGAAGTAGCCGGCGTCGGTGTAGGACCGCTTGTACAGGCCGGTGATCTGGACCCGAGGGATGGCCGAGGTGCGCAGCTGCACACCCCAGTAGTTCTTGGCGCCCGCACCTTCGATGTGGTCGTAGCTGCCTTCCTCGTAGGTCACATCGCCCAGATCGGCGTCGTCGTCCAGGCCCCACTCGCCGCCGTACTCGCGGTTGCGTCCGTTGTTGGCCAGGTCGCGGTTCTTGTGATCGGCGAAGCCCACCACCGACCAGGCGGCGTGGGGCTTGACCTCGACGCGGCCGTACAGCTCGGCGTTCCAGGTGCCCATGCTCATGCGTTCCCAGACGTCGCCGAGCAGGCGGACCGACATCCAGTCCACCGGCTCGAGCCGGGCCTTGAGCCGTGCGCCCTGTTCGTCGCGGTCGCGGTAGCCGCCGTACTCGTCGGCGTTGGCCAGGCCGCGGGCGTGGGGGTTGTCGTAGTCGGTGCCGTAGTGGCGCAGGGAGGCCTCGAGCTCGCCGGCGGTGACGTCGATGAAGCCCTTGAGCAGGTAGGCCTGGCCCCCGGTGAAGGAGTGCGCGGCTTCTGCGTGGAGCTCCACCAGCCCCAGCTCGTAGGAGCCGTACAGGCCCGCGGAGCCGAAGGTGCGCTCGACGGGGAAGCCGCTACGGAGCATCAGCTCGTAGGGGTCCTCGACCCCGTCGATGGTGGTCATGTCCAGGTGGCCCATCCAGGCGGTGGCCCCGATGATGGCGCTGTCCATGAAGCGCACGGTGGCGTTGGCGCCCGCCAGGGACTCCCGGTAGGCGTCGGGCATGCGCATGTAGCCGGCCTTGTAGTAGTCGCCGTCGGGGGTCTGGACGTAGATGCGGGGGGAGTCGGTCTCGTCGATGAGGGGGTCGAGCTGCTCGCCGCCGGAGACGCCGATGTCGTACTGGTAGACGTCGTGGGTCGCGCTCGAGGCGAAGGCGGTCACATCGACCACCGCGGTGGCCCCCAGGGGCTGGTCGAGCAGCGTGCCGGCCACCCCGAACAGGCCCTTGCGCAGGGAGAACTTGTCGGTGCCCGAGATGGTGAGGTCCGGGTACAGGCCGTTGGGGTGGGTGCGGCTGGTGGTGTCGAAGGTCAGGCCAAGACCGAAGCCGGCGGTGTAGCTGCCCGCGATGGCCTCCCAGCGCAGGCGCTCGGCGTGCAGGTAGAGCTTGCCCAGCTCGGCCTGCGGCGCCCGCCAGGTGGCGTAGAAGTTGCGACCTTCGGGGTCGTAGGCCATGCCGCTGATGTTGTCCTGGGCCAGGCCCAGGAAGCCGGCGCGCAGCCACTTCTTGTACTTCACCCGGGCGGACAGGTAGGTGTTGGGGATCTGACCGTAGCCCAGCTGTCGCGCGTCGTGGGTCTTGTTGGCGTGGTCGTCCTCGATGAGCTCGGTCTCTTTCAGCTCGAGGGCCGAGCGCATCCGGATGTGGCCGCGCATGTAGTCGGTGGGGCTCACCGGGGGCAGGGCCTCCACGAACGGCCAGATCTGATCGAGCACGTCGGTGTCGAAGCCCGGCACGCGGAGCAGGTCGGTGGGGTCCCCGAAGGGGCCGTTGACCTTGCGGTCGGACACGATGCCCTCGGCCAGCTCGCGGCTGACCCCCGGCAGATCGTAGAGGACCGCCCGGCGGGCTCGGTTGAGGTCGATGGGCTGGGCGAGCAGCTCGACCAGGACCTCGAAGTCGTCTTCGGTGAGGGTGCCGTCGGCGTACAGCTCGCGCAGCTCGTCCTCGTTGTCCACGACGATGGGCGCGGGGAAGACCCGCGCAGAGGCCTGGGGGAGCGCCAGCAGCGACAGCAGCAGAGGCATCAGCGCCACAGCACAATCCTCCTTGGTACGGGGTCGTTGCGAGGAGCCCTAGAGCTCTTCGCAGCGGCTCCAGAGCTCCTGGAAGGCCTGCTCGTACCGAGCTGCGAGCTCGGGGGAGCTGAGGACCACCAGGTTCTCGTCGTTGATCTCGTTGGCGGAGCGGGTGTAGTTGAAGGAGCCGGTCAGCACGGTGTGCTCGTCGATGATGGCGAGCTTGTGGTGCATGATGCCGCCCCCGAAGCCGTCGGCCGTGCGCACGTCCGCTCCCGCATCGGCGAGCATGCGCAGGGCCTCGCCCTGATCGGCGAGGGTGTAGGACTGGCCGGCGTCGGCGCAGACCGACAGCTCGACACCCCGGACCGCCACCGCGTCGTACAAGGCGTCGCGGATGTCGGTGTTGGTGAAGGTGTAGATGGCCACGTGGATGTCGTCCTCGGCGGCCTGGATCTCGCCGGTGATCACCGACGCGATGTCGTGCTCCCCGCTGAAGTACGCCTGGCTCGAGGTACAGCCTGCGGTGAGCAGGGTTGTGAACACGAGGGCCGAAGACCACCGAACGAACGTGAGAAAGCCAGATATCGGCACGTGCTCACTCTCCCGGGACCCATGTCCTCTACCACGGCACCGGGGGGGCGAGCAAGCGGCACACAGCTCGCGATGACGCCGTCTGCGGCGAGACCTGCGGGGGACCAGCCGGTTATCCGGGGTTGTAGCTCGAAGGAAGCGCATCGCTCACCCCTGGGTCTTCCTTCCATGTGCCCGCAGGAGCCCGAGTGACCACGAGCCGACGCCGGCGCGCGATCCGCAGGGTGGCCATCGTCTTCGCGGTGCTCGCCATGGCGATCTTCGCGCTGCCGTTCGTGCTCGGCACCGACACCTTCCAGCGCTGGTTGGGGCTCGCGCTGGTCGAGGTGGTCGAGGTCGCCTCCGGCGAGCGGGTCTCCGTGGGGGGCGTGCGGGTCCGGCCCTTCGAGCGTCGCTTGACCGTGCGAGGGCTGCTGGTGAGCGACGACGAGACCGGCGACACCATCCTGGCGGTCCGCAGCATCGAGGCCGTGTTGGGCTGGGAGGGGCTCGAGCCGGTGCTCGACCACCTCATCGTCATCGAGCCGGTGCTGCACCTGCACATCGACGAGGACGGCCTGCGGGAGTTTCGCGACGCGGTGAAGACCGGCGACGGCGTCAGCCGGCCCTGGCGCTGGGTGCTGGTGGAGGACGGCGCCATCGTCGTGGATCTGCCCGACGGACAGCTCACGGTGAAGGACCTGGATCTGACCCCCGACGGCGATCCAGTGCGCTACACCCTGGATGTGGAGACCATCGGTGTGGACGTCGGGCGTCTGCAGCAGCAGTCCGACTCCTTCAGCTGGGGGGACATCGACCTGGACCTGGCCCACGTGCACGCCCCGGAGCTGGAGCTGCACTTCCCCATGCTGAGCCTGATGGGTGAGCTCGAGGCCCGACGGCGCGGCCCCCTGGGGGGTGGGCTGTGGCTGAGCCTCGATCTGGCTCAGCTCGACCCCTTCGTGATGCCCCGGCGCCACCTCGAGGGCATGCTCGATCTGGACATCGCCCTGGGCGGGACCACCGCCGAGCCCCTCATCGGCGCCGACCTGCGGGTCTCCCCCTGGATCTACACCGTCGCCCCCAAGGACGGCGCCATCACCCCCGAGGAACCCGGGCGGCCCATGCACTTCGGCGCCCTGCAGGGGGGGCTGGTGCTCGATCCCTCCCGGGACCTGCTCACCATCGAGCACCTCGAGGGCCCCTTCGCCGACGGTTGGCTCTCGCTGCAGGGCAGCTACGACCTGGCTCAGCGGCAGTCGCAGCTGTTCCTCGATCTGCGGGGTGCGAGCCTCGAGACCGCCCTGCGGGCCATGGGCGCGGCCCCCACGCCCTGGGTCGATCTCACCATGGACATCGACGCGGAGCTGCACGGCCCCCTGCAGCCCATCGGCCTCGAGGGGCCCTTCATCATCGCCACCCACGGCTTCCACGTGGATGACGGCCCCGCCAGGCCCGGGAGCTCCGAGACCATCCTCGCCATCCCCCACGGCAGCCTGCAGGGCCTCATCGACATTCAACCCACCCGGGTGCGGGCCGCGGTCGAGCGCCTCGAGCTGCCCCGCGGCGGCGGCTTCGGCGAGGTGGAGATCGGGCTGGCCTCCCGGGGGCCCTTGGACGTGGACCTCACCCTGCGGCGCACGGATCTGTCCATCTTCCAGCCCATCGGTGACATCGGACTGCAGGGCGTCGGTGACGTGCAGGCGCGCATCCACGGCCCCTTCGATCGGCTGACGCTGCAGGGGCGGGCTGAGGTGGACGGCCTCGAGCTGCTGGGGATCCCCTTCGCGGATCGAGCCAGCATGGAGCTGCGCTGTCCCACGATGAAGGAGCTGCTGCTGCGGGATCTCGAGGCTCGTCGCGGCCGCACCCGCTACGCGGGCAACGTGGGCATCCTCTTCGGTGAGCAGCTCGAGCACGACACCCAGATCCTCGTGCGCGACGGCTACCTCACCGACCTGATGGGCATGTTCGTGGACATCCCCGGGATCGAGGCCCGCCTGGACGGGACCCTGGACCTGGCGGGCGAGCCCTTCCAGATGGACGGCACCGTGGAGCTCGAGCTCGAGCAGATCGAGCTGGTGGGCGAACACTTCGCCGCGGGGCGGGCCAGCGCCCGCATGGACGACGGCCTGTTCACCCTGCGCTTCCTCGAGGTGCAGCGCCGGGGTGAGGCCGAGTCGCTGCTGCTGCGGGGCAGCGTGGGGCGGGAGTACGCCCAGAACTTCGAGATCATCAGCGACGGCCTGCGCCTCGAGACCCTCGACGCGCTGCAGGGCAGGGGGCTGCCCCTCTCCGGACGCCTCCAGCTGCTGGCCTACGCCGGCGGGACCCTGATGGAGCCGCGCTTCCGGGGGCGGGTCACGGCGTCGGACCTGCTCTCCCACGACGAGCCGGTGCCGGCGTCGGTGCTGCGCTTCGACAGCGAAGGCTCGGTGCTCTCGGTGGACGGCGAGCTGGTGGGGGGCGCGGCCGAGGTCGATGGCTACGCCGACTGGGGCGACGCCTCCTACCGCTTCGACATCGACCTGCTCGAGCTCCCGGTGCACCTGGCCCGGCCCACCGCGGCCGCGGGCGCCTCGGTGAAGCTGCTGGCCGACGGGGCGGTGCTGATCCAGGGCGTGGGCAGCGAGCCCCCGGACATCGACGCGGAGCTCGATCACGTGGACCTGAGCTGGGGGCAGCGGCAGCTGAGCAACGAGGCGCCGTGGCGCTTCGTGCGGCGAGGCCCCTGGTGGCAGCTCGAGGACATCTCCCTGAAGGGGCCCCGCAGCTGGCTGGAGATCGACGGCGAGAAGCTCCCGGACCGCACCCTGGCCCTCGAGGGCGAAGGGGAGCTGGACCTCGAGTGGCTGCGGCTGGTCACCCCGGACATCCTGCGGGCCGGCGGCCTGGCCCGCTGGGACCTGAGCGTGGTGGGCCCGGCCCGGACCCCCGAGATCCTGGTCCGGGCCACCTTGGACGAAGGCTTGATCCGGGCCAGCTGGTTCCCCCACAGCTTCGAGGCCCTCGAGGGCGAGATCAGCTTCGCCTCCGGTGGCTACGGCGTCCACGACGTCCGGGGCCGGGTGGGCGGCGGTGAGGTCGCCATCGACGGCATGATCCACGCCCGGGACTGGGTGCCCGAGGCCTACGATCTCGACGGGCGCCTGCGCGGGGCCCGCATCCAGTACATCGACTCCCTGCCCCCCGTGGTGGGCGACGCCCAGCTGTCCTTCGACGGTCCCCTCGACGCGCTGGTGCTGTCCGGTGAGATCGAGGTGCTCGAGATGGTGTTCTCCGAGCGCATCGACTGGGAGGGCTGGCTCATCGAGCAGGAGCGGCTGTCCGCCGCGGCGCCCGAGGAGTCCGCCGACATCTTCTCCATGGACATCGGCATCCGCGCCGACGGCACCGGGCGCATCCGCAACAACGTGGGCAACGCCCGCCTGTCGGCGGATCTGAGGGTCGTCGGTGACACATCCCGTCCTGGCGTCCTGGGCGAGGTCTGGGCCGAGGACGACGGCCGGGTCTACCTGCAGGAGCGGGAGTTCTCGGTCACCCGGGGCGAGCTGCACTTCATCGACCCCTACACCTTCGATCCCGAGCTCGACTTCCTCTTCGAGACCGACGTGCGCAGCCGCGTGCGGGACTACCACATCTACTACCGGGTCACCGGGCCGTTCTCGGCCTGGCGCGCGGACGCCTCCTCGGACCCTGCGCTGTCCCAGGCGGACATCAACTGGCTGCTGCTCTTCGGGGCCACCCGGGCGGAGCTCGAGGAGTTCGGCGAGCTCGAGGGTGCCCTGGCCTGGGAGGGCATCGATCTGCTCTTCAAGGAGCTGGGCTCCGGTGAGCTGCTCGACCGCTTCGGCGGCGGCGACATCCTCTGGGACCGCATCGACATCATCACCGGCACCACCACCCAGGGCGTGCGGAACGTCAGCTCGGAGCCGCGCCTGCTGGTGGAGAAGGATCTGGACGAGCCCTGGGATCTCACCATCGCCGGCGAGGTCAACGTGATCCGGCCGGAGGACTGGTACGCCAGCCTCGAGAAGCGCATCGCCCGCCGGGTCTATGTGACCACCTACTACGCGAGCATCCAGTACGAGCGCTCCCTCGAGATCGGCGGCGCCTTCGGCACCGAGCTGCAGCTGCGCTGGGAGGTCGAGTGATCCTCCTGTTCGCCGCCCTTGCGCTGCTGCTCGGCGTGGCCCGGGCCGGGCCCGATGACGCGCTGCCCTGGTATGTGGGGCAGCCGGTGGAGATGGTCTCCCTCGAGGCCAGCGACGGCGGCCTGCCGGGTGAGAACCTCGAGCCCCTGCTCAACGTGAAGCAGGGCAGCCTGCTGCAGCCCTACCAGGTGCGGGCGGACCTGGCCGTGCTGCACCGGGTCGGCCAGTTCGCGGCGGTGGAGGCCTGGGTGGAGCCCTGGGTCGGCTACGACCTCGAGGGCATGCCCTTCCAGGCCGTGCGCCTGGTCTACCGTGTGCGGCCGCCGCCCCGGATCCGGCGCCTGGGTGTGGCAGGAGCCCGCGCGGCCACCAAGCGCGAGGTCGAAGCCGCCTCGGGGCTGAGCAAGGGTGATCCCTTCTACGAGGAACAGGACGTGGTGGCCGTGGACGAGCGTCTGCGGCAGTTCTACGCCCGCGAGGGCTACCCCGAGGCCAGCGTCACCGTCACCAGCGCCGTCGTGGACTCCCGGCGCATCGACCTCGAGATCGAGGTGGATGAGGGCGAGCCCCAGCTGCTCACGGCCCTGCACCTGGTGGGTGTCCCCACGCGCATGGAGGCCCCCGCTCAGCGCACCGTGCGGCGGCCGAAGCTGCGGCCGGGGCAGCGCTACGTGCGCGAGGCCGTGGTCCAGGCCCGGGAGGACCTCGAGGACCTGATGCGCAAGCGCGGCTACCCCGAGGCCGACGTCCGGGCGCTGCTGGCGGCGGAGCAAGGCGACCACGGCGACGCCGTGCTGACCATGGTCGTGCGCGCTGGCCGGCATGTCGAGGTCAACGTGCTGGGGGTGGGCGGGCCCGCGCGGCGTCGGCTGGTGCAGCTGGTGCAGGAGCAGCTGGTCGGCCAGGTCAGCGACGAGATCCTTCAGGAAGCCGAGGCCCAGATCCAGAAGGACCTGCAGGAGCGCGGCTGGCTCGACGCCACGGTGTCTGTCGAGGCTGCGGATGTGCGCGGCGATCGGCTCGTCACCGTGCAGGTGGACCGAGGCCCGCGCCACATCGTGGACGCCATGCACTTCGAGGGCGCCGAGGCCTTCAGCGAGCGCTACCTCACCGAGGCGATGCAGGAGGCGAGCCCGGAGATCCTCGGTCGGGGCTGGGTCACCACCGACGCCGTGGAGCACGCCCTGGGCGAGGTGCAGGAGTTCTACCGCAGCCAGGGCTACCTGGACGCGCAGCTGGAGCCACAGGTCCTCGAGCGGGGAGATCGGCGCCTGCTGGGTCGGGTCCCCGTGGAGCTCACGGTGGCGGTCAGCGAGGGCCCCCGGACCCTGCTGCGCTCCCTCGAGCTGCGGGGTGATCCCTGCCCCGGGGCCGCGGCGGTGCTCGACGAGGCCTCGGAGCTTGTGGACGCGCCCCTGGACCCCTCGGCCATGGATCGGGTCGCCCGCGAGATCGCCGCGGCCTGTTGGGACGAGGGCTTCCTGGACGCCGACGTGCGCGTCCTCGCCGAGGTGGAGCCCGGCAGCGCGACCGCGCGGGTGGCCTTCGAGGTCCAGCCTGGCCCCATGGTGGTCCTGCGCAACACCATCATCCAGGGCCACGCCCACACCCGCCGTCACATCATCGAGCGGGAGATCGCCCTGACCATGGGCGAGCCGGTGACCCGCTCGGGGCTGCTCGAGACCCGGCTCGGCCTGTACGACCTGGGCCTCTTCCGGCGGGTGGAGACCGTGCTCATCGGCGACGAGGACCGGGTGAAGGACCTGCTGGTCCTGGTCGAGGAGCACCCGCGCATCACCTTCGACGTCGGCGGCGGCGCCAGCACCGACCAGGGCGTGCGCGCCTTCGCCAGGGCCACCCACCGCAACCTCTGGGGCCGCGCCCACAAGCTGTCGGCGGTGGGCCAGGCGGGCCTGAGCTACCAGGGTGACGACTGGGTGCTCGACACCACCCAGCCCGAGTGGCGGGCGGGCCTGCGCTACGAGGCCCCCAACATCCCCGGCGATGGCCAGCGCACCTTCCTGGACCTGCTCTTCAACGAGGAGCAGCAGCACGCCACCTACCGGCTCGCCCGCACCGGTGGCGGCATCGGTGTGTCAGCGGACGTGGGCAAGTCCGGTGAGCTCATCATGGACTACCGGCTCGAGTGGCGACGGATCGACGACGTCGATCCCGGCGTGCTCATCGAGAACGATCCCTGGCTGCCCCTGCTGGGCCTGCCCGACTCCCCCGTCGGTGCCGGTGAGGTCTTCGATCCCACCGCCTGGGGCGATCCCACCGTGCCCTCGGCCGCGCGCCTGAGCTCCGGCCCCGGCTTCCTGCTGGTGGCCGACGCCCGGGACGATCCCCAGAACCCCCGCCGCGGCGTGCGCTGGATGCTCGAGGCCCGCCTCGAGGACGGCGTGCTCTCCACCGCGCCCTTCGTCACCTCTCGCACCCAGCTGCAGACCCTGATGCCCATCGGGCGCATCGGCCTGCTGCTGGGCGTCCAGGCCGGCATCGGCCAGGTGCTCGAGGTGGGCACCACCCTGCCCCTCGAAGAGCGCTTCCGGCTCGGCGGTGCCGGCTCCATGCGCGGCTTCGAGCGGGAGTCGGTGGGCCCCCGCAACCGCCTCGAGGCCTATGACCCCGGCTTCCCACCCGAGATCGCGCCGGTGCTCGAGTACCTGCGGCGCTCGGACCCCTACCGCTGGGTGGCCACCGGCGGCGACGCCATGCTCCTGGCCACCCTGGAGCTCAAGGTCCCGCTGCCTCTGCTGGGCCTGCGGGGCTGGGACGACGCCGCCATCGTGGGCTTCGCCGACGTGGGCAACGCGTTCCTGCTCGAGGATCTGGTGGAGACCTCGTCCATGCAGGAGGGCGGCGAGCCCTTCCTGCGGGGGGGGACCGGCGTGGGCTTCCGCTACTTCACGGCGCTGGGTCCCCTGCAGCTGGACCTGGGCCTGAACCCCTGGATGATGGAAGACCGCGACGAGGTGCCCTTCCGCTTCCACGTCAGCCTGGGGACCCTCTGATGGCCGCGAACCGCCTGCGCTTCCCCTGGTGGCCCGTGCTCGCGGTGGTGGCCTTGCTGCTGGCGGCCGTGGTGGTGGACCCCATGGGCCGCCTGCCGGGTCGGCCCTGGATCGACGGCTACGGCACCTGGTGGCACTTCTGGATGTTCGGGGAGTGGCTGGCGGGCCGCACGGAGCTCGAGCCCACCACCCTGCTGTTCCACCCCTGGGGCAAGCCCATGCTGGCCCACACCGGGCTGAACCTGGTGGACGCGGCGCTGGCCTGGCCCCTGCGGCTGGTGGCCGGGCCGAACCTCGGGGCGAGCCTGTGGGTGGCGGTGGTGCTGGTGGGCAACGCCGTGGGTGGCTGGGTGATGGCCGACGCCATGGGGGCCGGGCGCCGGTCCTGGCTGGGCGCATTGGTTCTGCTGCTCTGCCCCTTCTGTCTCGAGGAGCTGCAGCTGGGGCGTCCCACCCAGGCCATGCTCATCTTCCCGGCGCTCTTCCTCGCGGATCTGTGGCGCCTGGAGAGCCGGGCCCGGGCCCTGCGGGCGGGGCTGTGGTTGGCGCTGACGGCGCTGTCCTATTGGTACTACGGCCTGCTCTGCGGGGTGCTGCTGGGCCTGCACGCCGTGGTCAACCTGGCCCTGGGCCCCGATCGGCGCAGCCCCCTGGTGCGCTACGCCCACACCGTGGGCCTGGCCGCGCTGCTGGTGGCCCCCGTGGCGGTGCCCCTGGGCATGGCCATCTCCGGCGGTGAGATCCCCGGCCTGCTGGCCCTGGCCGAAGACGGGGGCGGCCTGGCCCTGCGCACCGTCGAGGGTGAGGCCGAGGGCCTGTACGTGCTCTCCCTGCTGGCCGGTCGGGTGGGCTCCCTCATCGAGCTGGACGGCCTGCGCTTCGTGCCCGGCGCGCTGGTGGCGGGGCCCCTGCTGTGGGGCCTGCTGTTGGCGGGGCTGGTGGCCGCGCAGGGGCGGCAGCGGGTGGTGCTGCTGGCTTGGCTGGCGGCGCTGGTGGCGGTGGCCGTGGGGCCGGTGTTGGTGCTGGGCGAGTTGTTCGTGGGCAACCCGCTCTACGCGGGGGCGGCGAGCGCGCTGGACGTGCTTCGGCGCTGGTGGTGGCCCGGACGGGCGGTCGCCCCGATCTGGGTCTTGGCTGCGGGGCTGGGCGCCATCGCGCTGGCGCGGCTGCCGTGGCGGCGCATTCCGACCGTGCTCGGCGTGGGCTTCCTGCTGGTGCTGGGGCTGCGGGTGGCGTCCGAGGGGCTGGCGCCGCTGGGAGCCTGGGAAGCCGAGACCAGCCCCGGGCTGGCCTGCCTGGCCGAGGCGCCCGCGGGCGCCGTCATCGACCTGCCGGACAGCACCGGGCAGCGCAACCTCTACCTGCAGACCCTCCACGGCAAGCCCATCCTCGGGGGGATGCCCTCCACCAAGGCCGCCTTCGTGCCGGTGGAGACCCAGGTGCTGCTCTCATCCAACACCTACCTCGAGTCGTTGCTCGCGGTCGGCTCGCGGCGCTATCCGCGCATCGCGGGCTGGGAACCGCAGGATCGGGTGAGCCTGCAGCTGCTGGACTTCCGATACGTGTTGGTCCAGACCGACGCGTATCAGCGGGACTCGGCGGTGGCGGGGGAGGGGACCAGCGACTGGCCCCGGGTCAAGCGGCATCTCCAGCTGATGCTGGGGCAGCCGGTGTTCGAGGATGACCGCGTCGCTGTGTATGTGCTGGACGAGGAGACCGAGTGGAGCTGCGGTCCGTAGGGGAGGGGTTCACGTGCTCCCGCCCCTGCGTGGTGTCAATCTGGCAGGCCCAGGTGGACGAGCCACCAGTCGCGCTCACCGTTGGGTCCCTCTCTGGTGGCAGGGTAGAACGTGTGACCGTCCAGACCGACCATCGAATAGAGCGCCGCGCCGGTGAGCCCGTGCTCGAGCTCCCAGTCCAGCTCGCAGGTCCCCTCCGCGATCCATGAGCCGCCGCTGTCGGGGTCGGCCATCAACAGCAGCTCGCGGGTCTCGAAGGTGTAGTCCTCGGACAGCAGCCACACCGACAGCAGCAGGCGCCCGTCGGGGAGCTGATGCAAGCCGCTGACGAACGACCAGTCCCGGGAGATCAGGGGCGTGCGCTCCAGCACCCCGGTGCCGGGGCGGTAGCGCAGCAGCGACGAGGCGTTGGCGCCGTTGTAGGCGATGAGGACGTCATCGCCCAGCTCCTGGTAGCGCGCGGGGGCCGCGCCCTGGGCTTCGTGGTTCGCCAGCTGGATGGGCTCCCAGCTCCCGTCGCTGGGATCCACGACCATCAATCGCGTCTCCCAGGTCTCGGCATCCGTGCCATGGAGGATGATGTGGTCCTCGAGGGCGACCCCACTCTGCAGGTTGGCGAAGAGCCGAGGCAACGACAGCTCGGACACGCTCGCCTCGTCGAGATCGATGCGCCAGCCGCGGGTCTCGAGGTCCGTGATCGTCACGAACACAGGCCCACCCGATCCCCCGAGCATTCGGGTGTGAGTGTCCCAGGGCGGTATCAGGTCCGTGATCTCCACGGACGTGATGGTCTCGCCGGTCCAGGGGTCCAGCTCCCGCAGGTGGTAGCGGTTGCCCGTGGGCAACGCGCTCGAGGGCTCGCCCTCATCGCCGCGCCACTCGGGGCTGGCGCTCCAGAACGACACGGGCCGGTCGGCGCTGGTCTTGGTGTATGCGAGCAGGCGGTCGTCCACTGTGATCAGTCCGCGCAGATCCGTGAAGCCCTCGAGGCGCACCGGGCTGTGGCTGAAGGACGCTGTGCCTTGGTGAGACCACTGGCTGGGGTAGTGTCGGTAGACCTCGTCCATCAGCCAGCGCTCGCGCTCGTCTACGAGCTCGAGCCCGCAGACCTGCTCCATGCCCAGGTCCATGCCCAGCTCCGCCGGCCCCGCGTCGCAGGCCTCGGCGAAGGACTCACGGATGCGGGCCTCGTCGGTCCAGTAGTTGAGGCTCCGGGCGGTGTCCTCGACCCGAAAGACGTCCGCGTTGTCCAGGCTGGGCCAGCCCATCGTGGCGTCCCAGGCGTGACACAGCTCGTGGGTCACCGAGCGCATGCCTGGGCGAATGTGGTCGGGCTCGACCTTGATCCATCGGTCGTCGCCTTTGTAGATGGCGCCAGCGTTCGGCCAGAGGATGGGGGCGACCTTGACCCCGAGCACGCAGAGATCGGACACCCCGGTCCAGGCCGCGAAGTCCTCCATGGTCTCCCGGATTTCCTGGGCCTGATCGTCGCTCAGGTTGTCGTAGGGGTCCCAGACCTGGGCCTGCTCGAGGGTGGGGCAGGGGCAGCCGCTCAGGCCGAGCCCAACGAGAATCCATACAATCCTGTCGATGCGTCCCATGCCTCGAGTATAGCGCAACCGACAGCATCTCGAGGGTTCGCCTAGCCCTTGACCACCCCCAGCGGCACGAGCCGCGCGACCCTGCGGGCCAGCCCCGCCCCGGTGACGGTCTGGACCACCATGTCCACGTCCTTGTAGGCCATGGGGGCTTCTTCGCAGAGGCCGCGCTTGGAGCCGGCTTGCACGTGGATGCCCTGCTCCGACAGCTCCTTGATGACGGCGTCGGCGCGGGTGCGCTTGCGGGCGGCGGTGCGGGACATGGCGCGGCCGGCGCCGTGGCAGACGGAGCCCCAGGACTCGGTCATGGCCTGCTCGGTGCCCACCAGCACCCAGCTCGAGGTGCCCATGGAGCCGGGGATGAAGACCGGCTGGCCGACGGCCCGGTAGCGGGGGGGGAGCTCGGGGTGGCCCGCAGCGAAGGCTCGGGTGGCGCCCTTGCGGTGCACACAGAGGCTGCGCTCACCGCGGCCCACCCGGTGGCGCTCGATCTTGGCGATGTTGTGGGCGAGGTCGTAGACCAGGCGCACGCCCGGATCGCGGCCGAAGCTCGCCCGCACGGCCTGGCGGACGAAGTGGGTGATGCGCTGGCGGTTGGCCCAGGCGTAGTTGGCGGCGGCGGCCATGGCGGCCAGGTAGTGCTCGCCCTCGGGGGAGTGCAGGGGCGCGCAGGCCAACTGGCGGTCGGGGACCCGCAGGCCGTGGCGCTTCATGGCCTTCTGCATCAGCGCGACCTGGTCGGTGCAGACCTGATGGCCGAGCCCGCGGCTGCCGGTGTGGACGAGGATGACCAGCTGGCCCTCGGCCAGCCCCATGGCCTCGGCGGCGGCGGCGTTCTCGACGCGCTCGACCCGCTGCAGCTCGATGAAGTGGTTGCCCGCGCCCAGGCTGCCCAGCTGGCCGGAGCCCCGGGTCTTGGCCCGCTCGCTCACGGCGTCGGGGTCGGCCTGGGGCATGGCGCCGCCGGACTCGCAGTGGACGGCGTCGTCGGGCTCGCCCCAGCCCTGGGCCACGGCCCAGCGGGCCCCGCCCGCCAGCGCGCCGTCGAGCTGCCGGCGGTTGAGCTTGCCGCCACCGCGGCCCACCCCCACGGGCACCTGGCGGAAGATCTCCTCGAGCAGGCTCCGCAGGCGGTCCCGCACGTCGTCGACGGCGAGCTCGGTGGCCAGCAGGCGCACACCGCAGTTGATGTCGAAGCCCACGCCGCCAGGGGAGATGACCCCGTCGCCGTCCGCGTCGGTGGCGGCCACGCCGCCGATGGGGAAGCCGTAGCCCTGGTGGGCGTCGGGCATGGCCATCGACGCCCCCACCAGCCCTGGCAGGGTGGCCACGCCGGCCACCTGGCCGAGGGTACCGTCCTTGACCAGGGCGGTCTGCAGGCGATCGCTGGCGAAGACCAGGCCGGGGCCGTTCATGTCGGGGCGGAAGGGCTCGATGCGCAGGCGCCAGCGGTCGAGGCGCTGGATGGCGGAGGCGGGGACGGTGACGGGCTTCATGGTTCAGGCGTCCAGATAGACGGTGATGGTGACGGCTTCGGGCTGCTGGACCACGGCGAGCTGGTGCCAGGTGATGGCCTTGATGGCCAGGCCGTCGTGGCGGTCGGGATCCCAGGGTTCACCCAGCAGCTGGCCGTTGGCTGCGCCCTCGATCACGGTCAGCGAAGCACCCCGGGCCACCCAGCCTTCGACCTCGAACAGGAAGAGGCACTCGGTCAGCAGCGCGACGACCAGGGACTCGGGGTCGTCGGCGGTGAGTGACAGGCCACGACGCTCGGCGGCTGTGCCGCGGGGCTCACCCGTGAGCACCGATCCCAGACCAGCGATGGCCTGGTCGAGAGCCTCGCCGAGGCTGCGACCCCGCGCCTCGATCCCGAGATCCGCGGTGTGCTCCAGGACCCGGTAGCCCACGCTCTTACAGCTTCGTCCAGCCCACCGCGGGAATCCCCGAGCCCGCTGGCGGCGGGTTCGAGGACACCAGGTACAGGGCCCGGCGGTTGCGGCTCTCCTCGACCTCGTCGCCGGTCTCCACGGCCAGCAGCTTCTCGCCGAAGCCGTGGTAGTAGATGGCGTAGGTGAAGCCGTGCTTGTTGAGCCAGCGGGCGATGGCCCGGGCCCGGCGGCGGGAGAGGTCGTTGTTGCTGGCCTGGCTGCCCACGGTGTCGGTGCAGCCGGCGATGTAGAGCTTCACCGGGACGAGATCGCCGTACTTCTCCACGACCTCCTGCAGCTCACCAAGGGTGCGCTCCAGCTTGTACTCCTGGTCGGGGTCGATGACGTCGGAGTTGGTCTGGAAGATGACGTCGTCGTGGGGGATGTCCAGGAACCAGGGGGAGTAGGTGAAGCCGGCCCAGGAGTTGCCCGCCCACAGCTTGACCTCGAGGATGACCACCTCGGCCGGATCGCCGACCCAGGGGATGTCCACCCGGCCGGGGCCGCCGCTGACGCTGACCTCACGCTGGTCCAGGATGGCCTTGCCGGCACCGTAGGCGATGAGCTCGGCCTTGTCCACGGGGGCGGAGGCGTCGATGCTGACGGTCTTCTCTTCGAGGTCCACCGAGGCTGAGTTCAGGTTCACGCTGAGGCTGGCGCCGTAGGTGAAGTCCAGGTTGAGCACGATGCCCTCGGCGGTGTCGTCCTGGAAGCGGACCTGGATGACACACTCGGCGCTGGGGTTGGTGGGGTCCCGATCCCAGAAGTACTTCTTGGTGACCCCGCCGGGCAGCCCGGTCTCGTTCCAATGGAATGTGTCCGCGCCCTGGGTGCACTCGACATCGAGCACCCCCACCGCCCTGGGCGGCGTGATGAACAGCCCGGGGTTGTCGCCCCCCTCGAGGTGTGTGGGGTAGCCGAACTGCAGATCGGTCGCGCCGGCGATGGATGCCAGGACCATGAGCGTGAACATCGTGCCTCCGAGAAGCTGTCAGCTATCAGCTATCAGCTTTCAGCTCCGTTGTGCCGGGGTCTGACGCCGGTGTGCTGCCGAAACGGTGGTGTCTGGCTCGACACCTCGGGCCCACCGCCCGACCGGCGCCGCTGCGAGACGAGGCTGACGGCGGACAGCTGACGGCTGACGGCTCCTAGAGCGCGTCTTCCAGCCACCCCAGCACTTCCTGCCCCTGGGTCACCCAGGCCTTGGTCAAGGCCCACTCGGGGAAGTCGCCCAGCAGCTCACCGTTCCAGATGTAGGTCACCCTGGTCTTCGAGGCGCTGACGGGCTCGAGGCGCCACTGGCCTTCGGCTCGGGGCAGACGCACGGAGCCCTCCACCGCGGTGGCGTCGGGGTGGGAAACGGCCACGAAGTCGAAGACGACCACGTTGCCTTCTTTGGACTCGGTGTACTTGACCACGTAGTCGCGGTGGGCCAGCGGGAAGGGCATGTCCAGGATGAGGTGCACCACGTCGGCTTCGTAGACCCGGGTCTCGAAGATGCGGTCCATGAAGCTCGGGTAGCCGCGGAAGTCGCGCAGCAGGCCCACCAGCGCCGGCATGGAGCCGGGCAGCTCGGCCTGGGCCTTGGCCCAAGGCAGGCCCCGGGCGGTGGTGTGGGCGACCTGGATCTTCCCGTCGGCCAGGGTCTGCCAGTTGCCGAGATCAGCGGGGATGGCGGCGGCGGCGCCGACGAAGAACAGGGCGTGGATCACGGTGACCTCCGCGGGGTGGGGCGAGCCTCTAGCCCGCCGTCCATGCTGCTACCAACCCCCGCGACCGGCCGTGACGTCCAGCGGGTGTGTCGGGCTACAGCGCCTCGGGGGGCAGCTCGGCCGGGGTCATGCCGAAGGTCTCGTAGAAGAACGCGTAGTCCTCGAGGATCTGCTCGCGGGTCAGGCCGTACTGGGAGAGGCTGTACTTGTGCTTGGACTTGTAGGCCCGCTGCTTCTCGGCGGTGGCGTCGATGGTGGCCTGCAGCTCGTCGGTGGGCTCCACGCCCAGGAAGGGCAGCATCTCGGCCATCAGGCCGTCGAAGTCGGACATCATGCGGTCGAAGGGCACCAGCATGATGTTGTCCACAGGCAGCTTGCCGGCGACCCAGTCGTCGTGGAACAGCTTGGTGAGCGCCAGGAAGCCGGAGTAGAGGCGCTGGTAGCAGCGCTGCTTCTTGTCCTCGGGCAGCTTGTCGAAGCCGAACATGGGGCCCTGCACGCCGGTGACCAGGGACATCCCGGAGGGGATGAAGGAGAGGGGGTCGCGAAGCATGTAGAGCAGGCGGGCCTCGGGGAACTCCTTGACGAAGGGGTTCACGCGGGGGCCGAGGGAGAAGAGCTTCGAGACCACGCGGTCGCGCTTCCAGGTGACCAGGTTGCGCTGCCAGACCTTGCGGATGTAGGCGAAGTCGCGGGCCGAGAACTCACGCTTGTTGGGGTCGAAGTAGTCGGTCATGTCCTCTTCGGCGTGGGACAGCACGAAGCCGTAGAGGAAGAAGCCGTCGAAGTAGCGGAAGAACAGCGCCGGGTCGTCGGTCTCGACGGAGACCAGGGAGGTCTTGTGCACCGAGGCGGAGTGGTGCTTCGCGGGGCTGACCTTCTCCAGGATGGGGATGAAGGGGTTGAGGAAGGTCTGCAGCGTGAGGGAGGGGACCAGCTCGTGCCACAGGCGGGTGCCTGCGCCGAAGCCGTTGTCGACCAGGAAGCGCTGGAGGAAGGTGGTGCCGGTGCGCGGGTTGCCCACGATGACGATGGGGCTCTTGACCTCGGTGGAGCGCAGCTTGGGGAAGAAGACGTGGTCGAGCGCCATGCCGATGGCGACGTTGATGCGCAGGGTGAAGAACATCCAGCCGGTGAACAGGGGCTGGATCCACATCCCGAAGGTCTTGCCGACGGTCTTGTAGGCGAGGAGCAGGCGATAGAGCATGGGGCCTCCAGAGGGGAGGGGTTTACCCACCCGCCACGCGTCCCGCCATCGCGGTTGGCCATCAATATGTGAGGAACACCGAACCCCAGGTGAAGCCCGAGCCGAAGCCCACCAGCATGACCTTGTCGCCGCGCTTCAGGCGGCCGGCGTCCACCGCGTCGCACATGGCCATCGGGATGGAGGCGGCGGTGGTGTTGCCGTACTTGTGGATGGTGTGGACCACCTTGTCGGCCGGGAACTTCAGGCCCCGCGCCACCAGCTCGTTGATGCGCATGTTGGCCTGGTGGGGCACGAGCAGGTCGATGTCCTCGATGCCGATCCCGTTGGCCTCGCAGGCTTCTTTGACCGCGCCCTGCATGCCCACGACGGCGTGGCGGAAGACCTCGCGGCCGTTCATCTGGGGCCAGCGGGCTTCGGGGGGGACCACGCCGTGCTGGCCTTCGTGCTGGATGTAGGGGGTCTTGGCGATGTCCCAGACCTCGAGGCACAGGCTCGACGCGTAGCGACCGTCGGAGTGCAGGTGGAAGCTGTGCAGCTCGGACTCGTCACCGGGCTCCGAGGCCGAGATCACCGCGGCACCGGCGCCGTCGCCGAACAGCACCGTGACGTCACGGCCGGCGTCGGAGAAGTCCAGCGCGTGGCTGTGGACCTCGGCACCGATCAACAGCACGTTCTTGTACAGGCCGGTCTGGATGAAGGTCGCGGCCACGGTGAGCCCATAGAGGAAGCCCGTGCACTGGGTGCGCAGGTCCATGGCGGGCACGCCGGGCAGGCCCATGTGGGCCTGGAAGTAGCTGGACGAGCCCGGGAAGTGGTGGTCCGGGCTCAAGGTCGCGAAGATGATGAAGTCGATGTCGGACGGCTCCAGCCCGGCGTCGGCGATGGCCGCCTCGGCCGCGGGCACCGCCAGGGCCGAGGTCGAGACGCCCTCGTCGGCGTAGCGCCGCTCGGCGATGCCGGTGCGCTTGCGGATCCAGGCGTCGCTGGTGTCCATGTGGGCCGACAGGTCGTCGTTGGAGACGACGCGCTCGGGGACGTTCATTCCGATTCCCGAGATCCTTGCTCGTACCATGAGGCCGCTCTGGTCTTTGGGTCGCGCGGGATGTGCTTCGGGGGGCGCGGGTGAGACACCCCCCACTCGCGCCGATGTTAGCCTCCCGGGGCGAGATCGTCGATGGCCCCGTCACAATCGTTGTCCTTTCCGTCGGCTCGCTCACTGGCCCCTGGGTGAACGCCGGGATCCGCGTCATCGCAGTCCCCGCGGGGGGAGACGTAGCCGGTGGGCTGGTAGCAGGCGTCGATGCGATTGTTCCGGTCCCCCCAGCCATCGAGGTCGGCGTCCAGGTACCAGGTGAAGGCGTCGTCGGCGTCGGACTCGTCGACGGCGACATCGCAGTCGTCGTCGATGCCGTTGCAGACTTCTGTGGACTCGGGGTGGACCGAGGCGCGGGTGTCGTCGCAGTCCCCGCCGGTGGCGCTGTGGCCCGGGGGCAGCTCGCAGGCCCTCCGCGGCGCGTCCGGGTCCCCGAAGCGGTCGCCGTCGGCGTCTGCGAACCAGGTGCCGGCGTCGGTGGCGTCGTCCTCGTCCACCACACCGTCGCAGTCGTCGTCCAGCCCGTTGCAGAGCTCCTCGGCCCCCAGGTGGGTCTCGGCGCGCAGGTCGTCGCAGTCGCCGGGGGAGCTGACGTAGCCGGGGGGTGGGTCGCAGGACAGCACCGAGCGGGCGGGATCGCCGAAGCGGTCGCCGTCGTTGTCCACGTACCAGGGCACCGCGTCCGGGGCGTCCTCCTCGTCGACCACGCCGTCGCAGTCGTCGTCGACGCCGTTGCACAGCTCGGTGGCCTGGGGGTGTACCGCCGGGTCGCCGTCGTCGCAGTCGGCCCAGGCGCCCGGCTCGATCCATCCCGAGGCGGGCTCGCAGGAGCTGCGGGCGGTAGCGGCGTCACCGAAGCCGTCGCCGTCGGCGTCTCGGTACCACATCAGCAGGTCCGCGGCGTCGTCGCCATCCACCAGCCCGTCGCAGTCGTCGTCGATGCCGTTGCAGATCTCGCTCGCGCCGGGGTGGACCGCCGGGTCGCCGTCGTCGCAGTCCGGGTCCGCGCCGGGTTGGATCCAGTTGGGCCCCGTCCGGCAGCCCACCCGCTCGGTGCTGGTGTCGGGCCAGCCGTCCTCGTCCCGGTCGGCCAGCCAGCGCACGGCGTCCACGGCGTCGTCCTCGTCGGTCTGGCCGTCGCAGTCGTCGTCCCTCTGATTGCAGCGCTCCTGGGCCTCGGGGTGGCTGCTGGCGCGGGTGTCGTCGCAGTCGCCGGCGCGGTGGCTGGTGCCGGGGGGCTGGGCGCAGGCGGTGAGATCGTAGCGGGGGTCGCCGTAGCTGTCGCCGTCGTGGTCCAGCCAGAAGGTGATGGCCGCCCCCTGGTTGCCCGCCGCCTCACAGCCGTGGTCCTGCAGGGCCCCGCGCTCGCTGATGGGGTCCCAACCCGGCGACGTGGACGGATCGGGGGCGCCGCAGGCGAGCAGCAGCAGCAGCCAGGCGCTCACGGCGCCACCACGGCCCCCGCGACCACGCGCCGGATACGGGTGACGGCGCGCATCACCGAGGCGTCACTGCGCACCCGCTCCACGGCGTCGAGGGGGACCCAGCGGGCGCCGTTCACCTCGTCGCAGTCCACGATCGTGAGCCGGTCGCTGCGGAACAGGAAGCGCAGGTCGAAGTGCTCGTGCTCGGGCTCCCGCTTGCGGGCGGGGATGGTGTGGATGTCGAGATCCAGGAAGCGCAGCGCATCGTCTGTTGGCCACAGCTGCAGCGCGTCCAGCCCCGTCTCCTCGGCCACCTCGCGGCGGGCGGCGGCGAGCACGTCGGGGTCGTCGGGATCGATGTGGCCGCCCGGCTGCATCCAGAAGCCGAGCTTGGCGTGCAGGATGAGCAGCACGGCGTCGAGCCTCGGGGAGAGCACGAAGCTCGAGGCGGTGAAGTGGCCGGGGGCGAAGGTGGCCCGGGCGAAGGGGTCGAGGGAGCCCCCCAGGCCGCCGTCCACCAGCGCGATCATGCGCCGCCGGTGCTCGGCCTCGGTGGCGTCGAGGGGGGCGTGGGCCGCGAGCAGGCTGCGGAGCTGGAGGGCGCGGTCAGCCACGGTGCCGCCTAGAGGATGGCGAAGCGCACGCCCCGGTTACTCACCAGGAGGTTGGTGCGCTGGGTGAGCACCAGGATCTGCTCGAGGATCAACACGCCGCCGAGCAGGGTCTCGGCCCGTTCGGGGGTGGCCGGGAGCAGGGCCCGGCGCTGGGCGGGCTCGATGTGCAGCAGCTTGTCGATCCAGCGACGCAGGGTGAACAGCTGGAGGTTGTGGCCGTGCACGGCGTTGCCGTCCATGGTGGCCTGGCCCAGCGCGGCCGCCCCGAGGGCCTGGGCGCTGCCGCCCACGGCCACCACGCAGCGGGCCTGCTGGTCACCCCAGCCGGCCTGGAGGGTCTCCAGGATGTGGCTGCGGGCGCGTGCGACGTCCTGGGGGCGGGCCGGGCCGCTCGCGAAGAAGCGCTCGTGCAGCCGAACATGCCCCAGCTCGAAGGACTGACGGTAGAGGTAGGCGAGCTGGCCGGGGTTGGCCTGGTCGGGCTTGACCAGGATGAGCTCGGTGCTGCCACCGCCGGGGTCAGCGACCAGGCAGGGGCCCGGGGGCAGCCGCAGCCCGGTCAGCGCGCCGCGGGCGGTCAGGGCGGCTTCTTGATCGCCCGAGATGACCTTGACGGTGACGCCGTGCAGCTCGCGCACCCGCGCCAGGAAGGTCTCGCCGTTCAGGGCCCGGCGCAGGGCGGAGGTGGCCACCGCGCGGATGTCCCGGGGCACGACCCCCAGGCCGCTGGCGATGCCGACGTAGCCGCCGATCACGTCCAGGGCGCGCTGGACTCGGTCCCCGCGCAGCAGGCCGCGGTCGCCCAGGCCTCGGCCGAGCCCGACCACGGTGGCGGCGTCGTGCAGGACCCGGCCCTGATCGTCCACCACCAACAGCAGGATGGAGTTGCTGCCGATGTCCAGCGAGGCGTAGGGCATGGCGCCTCCGGCCCTACCAGTTGAGGTAGGGGGACCAGCTGGGGTTGCTCCAGCCGCCCTTGTCCTGGGTGATCTGGACGTGATGGTAGCCGTCGGCGGTGGAGATCCAGATCTGCCCGGTGCCGGTGCGGGTGGAGGAGAAGCCCACGTACTGGCCGTTGGGGGACCAGGAGGGGTCTTCGTTGTCGCCCTGGCCCTGGGTGATGCGGACCACCCCGCGGCCGTCGATGCCGCAGGTGAAGACGTCGAAGCGGCCATCGCGGGAGACGTAGGCCAGCCGATCGCCGTTTGGAGACCAGGAGGGATCGGTGTTGTGGCTGCCGTGGAAGGTGACGCGGCGGGCGTCGCCGCCGGTGGCGGGCATCGCGTAGATCTGGGCGCCACCGCTGCGCTCGGAGACGAAGAGCATCATCGAGCCGTCGGGGGAGTAGGACGGGGACGCGTCGATGCCCGGGGCGTTGGTCAGCCGCGCGATCTGCTTCCCGCTGGTGGGTGCCAGGGTGTAGATGTCCGAGTTGCCGTCGAGGCTCAGGGTGGCCGCGATGACGTCGCCCAGGGGGCTGAAGGTCCCGCCGGTGTTCAGGCCCTTGCGCGCCGAGATCCGCCGGGTGGTGGCGTTGGTCAGATCGGTCACGTACAGGTCGGGGTTGCCCGCCCGGTAGCTGGTGTAGACCAGCGATGAGCCGGTCGGCGACCAGTTGGGCTGCAGGTTGATGGAGCTGTTGCGGGTGATGGGGATCGCGCCGTGGCCGTCGATGTCGACCAGGTAGATCTCCTTGTTGCCCGAGCGCTTGTTCACCGCGGCGAAGCGGGTGGCGAAGATGCCGGGCTTGCCGGTGACGGCCTCGATGATGGCGTTCGAGACCCGGTGGGCCACCGAGCGCACGCGGCCGGACTGGCCGGAGAAGGCCCTGGCGTCGAGCTTCTTGGCGCCCGCGACGTCGTAGATCCAGACCTCGGCTCGGGACGCCGAGCCGTTCTCGGTGAGCACGGTCTTGGCCAGCACCGCGGCGCCCGGGGTCTTCCAGTCGTCGAACTCGAACTCACCCATGCGGACGCCGGCGTGCTCGGGCTCGACGAAGCCGTCGGGGTTCAGCACCCGGAACCAGCCGGAGATCTCGAGGTCCCGGCGCACCACGGACCAGAACTCGTCGACCGCCGACCCGTCACCCTTGGGCTTGGGGATGGCGATGGGCAGGGACTTCTTGCCGGGGGAGGTGATGGTCCAGTTGGCCAGGATCGGGGCCTCGGCCAGCAGGGGGCTGCTGGTGAGCACGGTGGCCAGGGCCAGCACCAGGCCAGCGATGAGGAGCAGGGTTCGTCGGCTACTTGTTTGCATCACTGGCCCGGAAGGTAACGCGGATCTGGATGCCCTTGCGCGTCTCGACGCGGAACTTGTCTGGCGGGACGGGCAGGGTGCCCGCCTTGGCCACGGCGTTCAGGCATGAGCGGTCGAAGGAGTCGTTGCCCGAGCCGATCTTCACGTCGGCGCTCTTGTAGCGGCCCGAGTCGGTGATCCAGACATCGAGCACGGTGAAGATGTCGGGGTTCTGCTCGATGATCATCGGCAGGGGGTTCCAGTGGGGCAGCAGCGTGGCCCGCAGCTCGAGCAGGTAGCGCGCGGCGTCGGGGTCCACGGGGCCGCCGATGCCGCCGCCCAGGCCGAAGGCTTCTTCTACCGTGAGGGTGGAGTCGGGATCCGTGGCCATGCGGTCGGCGGCGCCGATGGGGGCGTCGGCCAGCTGGTCGATGAGCTGCTGGCGGCGAAGATCCTTGAGCAGATCCCGCCGCTCGGCGCTGCGGTCCCGGGGCTGGGGATCACCCTGGGTCTTCTCTTTTTCGGGATCCTCGAAGCGCATCTGGTTCGGGTCGGACTGCACCGGCGGCGCCGGGGTGTCGGCGCCCTGCGCCGGGCGGGGGGCCCGGGAGGCGCGGTCGGGCAGGCGCCCGGTGGCCTTGGGCAGCGCCACCATCGTGACGTCCATGTCCGGGATCAACAGGCTGCTGTCGTCGGGCTTGCAGGCCTTGGACACGGCGAGCATGCCTGCCAGCCCACCGTGGAGCACCAGGGACACCATCACCGCCCAGGGCGGCATGTTGGTTCCCGCAGACGCCACGCTAGCCCTCCTGGTCCACGGCGCCGGGCTGGGTGATCATGCCCATGCGCGCGATGCCGGCCTGGGTGCACAGGGCCATCAGCTGCGCCACCTTGGCGTAGGGGATGGTGCCGTCGGCGGCGAGGAAGAGGTCCTGGTCCGGGTTGTTCTCGGCGATGGCCGGGATCTTGGTCTCGAGCTCTTCCCAGGAGAACTCGTGCTCGTTGATGAAGTACTTGCCTTCGGCGTCGATGGTCAGCACGAGCTGCTCTTCGGGCATCTCCATGCTGGGGGCGTCGGCCTTGGGGAGATCGACGTCCAGCCCCGTGGTCATCAGGGGCGCGGTGACCATGAAGATGATGAGCAGCACCAGCATCACGTCCACGAAGGGCGTGACGTTGATGTCGGCCATCATGCCGCCGCTGTCTCCGCTGGAGAAGGCCACGGCTCACAGCCCCCGGAAGTGCCGCTTGACGATGTTCATGAAGTCGCTCGAGAAGTTCTCCATGTCGCCAGCGATGGTGCGGATGCGCGAGTTGAAGTAGTTGAACGCCATGACCGCGGGGATGGCGGCCACCAGGCCCACGGCGGTGGCGACCAGGGCGTTGGCGATGTCGGGGCCGACGACCTGGATGCTGGCCTGGCCCGACTCACCGATGCGCTGGAAGGCGCGCAGGATGCCCCAGACCGTGCCGAACAGGCCGATGAAGGGGGCGGTGGCGCCGGTGGTCGCCAGGAAGGGGACCATGCGCTCGAGGGCGGCGATCTGGGTGGTGCGGGCGCGTCGCATGGAGCGCTCGAGGTTCTCGGACCCGCCCATCTCCATGCCACCTTCGCCGCCCTGCTGGGCGTTGTTGGTGAGCTTGGACAGCTCGACGTAGCCGGCCTTGAAGACCTGGGCGACGGGGGCGTTGGGGAACTCTTCGAGCTGCTCGTAGACGTGGTCCAGGCGGCGGGAGCGCCAGAACAGCTCCTGGAAGTCCTCGGACTGCTGCATGGCGCGGCGGACCGTGCGGGCCTTCGAGGCGATGATGGCCCAGCAGGCCACCGACATGCCGACCAGCATCAACAGCACCAGCTGGATGATGGGCTCGGCGGTGAGGATCATCTCCATCAGGCTCGGCGGTTCTTCGCCGGCTGAAGCCACGACGGCCAGGTAGACGGGCATCACGTCGTTCATGGTCGCTCCGCGAGGATGTGCAGGGGAGGGGCAGGGGGGAGGGCGGGGGGACGTGACGCTCGGGCAACACCCGAGCGGGGGGGCGATGTTCCGCTAGGCGTCCGGGGCGCCGGGCCAGGAGGCCATGCCGTCGGAGACGGTGTAGACATTGGACATGCCCACCGAGGTGAGGAACTCCGCCGCGGTGGTGGACTGTCCACCGGTCTGGCTGATGCAGATGATGTCGGTGTTCTGGTGGATGTCCTGGTAGCGGTGGGGCAGCTCGTCGAGGGGGATGTTGAGGGCGCCGCTGGGGTGGTGTGCTTCGTGCTCGGCGGCGGTGCGCACGTCCAGCAGCACGAACACGGAGTCCGGGTCCTCGAGCAGGGCGCGGGCGTCGGGGCCGTTGATCTCACGGACCTCGTCGGCCGGGGCGCCGGGATCGCGCACGCCGGTGAAGGCTCGCTCTTCGAGCTGCTCGGGCACGTCGCGGCCCTCGAGATCGGCGATGGCCTGCAGCAGGGCCTGGGCGTCGGGCCACTCGTCGTAGGAGCCGGCCACCGCGCCCTGCTTGTCGACCACCACCAGCGAGGGGCGGACGTAGGGGCGCACCCGACCGGAGCAGCCGAACTTGCGGGCGGTCAGCGCCATCGGGTCGTAGACCAGGTGGTAGTTCAACCCCAGACGGGCGCGGAAGTCCCGCAGGTCATCGGTGCGGTGGTGGGTCACGCCGAAGACGATGGTGTCCAGCTGCTCGAGGGGGCCGGTGATGGCGTCGAGCTGCCGGAGGGCGTCTTCGGTGGCGTCGTCCCGCAGGGAGCGGAAGAACACCAGGACCACGTTGAGGTGGCCCTGGAAGTCCCGGATCTTGATCCAGGTGCCTTCCTCGGCGGTGAGGGACAGTGCGGGGGCGACCTCGCCCGCGGTCAGCGGGGTGAGGCGCCAGAGCTTGGACATCCTGTTCAGCACGGATCCGACCTCCAGCGCGCCCTCTAATCCACGCGAACCAAGAGCGCTCCCGTGGGGTCCTCGGCCAGTAGCTCCCACCGCTCCGAGGCCTTGGCCGCCGGCAGCAGGCCGGCCCCATGGTAGCTGTGGGACAGCAGCAGGAAGCGGACCTCCCTGCGGTCCAGGGCGTCGTCCCAGCCGGGCTCGGCGGCCGAGATCGACTCGAACTCGGACCAGACCTCGTCGCTCCAGATCCACACCCGCATGTCCAAGAAGTATGGGCGCGCCATCCGGCCCAGGGGATGCTCATCGGACACCCCCGGCTCGTGGAAGCGCCAGGCCAGGTAGCTGCTGGCCTCCATGGGCGCGAAGAGGCGCCCCGGGGGCTCCTCGGCCAGCCGATCGGCGAGGGCCACCGGGGTGTCGGGGGCCAGGGTGATCGCGGCGGGGGTGCCCCGGGCGATGAGGGCGATCCAGGCCAGCCCGATGACCGCCAGCACCCAGCGCTGACGGGGGCTGGCCGCGGGCCACGGCGCGCCACGCCGGGCCGGTGAGGTGAGCAGGAAAGCGAGGGGCACGGCGGTGGCCAGGCCCAGCCAGGCGATGATCCGCGTCGCGGTCAGCGACATGGCCCCGAAGCCCAGCAGCAGCAGCCAGTCCGCGGCGGCCAAGCGGCCCCGACGCCAGGCCAGCAGGGCGGCCCAGGTGGTCAAGGCCAGGCCCAGGCGCACACCCTCGAAGGACAGCAGGCTGGGCGGGTACCACTCGAGGATGCCCCGATCCCGCGGCACGGCGCCGTTGGCGTGGATGTAGCCCCAGATGCCGGGCCCGTAGGGGCCCAGCATCGTGCCGCAGAGGACCCCCAGCCCGATGGCGGCTGCGGGCAGCCCCGCGCGCCAGCTCCGTGCCGTGATGGCTCCACCCACAGCCACCGCCCCGCAGTGGAGCAGGGCGATGGGGAAGGAGCCGTGCAGCTGCGTCCAGATCCATGCGATCAGCAGCCCGGCCAGGGCGCCGAGCCAAGGGCGCGGGGGACGCAGCAGCAGGGCGACGATCAGCAGGAACAGGGGGTAGATGAGGGTCTGGCCCCGCGCCCCGAGGTTCTGCAGCAGCATCACCCAGGCGTAGAGCACGCCCACGGCCGCGGCCCGTGGGCCCGCCCCCGCAGCCCGCCCCCGCCACCCCACCCCGCCCAGGGTGAGGGCGGTGGCCAGGGCGAGCAGCGCGCGGATCCCCTGGTAGCCGCTGATCTCGTGGCTGAGCGCGCAGAGGACGGCGTAGCCCCAGGAGGCGTGCTGGAAGGGCTCTCCGTGCTGTGTGAACGAGAAGGGGTCGCGCTCCAGCAGGCCGCCCATCGCGAACATCTGCCGCCCGAGGGCGACGTAGATGTTGTAGTCGTTCGTGGGCAGGGGCCGGCTCAGCACCAGCAGCAGCGCCAGGCCGATCACCCCCCCCAGCAGCAGCCAGTGCAGCAGGGGACCGACGCTGGAGCGGGAGGCCATCCAGCCGGTGCTCAGAACCGGAACAGCACGTCCAGTGCCGGCTGGAAGCGGAACACGGCACGCACTGCGTCGGTGTTCTCGACCTCGTCGTGGTCCAGGCCGAACATGGTGATGCTCTGCAGGGAGAGCCCGAAGCTGACCAGCCGGGGGAGGTTCACGGTGAACCCGATGGCCGGACAGAGCAGGGCGTGGGCCCGCCGGGTGCGCGCGGGCTCGCGGCCGCCGGTGGAGGCGACGTACAGCAGGGTGTCGGTCATGCTCGCGCCCACGGCCAGGCGGAACCAGGGCGCGGCGGTGACGGCCCGGGGCTTGTAGCGAGTGGGATCGCTCATGTTCAGGTCGAAGCGCAGCCCGATGTCGCCCTGCAGGTGGTGCTGGTTGCCGGTGACGTTGGCAGGGTCGATGGGGAGCACCAGGTCGTCCTGCTCGAACAGGGCGTTGGCGTCCCGCACCCGGTGGGTGGCGTAGCCGAGCCCGATGGTGAAGCCGGCGTACTCGCTGAAGGGGAAGTCCACCAGCAGCCCCGTGGCGGGTCCCGGGGCGTAGGCGGCGCCCTGGCCGCCGGCGAGGAAGGAGGCTCCGCCCTTGAGGCCGATGGACACGCGGTGTTCTCCGACCCCCACGGGGCCACCGTCGATGGTGCCGATGGGTTCGTCGGCGCGGCTGGAGCCGGCCAGGAGCAGCAGGGCGAGGATCGTCGGTGCCATGGGGGCATCCTACCAGAGGGGAGCGCCGAGGGCTAGACCGCCAGCCCCCGGACCGAGGACTTGTTGTTGGCCGAGCCGAAGCGACCCTGGGCGTCCCGGGTGATGTGGGACATGGCCGTGCTGGGGTCGTGGGCGTAGAAGAGGCGGCCGTGGCGCTTGGCCAGGGAGCCGAGCAGGGCGCGCTTCTCGTCCAGCAGCAGCTCCGGGAAGCGGTCGTAGCCCATGCTGATGGAGGTGTGGACCCAGGCGCGCCCCGGGACCAGGTCGGCGCCGTAGACCAGCGGCCCGTGGTCGCCGTCGAGCTCCGTCAGCATCATCCCGGGGGTGTGCCCGTCCGAGTAGTGGAAGCGGTAGCCCGGCCCCAGCAGCGGGTGGGAGTCCCCCTCGACCAGCGCGAGGCGCCCACTGCCGGCCAGCAGGCTGTTCAGCTCGGGGATGAACGAGGCGCGGTCGCGGTCGTGGGGCTTGGTGGCCCGCTGCCAGTGCCGCTGGGACACCAGGAAGGTGGCGTTGGGGAAGACCAACTCGGGCTTCGCGCCCTCGCGCCAGTCCGACAGCAGCCCCCCGGCGTGGTCGAAGTGGAGGTGCGAGAGGACCACCACGTGGATGTCGGCCGGGGTGAGGCCGTGCAGGTCGAGGCTGCGCACGATGCGGTTGTCGTCGTCCGCGACGCCGTAGCGATCGCGCAGGCGCGGGGAGAGCCAGGCGCCGATGCCCGCCTCGAACAGCACGAAGCGGTCGCCCTCGTGCACCAGCATGGCCCGGGTGGCCAGCTCGATGCGGTTCTGCTCGTCGGCCGCGGCCCAGCGCTCCCACAGCGCCTTGGGCGCGTTGCCGAACATGGCTCCGCCGTCGAGCTTCTGGTCGTTGCCGCGGATGGAGTAGAGTCGCCTCGACATGGGCGTGGCCTAGCGTGGGCCGGGGGTGCGGGCAAGGTGCTATCCTGCCGCCGTGCGCAGGCTGGTCCCCATCGCAGCGGCCGTGCTGCTCGCGCTGCTCTGCGTGGTCCAGGGTGCGCGGGTGGGGAGCGCGGCGCTGCGTGCGCCCGCCGACGAGGCGGCCGACGCGCTGCCCGTCTACCTGGCCACGGTGACCCTGGCCGAGGGGGGCGATCCCGGCGCGCGGGAGGACCTGCAGGCGAGCTACGAGGCCCGGGCGTTGAGAGCCCGTGCGGCCACCTACAGCACCCTCTACCCAGCCACCCTTCCGGCGCTGCTGCGCCCCGGCGCGGGCCTGGCGTGGCCGGACTTCGTCGCCCTGTGGCGGGGGCTGCTCCTGGCGTCGCTGCTGGGCTGCGGCCTGCTGGCGGGGCTGCTGCTGCCCGGCGCGGGCCGAAGCCGATGGATCGCGGCCCCGGCGGGGCTCCTGGCGCTGCTGCTGATCCCGGCCAGCTCGGAGTGCGTGCGCCTGGGCCAGGCCAACATGCTGCTGGCGCTGCTGATGGCGGGGGCCATGGCGGCGGTGGCGGGTCGGCGCAGCACCGCGGCCGGGCTGCTGCTGGGGCTCGGGGCTGCCGTGAAGCTGGTGCCCGGGCTGCTCCTGCTGCCGCTGCTCGCAGCCCGGCGCTGGTGGGCGGGGTTGGCGGCGGCGCTGGTGGGGCTGCTCGCCATTGGGCTGGCCTCCCTGTGGCTCGCCCCCCTCGAGATCCTCGACGGCGTGCTGCAGACCGTGCGCTTCCAGGCGGCCATCCACCCCGACTGGGCCGCCCGGCACGTGCGCCCGCCCGACTGGCTGGCCTTCCTCGCCTCGTTCCACGGCAACCCGCTGCTCCTGCTCACCGTCGCGGTGGGGCTGCCCGCGGTGGTCCTGCGACCCTCGAGGGGCGTGCTGCTGGCTGTGATGGCCATGCTCTGCGCCTGGCTGGGGAGCAGCGCCGCCGCCTTCCACGTGCTCTACCTGCCCCTGCTCTACCCGGCGCTGCTGCACCTGCTCGTGTGGCCCCTCGGCGATCGGGCAGAGCTGCGCTGGTCAGCTCCGGTGGCCGGGGGCGCGGCGCTGGCCACGGCGCTGGCGTTCCTCCTCGAGCCGCAGGGCCTGGCGCTCGAGGCGCGAGCCAGCCTGCTGGGCCTGGGCCTGTGGGCCCTGTGCTGCGTGCGCCTGGAACGGGCATGGCGCCTGGCGCCGAGCTTCACTGACACCCGCATCCCGGCCCGGGTCATCGCCTGGTACCCGGCGGCGCTGGCGCTGCTGGTGGGGGTGTTGTTGGCGCGCGCCCTGCCCGCTCAGCAGCCCCTCGCGCCCCCGGTCCCGCCGGCGCTGCAGGAGAAGATCGAGGTGGGCTTCATCCGCCCGGGGGATCCCGCGCCTGGGCCCGTCGATGCCGGCCATGACGGCTCCCCGAGCACGGTGGACCATCGGCGCATCGGGCGCTGGCCCGGGGTGGTGGTGGGCTCGACGGTCCGGCCGGGTAGCCACGGCGCTCTCGAGCGGCACATCAGCGCGAGCGCCGCGACCTGGGCCGAGCTGGAGGGCGACCCCGGGCTGGGGCCCTGGGCGGACTGGGTGCGGGAGGCCTACCCCGGCGTCCCCCTGCGCGAGCAGCTCGCCGCGGACACCCTGCGCGCCCTGGTGAGGGAAGGCCAGGCCCTCGAGGCCCACCCCGACGACCCGCGGCTCGACGCGCTCCGGTCCTCCCACCAGCGACTGCTGGCGGGCGAGCCGGTCAGCGCCCGGGAGCGCCGCAGCCTGGGGGCAGATTAGCCGGGGACGTCGGTCTGGCCGGAGGAGTTGTCTCCCCAGCAGATCACACCGCCGCTCTTGCCCGAGACGTAGGTGCCGCAGGCGTGGGCGCCGGTGACGGAGGTGTCCACGCGCAGCCAGTCGACGTTGGTGGGCGGGCGGCTCTGGTTCTGATCGTCCTTGCCCCAGCACTCGATGCGGCCGTCGCCCGGCGTGGCGCAGGTGAACTGGTTGCCGGCGTCGATGTGGGTGTACTGCTTGCCCGCCGGGGTGGACTGGCCCTGGTCGTCGGAGCCCCAGCACACGGGTGCGCCCTTGGCGGTGAGGCCGCAGCTGTTGTCGGAGCCGGCGGTGATGCTGTTCAAGGCGTCGGTGGTTGGCGCGGAGACCGAGCCACCGCGATCCGCGCCCCAGCAGTGGACGAGCCCGTCGAAGTCCAGGCCGCAGGTGTGCACGGCGCCCAGCGCGAGCTTGGTGAGCTGCACGCCCTTGGGCAGGGTGGCCTGGCCGTCGTCGTTCAAGCCCCAGCACTCCACCGTGCCGCCGCCGAGCAGGGCGCAGTTGTGGTCGCCTCCGACCCAGAGCTGGTTGACGGGCCGCGGCGGGGCCTGCAGCTGACCGAAGCGGTCGTTGCCCCAGCAGTTGACCACGCCTTGGTCGTCCACGCCGCAGCTGTGGGAGCGGCCGGCGCCGATGGCGGTGAAGGTGACCCCGCTGGGGACGGTGGACTGACCGTCGCTGTCGTCACCCCAGCAGTGGACCGTGCCGGAGCGGGTCAGGCCGCAGCTGTGCCGACCGCCCACCGCCATGGAGGCGAAGTCGTAGTCGGTGTCGGCGTCCGTGTCGCTGTCGGCGTCCGTGTCGGTGTCGGTGTCGGTGTCGGTGTCGGTGTCGGTGTCGCCTTCCGGCTCGCTGTCTGGCGGCCCGGTGTCGTCGGTGGTGCCGCAGGGATCGTCGGTGAGGACGATGGAGCAGGCGGGGAGGCCGGCCAGCAGCGCGAGGGCGGCGGCGGAGAACGTGAGGGTGGTGAAGAGGCGCATGTTCAGAACCCCATGCCGACGCCGACGCCCAGGTCGACCAGCGGCTGTGCGACCCAGCCGGCGCGCAACGCGCCCACGAGGGAGAGGCGGCGGGTGAGGGGCAGGCCGGCCTGTGCCGTGGCCACGCCCCCGAAGTGCAGCGCGGTGTACTTGCCGCCGCAGGTCTTGGTGTAGCTGTCGAAGGCGGTGACGAACTCTGCGCCGACCGAGGCCGGACCGATCTCGTAGGCCACGCCCAGCCCCACCGGGGCCAGGATGCCGCCACGGGAGAAGGGGATGCCCACGCCGAGGTCCACGAGGGCCTCGAGGTTGGCGGGCAGCTCGAGCCCGACCTGCACCCGGGTGGACAGGCCCGCGCCACCGACGAGGCCGCCGCCCACGATCAAGCCGGCGGACAGGGGCGGCTCGCCCTTGATCCAGGTGCCGTCCCAGGTCGCGCGCTTCTCGCCCATGCCCATGGAGCGCACGCCGCCCGGGATGTGGCCCTGCTTGGTCTCCACGTGTTCGCCCGAGGCCAGCAGCACCGGCTCTTCCTTGGCGGTGACCCGGACCTGGCCCTGGTCCACCGCGACCACGACCGGATCGAAGCCCTCCACCAGGAAGCGGGTGCCCTCGACGGCCACCAGGACCTCGCCCACGCCGATCTCGAAGGGCGCATCGGCGGTGTAGAAGACGCCGCCCTTGGTCTGCTCGATGCGGCGCAGCCCCAGGGTGAGGTCGGAGTGCTCCTGGACCAACAGGGTCAGGCCGTCGCCCATGTCGAGCAACACGCGGGAGTTGTTGGTCTGGATGCGGTCGCCCTCGTCCAGGTCGAAGCCCGGGCGCAGGGGCGTGGACACACCGCCGCGCACGCAGACGGTGCCGGCAGACATGTCGACCTTGCGCCAGTTGGTGCCTTCGCCTTCCGTGATGGTCTTGACCACGGCGAGATCGGCGGCGAGGAGGGGGGCGGGCAGCGCGATGGCCAGGAGCAGCGCGAGGGCGCCGAACCAGGTCGCCAGTTGGCGCGTTGCCGGGGGTGGATGGAGCATGTTCACCTACCGAACGGTGCTGGGACGGCCCGCAGGAAGGGCCGAGAGCGAGGGCGACAGTCTACCGCGCCGCGGTGGTGGAGGGGAAGGGCACGGTGGTCAGGGGTTTGTGGAAGAGTCCATCTGCCCGGTCACGTCGCCGCCACCCTCCCTCGTCGGCTCGAACGCTGCCCGGCGACGCCGCCACCCTCCCTCGGCGGCGTTGAGCCGCGAGCCTCTGGCTCGTCGGCTCGAACGCTGCCCGGCGACGCCGCCGAAGGCTG
>CAYZVO010000052.1:9384-42100 GCA_964481655.1 uncultured Enterobacterales bacterium | reverse complement strand
GTACCGGCGAACCTCTACCCTCGCCGTCGTCGATGTGGTATGACCGCAGCGGCCCGAGCCGTGTGCGCCCATGTCAACCGATCAGCCAGACAGCGCCGAGACCGTCAAGCGCCAGCGGGAGCTGGCGCGGGCTCGCAGGAGCCGCGCGCGGCGTTCCCGCCGGGCGGGGCGCGGCACGGACAAGGCCGGGCGGGGCGAGCTGGTCACCCCCGAGGTCCTCGAGAACTGGCGCGCCTTCTCCCGCCGCCTGGCCGAGGTGCATTCCCTCGACGCGCTGGGCGAGGCCGCGATGGCCTTCGTCCGGGCCCAGGTCAAGATCGAGTACGCCGCGGTCTACCTCCAGGATCTGGTGGACGGCAGCCTGAAGCTGGCCCAGGCCGACGGCATGACCCCCAAGGAGCGGACCGAGGCCGAGCGCAGCGCCTGGGGCCGCCACCCCGGCATGGTGGTCCGCACCGGGCGCGTACTCCACGTGCCCGACGTGGACCGCGACGAGCAGCGCCTCAGCCGTTCCTCCCCCCGCTCCTTCGAGGTCCGCTCGAGGCTGTTCTTCCCCGTGGTCACCACCCGGGGTGGCGTGGGCACCGTGGGCCTGGCCTCGGCACGCCCCAACGCCTTCAACGAGCGCCACGCCACCGTGCTGGCCTTCGTCTCCGAGCTGGCCGGCTCGGTCTACGAGCGCCTGGCCACCGAGGAGGCCCTCCGGCGACGGGACGCCATGCTCTCGGCCCTCTCCCGCGGCGCCCGCGGCCTGATGCGCTCCGACGACTGGGATCTCGCCCTGGTGGACCTGCTGGGGGATCTCGGCCACACCCTGGATCTGTCCAGGGTCAACGTGGCCAGCATCCGCCCCCGCAGGCAGGGCCCGCCGCGGCTGGTGGCTGAATACACCTGGAAGGCCAAGGGCACCCGGCAGCGCGTCTTCTCCCTCAAGCGCAGCAACGCCCCGGCGGGGCTGGACACCTACGTGGACCTGCTCGAGCGCCTCGAGCGGGACGAGGTCCCCGGTGGCCCGCTGCCCATGCTCAACCCGGCGCTCCGGCCCTTCCTCGAGAACCAGGGCATCAAGTCGATCCTGATGGCGCCGGTGCGGGTCAACGAGCAGCTGTGGGGGCTCGTGGGCCTCGAGGACTGCCGCCGGGCTCGGGTCTGGTCCTCGCCCGAAGCCGACGCCCTGCGCGCGGTGGCTGGCACCTTGGGCGCCGCCCTGCAGCGCCGCGCCGACGAGCGCCGCCTGCAGGAGTCCGAGGCGCGACACCGGGCCGCCGTCCAGGACCAGGCCGAGCTGCTGTGCCGCACGGACGCCGACGGAGGCCTGACCTTCGCCAACCCCGCCTTCCTGCGCTTCTTCGGCCTCACCGACACCGACTGGCGAGGCGAGCGCGTCCGCACCCCCGCCACCAGCCAGGCTCAGGCCGAAGGCGCCGGCGGCTTCGTCATGCTGTCCGACGAGACCCAGGTGGAGATCGCCGAGGAGCGCCACCGGGACGCCCACGGCCAGGTGCACTGGCTCCAGTGGAGCGATCGCCCGCTGCGAGACCAGGACAGCGTGCTCACCGGCTACCAGTCCGTGGGGCGCGACGTCACCGAGGCCCACCACGCCCGCCAGGAGAAGGACCGCCTGGTGCGCGCCCTCCGCACCGCGGTCGAGGGCACCGCCTCCGCGCTCTCCCAGCTTGTCGAGCAGCGCGATCCATACACCGCGGGTCACCAGCGCCGGGTGGCCAGCCTGGCCGCGGCCATCGCCAGGTCCATGAGCCTCAGCTCCGAGCAGGTGGCGGGCATCACCATCGGCGCCCTGGTCCACGACCTCGGAAAGATCTCGGTCCCCGTCGAGATCCTGTCCAAGCCCAGCCAGCTGTCGGCCATCGAGCAGCGGCTCATCCGCGAGCATCCAGAGATCGGCTACCAGATCCTGGCCCCCCTGGACTTCCCGTGGCCCGTGGCCGAGATGGTGCGGCAGCACCACGAGCGCATGGACGGCAGCGGCTACCCCCGGGGGCTCGAGGGCGAGCACATCCTGCTCGAGGCCCGGATCATCGCCGTGGCAGACGCCGTCGAGGCCGCCAGCTCCAACCGGCCCTACCGCCCGGCCCGGGGCCTGGCCCACGCCCTCGAGTACGTCGAGGGCGAGTCCGGCAAGGCCTACGACGCCGGCGTGGTCCAGGTCTGCTCCATGCTCTTCCGGCACAAGGGCTTCGGCTTCCCGGAGACTTAGGGCCCCAGGGCTGGACCCGGGGGCGTCTTCCGGCTAGCCGGGGGGCCGGGAGCCACCATGGATCTGCACGAACACAGCACCGAGGCGCTGGACTGGACGGTGGTCCTGGACCACCTGTCCCGCCACGCGCGCACCGTGATGGGGGCCGAGGCCGCCCACCGCGGCGCCATGGCCCCGGACCGCGACGCCGCCCTCGCCCGCTTCGCCGCAGTGCGCGAGCTGGCCACGCTGCACGCCGAGGGCGAGAGCCCGCCGGTGGGCGAGGTCACCGACCTGCGTCCAGCACTGGGGCGGGCGAAGAAGGGCGCGGTGCTCGAGATCCCCGAGCTGCAGACCGCCACGCGGGGGCTGCGGGGCCTGTGGAACGTCCGACACTGGATCGAGGCCCGCGCCGCCGAGCTGCCGACCCTGGACAGCCTGGCCCAGCCCATCGAGGTCGACGGCGAGCTGCTCTACACCCTCGAGCGCGCCTTCGACGACAGCGGACAGCTGGCCGACGCCGCCTGGCCGGAGCTCGCCGAGCTGCGCGGGGGCATCCGGACCACCCGCAAGCGCATCCAGAGCATCCTGGACGAGCTCCTGAAGGGTGACGCCCTGGGTGACGCCCTGCAGGACCGCTACATCACCGAGCGCGAGGGCCGCTTCGTGGTGCCGGTCAAGGCCGCGCGGCGATCCAAGGTCGGCATCGTCCATGACACCTCGAACAGCGGCGAGACCGCGTTCGTCGAGCCCTCCCAGGTGGTCGAGCCCCAGAACCGGCTCGCCAGCCTGCAGATCCAGCTGCGGCGGGAAGAGCACCGCATCCTGGCGCTGCTGTCGAGCACCATCGCCGTGCACGTGCCCGCCATCGAGGCCTCCATCGCCGCGGCGATCCGCATCGATCTGGCCTGCGCCCGGGCCGCGCTGGGCCGCGCCCTCCGCGGGCACATCCCACGGGTTGGCACCGACGGCGTCATCGACCTGCGCACGGCCCGGCACCCCGTGCTGGCCCTGCGGGGGGTCGAGGTCGTGCCCAACGACCTGACCGTCGACCAGAGCCACCCCGGCCTCGTGCTCACCGGCCCCAACGCCGGCGGCAAGACCGTGGCGCTCAAGACCATCGGCCTGGCGGCCCTGTTCGTGCGGGCGGGCATCCCCTTCCCCGCCGCCGAGGGCTCGCGGGTCGACTGGTTCGACGCCGTGCTGGCAGACGTGGGCGACCTGCAGACCATCCACGAGGACCTCTCGACCTTCTCCGGCCACCTGCTGATCATGTCGAAGATGATCGAGCAGGCTGCCCCCGGCGCCCTGCTGCTGGTGGACGAGGTGGCGGTGGGCACCGACCCCGCCCAGGGCGCCGCCCTGGCCCGGGCCGCCATGGAGGCCATGGTGGAGCGCGGGGCCCGCGCGGTGGTCACCACCCACTACCTGGAGCTCAAGGCCCTGGCCGGGCAAGACCCCCGCTTCGCGCTGATGGGTGCCCAGTACCTCGACGGGCACCCCACCTGGCGGCTGCTGCCGGATCTGGTGGGCCAGTCCCACGCCCTGGGGGTCGCCCGACGCCTCGGGCTGCCCGCGGGCATCATCGAGCGGGCCGAGGGCCTGCTGGGGACCCGCGCCACCGATCTCGCGGCCCTGATGGAGCAGGTGGAGTCGGAGCAGCAGCAGCAGCGGGAGCGCCGGGAGGCCCTGGCCGCCGATGAGGCCGAGCTCCGCTCCCAGCGCGCCGCCCTCGAGGCCAAGCAGCGCCAGCTCGATGAGCGCCGCCGCAGCATCGAGCAGCGGGTGGCCGCGGACTTCGGCCAGCGGCTCCGCAAGCGCGAGGAGGGCCTCAAGCGCCTGATCGCGGGCCTGCAGCGCAACCCCGGCATGGAGGACGCGGGCCGCTTGCTCGACAAGGTCAGGAGCGTCCGCCAGGAGGTGGAGCAGGGCGTGGCCGAGCCCGAGCCCGAGGGCGAAGCCCCCGCCACCCTCGCTCCGGGCGACCGGGTCACCGTGCGCTCCCTGCGCCGGGACGCCACCGTCGTGGAGGTCAAGGCCGACGGCCGGGTGCAGGTCCAGGTGGGGACCCTGCGCTCCTGGGTGAAGCTCGCCGATCTCATCCTGGTGGCCCGGCAGCCCGCGCCCGCCAGACCCGGCAAGGGGGGCCGCAAGAAGCCCCGCAAGCCCCCTCGCCAGGCCCCCGTGGCCCAGCGCCACGACGACGGGCGCTGGGGCGGCGTGGCCCGACCGGGCAACAGCCTGGACCTGCGCGGACAGCGCCTGGAAGAGGCCCTCGAGAACACCGAGCTGTTCCTGGACACCCTGGTCCTGCGGGGGGAGCCGGTGGCCTGGGTGCTCACCGGCCACGGCACCGGCGTGCTCAAGGAGGGCCTGCGCCGCTGGGCCAGGTCCTCCCGCTACGTGCGCCGCTGGCGGGCCGCGGAAGAGGGTGAAGGCGGCGACGCCTGGACGGTGATCGAGCTGACGTGAGCACGGGGACGCCCGGCATCATCCTTTCCCTTGCGTCGAATGGCCGCAGCGTTATGCCTTTCAGGTTGGTGAATGAGCATTCATTCACTACCCCCCAACCCGGAGGAATGATGGGCTACGAGATCAAGAAAGTCGCCGTGCTCGGCGCTGGAGTGATGGGGCAAGGCATCGCCGCGCACCTCGCCAACGCCGGCATCCCCTCGGTCCTGTTCGACATCGTGCCACAGGGCGCCGAGCCGCGCTCCAAGCTGGCCATCGACGGGATCCAGAACGCCACGAAGCTGCGCCCCGCGGCCTTCTACACCAAGAAGGACGCCGCGATGATCACCCCCGCCAACTACGAGGATGATGCCGCGCTCCTGGCGGAGTGCGACATGATCATCGAGGTGGTGATCGAGAACCTGAACATCAAGAAGAAGGTGTTCTCCTGGGTCGCCGAGAACCGCCGTCCCGGCTCCATCGTCACCTCCAACACCTCGGGCCTCTCCCTCGCGGCCATGTCCGCCGTGATGGAAGACGAGATGGCCCAGCACTTCCTGGTCACCCACTTCTTCAACCCGGTCCGCTACATGCGGCTGCTCGAGCTGGTCGGCTGCGAGAAGACCCTCCCCGAGGTCATGGAAGCCACCGCCAAGTTCGGCGAAGAAGTCCTGGGCAAGGGCATCATCTACGGCAAGGACACCCCCAACTTCGTCGCCAACCGCATCGGCGTGTACGGCATCGCCTCCGTGTTCAAGCACATGGAAGCCATGGACCTGAGCATCGAGGCGGTCGACGCCGTCTTCGCCGCCCCCATGGGCCGCCCCAAGTCCGCCGTCTACCGCACCGCCGACCTGGTCGGCCTCGACACCCTGGTCCACGTGCTCAACACCGTCTACGACGGCTGCCCCGAGGACGAAGGCCGCGACTACTTCAAGCCGCCCCAGTGGCTGGTGGAGATGGTCGAGCAGGGCGCCCTGGGCAACAAGACCCGCGGCGGCTTCTACAAGAAGACCAAGGACGAGAACGGCAAGCGCGTCATCCTGGTCCGCGACTACCGCACCGGCGAGTACAAGCCCAAGGACAAGCCGAAGTTCGGCTCCATCGGCGCCGCCCGCGGCTACGAGGATCCCGGCAAGCGCATGAAGGCCATGGTCTACGGCAAGGACGCCGGCGCGCAGCTGGCCTGGGCCTGCACCGCGGACACCCTGATCTACTCGGCCAACCGCCTGCCCGAGATCGCCGACGACATCGTCAACATCGACCGCGCCATGCGCTGGGGCTTCGCCTGGGACCTCGGGCCCTTCGAGTCCTGGGACGCCATCGGCGTGAAGAAGTCCGTCAAGAAGATGGAGAAGGACGGCTACACCGTCCCGGCGTGGGTCAACGAGATGCTGGCCTCCGGCCGCAAGACCTTCTACGCCTGGGAAGACGGCCGCCACACCTACTGGTGCCCCCTGTCGGGCGAAGCCAAGCCGGTGCCGTTCTCGGACCGCTGGTTCTTCATCCCGGACCTCAAGAAGGACAAGAAGGTCGTCATCAAGAAGAACATGTCCTGCGACCTGCTGGACATGGGCGACGGCGTCATGCTGCTCGAGTTCCACTCCAAGATGAACGCGCTGGACGCCGACATCATCAAGACCTACAGCCACGCGCTCGACCTGCTCGACGACGAGAAGTACGAGGGCCTGGTCATCGGCAACCAGGGCGGCAACGCCTTCTGCGCCGGCGCCAACCTGTTCATGGTCGGCATGGCCGCGGCGACCCAGCAGTGGGACATGCTCGAGGGCGTGGTCAAGGATCTGCAGGACGTCTGCCAGCGCGCCAAGTACAGCGCCCGCCCCGTGGTCACCGCGCCCCGCGGCCTGGTGCTGGGTGGCGGCTGCGAGGTCTCGATGCAGTGCGCCCACACGCAGATGCTGGGTGAGACCTACATCGGCCTCGTCGAGGTCGGCGTGGGCCTGCTGCCTGCCGGCGGTGGCTGCAAGGAGATGCTGGCCCGCTACATGGGCGACATCCCCGAGGGCACCGAGTACGACCCCAACCCCTTCGTCCAGGCGGCGTACAAGAACATCGCCATGGCCCACGTGGCCGTGTCGGCCGAAGGCGCCCGCGAGGTCCGCTACCTGCGTCCGTCCGACCGCATCACCCTGGACCCCGATGCCGTCATCCTCGACGCCAAGAAGGTCGTCCTGGGTCTGCGCCAGGCCGGGTACAAGGCTCCGCGTCAGGTCAAGTTCAAGGTCCCGGGCCCCACGGGCCGGGCGGCCATCGAGCTGTTCCTGTACCAGATGAACCAGGGCGGCTGGGCCACCAAGCACGACCTGGTCGTGGGCAAGAAGCTCGCCTGGGTCATGACCGGCGGCGACCGTCCCTTCGGCACCTGGGTCACCGAGCAGGAGATCCTCGAGCTCGAGCGCGAGGGCTTCCTGTCCCTGTGCGGCCATCCCGACACGCAGGCCCGGATCCAGCACATGCTGCAGACCGGCAAGCCCCTGCGGAACTAACCCAACAACCCCATAAACGAGGTACAAACCATGTTCGATAAGAACCCCCGTGACGTCGTGGTGGTTGCTGCGGTCCGCACCCCGGTGACCAAGTCCGGCAAGGGCTCCCTCCGGAACACCCGCCCCGACGACCTGATGATCGAGTGCATCAAGGGCCTCATGGCCCGCGTGCCAGACTTCGACCCCGCCGAGATCGACGACTGCGTCATCGGCTGCGCGTTCCCGGAAGGCGAGCAGGGCATGAACGTCGCCCGCATCGCCACCATGGGCGCCGGCCTGCCCGACTCCGTCCCGGCCATGACCATCAACCGCTTCTGCTCCTCGGGCCTCCAGTCCCTGGCGCAGGCCGCGGCGGCCATCCACGCCGGCTGGATCGACTGCGCCCTCACCGGCGGCGTCGAGTCCATGTCCATGATCCCCATGGGCGGACAGAAGCCGAGTCCGAACCCCACGATGATGGAGAAGGACCCGGCCATGTACGCCCCGATGGGCACCACGTCGGAGACCGTGGCTACCCGCTACGACATCTCCCGCGAGGACCAGGACGCCTTCGCCCTGCGCTCGAACACCAACGCGCTGGCGGCCCAGGCCAACGGCACCTTCAACGACGAGATCGTTCCGATCAAGGTCAAGATCTGGGATGGAACCGAGCTGAAGGAGAAGGTGGTGGACACGGATGAAGGCCCCCGGGCCTCCACCCTCGAGGCGCTGGCCAAGCTGCGCACGGTGTTCTCCACCACGGGCCGCAGCACGGCGGGCAACTCCTCGCAGACCAGCGACGGCGCCGCAGCCAACCTGATCATGACCCGCGAGAAGGCCGAGAAGCTCGGCCTGCCCGTGCTGGCCGTGTTCCGGGGCTTCCAGGTGGTCGGTGTGAAGGCCGATGAGATGGGTGTGGGCCCGGCCTACGCCATCCCCAAGCTGGTCGAGCACTACGGCATGACCGTGGACGACATCGACGTCTTCGAGATCAACGAAGCCTTCGCCTCCCAGGCGCTGTACAGCGTCCGCAAGGCCGGCATCGATCCCGAGCGCGTCAACCTGCACGGCGGCGCCATCGCCCTGGGTCACCCCCTGGGCTGCACCGGTGCCAAGCTCACCGCCACCCTGCTGCACGAGATGAAGCGCAGCAAGAAGCACTTCGGCATCGTCAGCATGTGCATCGGCGGCGGCATGGGCGCGGCCGGCCTGTTCGAGCGCGAGGACTAGCCCCTCCGCTCATCCAAGAGGCCCGCCTCTCATCCGAGGGGCGGGCCTTTCTGCGTCCGGGCCTGGGCTCCACGCCAACTCACGCCCCACCGGCGGGGCGAGGCGGCGCCCCGCGCGCACCTGTAGCCGCGACGGCGCAGCCGTCGTCGGCTCGAACGCGACCGGCCGAAGCCGCCGAAGCTCGGCTTCGGCCCTAGTTTTCGAGCGCGCCCGCGTCGATCCAGGCCGCGATGTTGGCCTCGTCCGCCGCCTCGAACCAGGGGCTGCCGTGGTGGGAGCCGACGGTGATCAGCGCGCTGGCGGCGCTGTCGCCCGCGACCACGTAGCCGGAGCCCATGATGGCGCCGTAGGTGCTCACGGACAGGCCAGCCTCGGTGGACATGCCGCCGTGGCAGCGCTCGCAGTTGTCGATGAGCGGCGGGTGCACATCGGCCGCGAAGCTGACATCGGTGTCGGTGTCGGTGTCGGTGTCGGTGTCGGTGTCGCCCTCGGGGGCGGTGTCGTCCTTGATGATGTCTTCCTCGCCGCAAGCGGTGACGGCGAACATCAGGGGCAGGGCCAGAAGCCAGAAGCGCATGGTCTCACTCCGCGCTGGGGGTTGTCCGGCACAGGATATCGACCCAGGCCCCCCTTGCCAACAGCCCCCCGGCCTCAATAGAGCCAGGCCCTCGAATCCAACGGCGATGGAGCCATCATGGACCTGTTCGACACCCTGAAGGCGCGCGGCTTCGTGGCCGACTGCACCGATGAAGACGCGGTGCGCAAGCTGTTCGCCACCGAGCGCGTCACCGCCTACATCGGCTTCGACCCCACCGCCGACTCCCTGCACGCCGGCTCGCTGGTGCAGCTGATGGCCCTGGCGCACATGCAGCGCGCGGGGCACCGGGTGATCGCCCTGGTGGGCGGCGGCACGGCCATGGTCGGCGACCCGTCAGGCAAGACCGAGCTGCGCGCCATGCTCACCAACGAGCAGCTCGAGCTCAACAAGGCCGGCATCTCCGCCCAGATCCGCCGCTTCATCGATCTCGACGGCGAAGCGGGCGTCATGGTGGACAACGCCGACTGGCTGCTGGGGCTGAACTACATCCAGTTCCTGCGCGAGGTCGGGCGCCACTTCTCGGTCAACCGCATGCTCGCGGCCGAGTCCTACAAGATCCGCCTCGAGAAGGGCCTGTCCTTCATCGAGTTCAACTACCAGATCCTCCAGGCCTACGACTTCCTCGAGCTGTTCCGCCGCTACGACTGCAAGGTCCAGATGGGCGGCTCGGACCAGTGGGGCAACATCGTGGCCGGGCTCGACCTGGTGCGCCGCCTGGGCCCGGGCGAGGTCTACGGCCTCACCTCTCCCCTGGTGATGACCGCCTCGGGCGAGAAGATGGGCAAGACCGCCGCGGGGGCCGTGTGGCTCGACGCGGGGCGCCTGTCGCCCTTCGAGTACTTCCAGTACTGGCGCAACATCACCGACGCCGACGTGGGCCGCTTCCTGCGCCTGTTCACCTTCCTGCCCATCGACGAGATCGAGGCCCTCGAGGCCCTCCAGGGTGCGAAGATCAACGACGCCAAGGAGCGGCTGGCCTACGAGGCCACCCTCATCGTCCACGGCAAGGACGCCGCCGAGCAAGCGCTGGCTGGCGCTAAGGCCGCCTTCGCAGGCGGCGGCGCGAAGGGTGACATCCCCACCCACGTCACCGCCCTGCCGATCCCCATCGTGGATCTGCTGGTCGACTGCGGCCTGTGCAAGGGCAAGGGCGACGCCCGTCGCCAGATCAAGGGTGGCGCGATCAAGCTGGGTGACGCCAAGACCAAGGTGACGGACATGAGCCTGGTCATCGGCCCCGAGCAGCTCGACGACGACGGGGCGGTGGCCCTGTGGAAGGGCAAGAAGACGACCGTGCGGATCGTCCCGGGGTAGCTATCAGCTGTCAGCCCGCATGAGAGGCCAGAGCCGGGCTGCACCGCAGCTGGGCACCGGCGCGTCGCACTGGACGTCGCTCCAGGGTGATGAGGCCCCGCAGACCCGGCAGAACGAAGCTGAGGGCTGATAGCTGACGGCTCTACCTCAGGCCGCCTCCTTCTCCTCGCGCTTCTTGCGGGCCTCCACGTCGAGCCAGCGGCGGCCGAGCACCAGGGCGATGGGGGAGATCATGGTGCTCGCGCCCACGATGATCCACATGAGCTCGGTGTTGCGGAGGCCTTCCTCGGGGCAGAAGGAGGCCAGCAGGATGCCCGTGGCCGGGCCAGCGGCGACCTTGGCGAAGAACATGGGCGCCTTCGAGTAGGCCATGTAGCTGGCCTCCTTGCCCGGCGGCGCGATGCTCGCGGTGTAGTCGTACAGGCGGGGGGAGTACAGGGCCTCGCCGAAGGACAGCACGATCTGGAAGATGATGATCAGCGCGATGGCCTCGCCGAAGCCCAGCACGAAGACCGAGAGCGCCGAGACGAAGGTGCCCACCACGATGACCTTGTAGCTCGACATGCGGCCGGTGATGGCGGTCATGACCGGCACCAGGAAGATGATGATCAAGGGGTTGATGGAGTACAGCCGGCCGGTCCACTCGGCCAGGTCGATGCGCTCCATGTAGACCGGGTACAGCGAGTGGTTGTACTGGAAGATCATCTTCACCAGCACCAGCAGGAAGATGAAGGTGATGAAGACCCAGAAGGTCTTCTCGCTGGTGACCTCCTTCATGACCTGCCAGGAGGACTTCTTCTCCGGTTCGGAAGGGGCCTCGGCGTCCTCGGCCTTCTGGGCCAGGGCGCCCGGCTCGGCGGCCTCCTTGGCGGCCGCGGCTTCCGCGGCGCGCTCGGCCTCCAGCTCGGGGATGGTGGTGCGCACGAAGGCGAAGACCAGCCCGAAGGAGACGACGGTGGCCACCACGGCCACCAGGAAGATGATCTGGATGGGCCGCACCGTGAGGTCCATGCCCCCGAGGGCGAAGACGATGGGCTCGGTGAAGATGGAGCGCAGGGCGTCGAGGCTCAGGCCCGCCACCAGGGCGCCCACGTTCATGATGACGTAGTACCAGGAGAAGGCGTACTTCTGGGCCTTCTTGGTGGAGAACAGCTTCACCGCCGCCGCCAGCAGCGGGATCATGTAGGCGAAGCCGACGCTCAGGACGAACAGCCCCGGGTAGACCACCCACGGCGAGACCGTGAAGGTGATCGCGATCCGCCCCACCAGGGCGATGATCAGGCCCACCAGCAGGGCCTTCTTGATGCCCATGGAGTCGGCGATGAAGCCCACGAACAGCATGAAGAACGACATGCTGGCCGAGAAGATGCCGAAGATGGTGCCGGCCTTGACATCCGACAGGCCCATGTCTTCGGTGAGGAAGATCATCAGCACCAGGACGCTCGAGAAGTAGCACAGGCTCTCGAGCACCTTGACGATGTAGGCGATCCAGATCTCGCGGGGGCAGCCGAAGACGGCCTTGAGCCCCTCCCAGTAGTCATCGACGATGCGCTTGAACAGGTTGGGCTCGGCGGTGGCGGTGGCGGCGGTCATGGGTCCTCGCGGTGCGGGGTCCCGCCGCACCTAACGTCAGTGACCCGCCGCCGCCTCGCTCTCCTTCTTGACCCATGCGGTGGCCTTGGTGAGACCCGAGTCGGTCAGGTAGTCCTCGATGGGCCCGGGCACCCAGCCGCTGGGCTTGACCTCCACCGAGTAGAACACCCGCGTGTAGCCAGGCCGGCCCTCCACCGGCTCCACCCGCCAGAAGCCCACCGAGTCGTCCAGCTCGCTCTCGCGGGAGTAGTCGAGGGTCCAGGTGAGCCAGCCCTCGTCCTGCCGGACCTCGTGGTCGATGAAGTACTCGATGCTCATCATCAGTGCGCCGATGACGAAGCGGGCCTTGATCTCGTTGCCGCTGCGGCTGTAGATCTCGCACTCCTGCACGTTGTCCACCATGCGGGGGTAGGCGGGGTAGTCCAGGATGCGATCCCAGACGAGCTCGGGCGAGGCGTGGATGTCCTGCACGGCCACGCCACGGCCGCCGTCGCCGTAGTCGACCTGCCGCTTGACCACGCCCCCGGCGGCCAGGCGGGCCTGTTCGTCGGCGGTCAGGGCGATGACCGGAGGCGCCCCCGCGTAGGCTTTGATGGAGCCCTGGTGGGGGTGGGGTGTGGTGGCGTCGGCGGTGTACACAGCCGCGGTGAGCAAGACGAGCGCAGAGAGAGTCATGCCCCGATGGTACCAGCTACAGCCCGTAGTCGGGGAAGGCCGGCGGCTCCGGCCGCTCGTAGGGCTCGGCCTCGAGGGCCTCCAGCGCGATCTCCACCGCGCGCTCGAGCTGGGGGTCACGGCCGGCCTGGAAGTCGGCGGGGGTGATCTCCACCTCGACGTCCGGCGCCACGCCCACGTTCTCGGCGGTCCACTGGCCGTCGGCGCCGTAGAAGGCGATCCGCGGCGCGGTGACCATGCCACCGTCCATCAGGTGGGGGTAGCCGTAGATGCCCACCAGGCCGCCCCAGGTGCGGGTGCCCACGATGGGCCCCAGGCCCAGCAGCCGGAAGTAGTGGGGCAGGCAGTCGCCGCCGGAGCCGGCGTACTGGTTGACCACCATGACCCGCGGACCGGGGATGACGCCCAGGGGGCTGGGGTAGGGCGCGCCCTGCCGGGTGACGTGCCAGTTCAGGGGCTGGCGCCGGAGCATATCGACGATGTAATCCGCGACCAGGCCGCCGCCGTTGAAGCGCTCATCGACGATCACGCCCTGCTTGTCGAGCTGGCTGTAGAAGCCGCGGGTGAAGCCGTCGTAGCCGGCGATGTAGGTGTTGGGCACGTAGAGGTAGGCCAGGCGGCCGTCGCTGAGATCGTCGACCTTGCGGCGGTTGTCCTCGATCCAGGCCCGGTTGCGCAGGGGGTGCTCCCGCTCGATGGTGCGGACGGTGACGTCCCGCTGGTTCTTGCCCGAGGCACTGTCGGCCACGGTGAGCACCACCCGGCGCCCGGCCTTGTGGGCCAGCAGGCTGTAGGGGTTGGCCTCGCCATCGACCTGCACCCCGTCGATAGCCAGCAGCCAGTCGCCCTCGGCCACGTCCAGGCCGGGCTCCGCCAGGGGCGCCCGCAGATCTGGGTTCCACTGCTCGCCGTCGTAGATGCGGGCGATGCGCACGGCGCCATCCTCGAGCACCAGGTCCGCGCCCAGCAGGCCCACAGGCACCGTGTCGGCGCCGGGGATGTCGCCGCCCCAGCGATAGGCGTGGCCCACCACCAGCTCACCGATGAGCTCGCCGAGGACATAGTTGAGGTCCGAGCGGTGGCGCACGTGATCGAGCCAGGGCTCGTAGCGGGCGGCCATGGCGTCCCAGTCCACCCCGTGCATCCCGGGGTCGTAGAACCAGTCCCGCTGGATGCGCCAGGCCTCGTGGAAGATCTGGGGCCACTCGAGGGCAGGGTCGGACCAGGCGCGCATGTCGGCCAGGTCCAGGGCGCCGTCGCCGGCCTCGGGGCTGTCGCCGCTGCCGACGATGGCCCAGCCGTCGGAGGCTTCGTAGAGCAAGTGCTCGCCGTCGGCGGACAGGGTGTAGCGCTTCACGCCCTCGACCACAGCGCTCGCCTCGCGCTCCTCGGGGTCGTAGCGGTGCAGCGCGGCGTCGCCGTGGTCGGGGTGCTCGACGTAGAACAGGCGGCCTTCGGCGCCCGCCTGGAGGGTGTCGAGCTTGCCGGCGTCCACGGGCAAGGCCAGGATGCGCCCCTGCAGGCCCTCGGCGTCCACGCGGACCACCACAGGCTCCTCGGCGGGCTCGTCGTCCTTCTTGCCCTTCTTCTTCTTGCCCTCGGGCTCGTCGGCCTTCACGGGCTCCTCGTCGCTGCGGGGGGCCAGGGGCGAGGGCGTCTCGGCGGCCAGGACCGCCACCCACAGGTTGCGGTGCAGGGGCCGGTGCAGCCGGCTCATGTCCAGCCAGGCGGTGTTGAGACCCTGGTCGGTGCTGGCGGCGAAGTAGAGGTAGCGGCCGCAGCTCGAGAAGGCGGGGCTGATGGCGTCGGCCAGCCCATCGGAGAGCTGGAGGTGCCGGCCCGTGGCCAGCTCGTACAGGTAGACGGCCCGCAGGTGGTTGGGGCCGTGCTTGGTGTAGGCCAGCCAGGCCGAGTCGGGGGACCAGGCCACCTCGAGAGCCTGGTGGGGGTGATCGAAGGGGTCCTCGGCCACCAGCACGGGCTCCCGCTGCTCGAGGTCCATGACCCACAGGTGCAGGGCCTTGTCGGTGTAGGCGATCGTGGCGCCGTCCGGCGAGACGTCGGGCTGGTAGTAGAAGCCATCCTCGCCCAGGGAGACCCGCTCCGCGGCCCCCTTGCCGGCGGGATCGAGCAGGTCCAGGGCGTACTCACCGCTGGCGTCGGAGATGGCCAGCACGGTGGCGCCGTCGGGGGACCAGACCGGGTAGCGGTCGTTCACGCCGGGGCTGCGGGAGAGGTTGCGCACGTCGCCGTGCTCGGCGGGGACGGTGAAGATCTCGCCCCGAGCGCCGAAGACAGCCCGCTGGCCCGTGGGGGACAGGGCGAAGGAATCGATGCGCGATGAGACATCGACCCAGTGGGCTCTGGCCGCGGGCAGGTCGGCCTGGACGCGGATGTCCAGCGGGCTCGACTCGCCGCTGGCCGGGTCCACGCGGTGCAGGCGCCCACCCTGCTCGTAGACCACGGTGACGCCGTCGCTGCCGGCAGAGCGCACGTCGAGGTCGGCGTGGTGGGTGAGCTGCTCGACGCCGCCGTCGGCCCGCTGCACCCAGAGGTTGGCCACGCCGCCGCGGTCCGAGATGAAGGCCAGGTCGTCGCCCACGAACAGGGGCTCGAGGTCGTTGCTGCCCGGGTGGTCCACCAGGCTGACCTCGGCGGTGCCCGGATCGTAGCGCCAGATGAAGCTGACCTGGCCGCCGCGGTAGCGCTTCCAGGAGCCGATGGCGGGGGCCACGGGGGTGTAGGCCAACGCGCCGCCGTCGGCGCGGTAGCTGGCGTCCTCGGCCATGGGCAAGGGCAGCACCTCGGGCCAGGCGCCGTCGGGGGCAACCAGGTAGAGCCGCCCGCCCTTGCGGGTGGCCTTCTCGCGCTCGGAGCGGAACAGGATGCGGCCGTCGGGGCTCCATCCCCGGACGGCGTCTTCGCCCGGGTGCCAGGTGACCCGCTGGGGCTGGCCTCCGTCGGTGGGCACCACGAACACGTCGGCGTTGCCGTCGTACTCGCCGGTGAAGGCGAGCAGGGACCCGTCGGGGGAGAGGTGGGGATCGCGCTCGAGGCCCTCGTGCACGGTCAGCCGGCGGGGCTGGGCCCCGTCGAGATCCGACAGCCACAGGTCACCGGCGTAGACGAAGGCGATGCGCTCACCGGCGACGGTGGGCTGGCGCAGCAGCAGCGTGGGGGCCTCGTCGGCCAGGGAGATCAGCGAAGCGAGCAGGACGGGCAGCAGCGTGGACACAGGGCCTCCCTCGATCAGCGGGGAGATCTCCTATGCTCGCAGCGACGGTGGCTCACCCCACCCAGCGGCGCGCGTTGGCGGAATCCGTGGTGATGCGCACACCGGGCACCCCCGCGATGCGGAAGACCGTGCGGGTGAGCACCTGGACCACACCGTTGGAGACCACCACCCCGGCACGATCCAGCTGGTGCTGGTGGGCCACGATCCAGCGACCCAGCGCCAGCGGGACCCGCGGCGGGACGTAGGTCACGCGGGAGACGTCGATCAGGATCCGCACGCGCTCACCGGGGGCGAGCAGGGCCGAGGCTTCGTCGAGGTAGCCGAGCAGGGCGTCGAGCCCCTCGAGGTTCCCCACACCCTGGATGGTGACCCAGGCGAGGGGTGCGCCATCGGCCAAGACCAGCCGCAGCCAGCCCCTGGGGGCCTGGTAGCTGCGGTCCACACGCGCGGACACGCCCGGCGCGAAGGGAGCGGCGGACCTGGGTTCTGGGGATCGGAAGGGATCGAGCATGGGACGATGGGCTGTATAGCATCCAGATGTGCACACTGTCAGCCGCGGCAAGTGGGTGATCCCACCGTGACCCCCTGAAGCACCGAACCCGCACCCGAGAGGGGTGCGGGTCCGTGACGGGACGCGAGGGCCTAGAGGCTCTCGAGCTTCCGCTTGATCTGCTTGCGCTCTTCCTTGAGCTGGGCCTTCTCCGCCTCTTCCATGGCGGCGGTGAGGAAGCGCTTGGCCTTGGCGGTGTCGCCCTGCTGGGCGGCGATGTCGCCGAGCTCGGCGCGGGCGACCACCAGCTTGCGGGCGTCGCGGGCCTGGGCAGCGGGGCCGAGGCAGGCCTCGAAGGCTTCGGCCGCAGCGGCGAACTCACCGATGGACTTGAGCGCGCCGCCGAGGTTGAAGTTGAGCTCCTTCGACAGCATCGCGTCGTTGGGGTTCATCAGGCCCTTGGCCTTGCGGAGCAGGGCCACGGCTTCGTTGGTCTTGCCCGCCAGCAGCGAGAAGAGGCCGAGGTTGTAGGTGTCGACCGGGATGAACTGCTTGAGCTGCAGCTGCTCGGTGATCTCCAGGCAGCGCTGGGCGCTGCGCAGGGCGGCTTCCTGGTTCTTCTGGGCCGACTGGGCCTGGGCGAGCATGGACACCGCGGCGCGCTCGCGCACCGGGTTGCGCAGGCCCTGGGCGATGGCGACGCAGCGGTTGAGCACGTCGGCGGCCTGGGCGGCCTTCTTGGAGTACAGCAGCGCCTCGCCCATGTTGATGCCGGCCTCGAGGGCCAGGGGGCCGAGGCCGGCCTGGCCGGCCAGGGCGTTGGCCTTGCCGAAGTGCTCGATGGCGGGCTCGAACTTGCGCTCGCGGCGCGCGACGAGGCCGCGCACGAACTCGGCGTTGGCCTGGATGGGCGGGATCGCCGCCACCTCGACGGCCGCGTCCACCTGCTCGATGGCGGCGGTGGGGTTGCCGTCGGACAGCTCGATCATGGCCAGGTGACCCAGGACCTCGCCGGTCTTGAGCTTGTCGTCCAGGCCCTTGAAGAGGGTCAGGGCGTCCTTGGCGCGATCGCGGGCGCGGTAGAGATCCTGGCGGCGGTAGTCCAACCGGGAGCCGGCGAAGAGGACCCAGGCCTGCATGCCGCGGTCTTCCTTGTCGCTGGCCCACTGGATGGCCTCGTTGAAGAGCTTCTCTGCGGGCTCGACCTGGCCGGCGGTGACCAGGCGCTCGAGCAGGTTCATGTAGACCGTGCGGCGCAGGGGGTCGGGCCAGTCGATGCTGTCGAAGTTGCCCACCAGCTCGTGGCACATGCCCCACATCTCGGGGCGATCGGCGGTCAGGGCCATGGACTTGACGTACAGGGCGCGCTGCTGCTCGCCGGCCAGGGCGTAGGTGCGCAGGGTGCGGATGAGGAATTCGTGGCCGCGGGGCGCCAGGAAGCGCTCCATGAACTGACCGACGCGCAGGGTGCGCTGCTTGCCGGCCTCGTCCTTGTTGGCGTCCAGGACGCCGAAGCGGAAGAACGGGCGCTTGAACTTGTACAGCCAGGACTTGAGCTGCTCCTGGTACTGCTGCTCCTCGAAGAGGTCCTCGCAGGCGTCCAGCAGGTCATCGACCGAGTCACGGCCGAGGCCGAGGATGTCGGCGACGATGGCGGAGGGGAAGCTGTGGCCCAGCAGCGCGGCGACGTGCTGCACGGCGGGGGCGTCCTCGGCGCCGGCGGCCTTGCGCTTGGGGGCCTTGGCGTCGGCCTCGACGTCTTCGGAGGAGTCCTCGTCGTCGTCCAGCTCGTCCTCGTCCACGGCGGTGGGAACCAGCTCGGCCAGGCTCTTGCCCTCGAAGCGCTCCGTGAGGCGCTCTTCGCCCTGCAGGAACTCGATGATCTCGGCGATGAAGCCGGGCAGGCCGTTGGTGAGGCCCACGAGGCCATCGACATCGACGTCGGCGTCGATGCCCTTGCTGGCCAGGAACGCGGAGACCTGCTCACCGCTCCAGGGCTCGAGGCCGACGGCGGTGTAGTCGTCGGCCCGGCGCTCGAGCATGTCGATCAGAGGCGCCGGCATGGTCGCGCGGGTCTCGTCGTTGACGGGCTCGGTGGAGAGGATGGTGAGCAGCTGCCCGTTGCCCTTGGACTCGACCATCAGGGCCTCGAGCATGGAGAGCACACCGACGCTGTGGCAGAAGTGCACGTTCTGGATGTCGAGCAGCACCGGCACCTTGCTGGCGATGCCCATGACGATCTCGACGAAGCCCAGCAGCGGGTTGTCGCGGGGCAGGCCGACCTGGAAGGACTCTTCGCCCTGCTTCGGGCCCTTCTTGAGGCCGTCGATGAAGGAGGTGAACCACTGCTGCACGCGCTTGGGGTGGCGCGGCATCTGGGCGTTGAGCACCATCTCCACCTTGGTCCGCAGCAGCTGGTTGCGGTGCAGCTGGGCGTAGAGGGTGGCGTAGAGCCGCAGCAGCGTGCGCAGGCCGTCCTCTTCCTCGGTGAAGGAGAGGCGCCAGACCAGCACGTCGTCTTCGGCCGCGGAGACGGCGCGGGACAGCTCGCCCACCAGGGCGCGCTTGCCGCCGCCGAGGGGGGCCTGGAGGACCACGGTGCCGCCGTCGCCGTTGCGGGCGGCGTCGAGGCGATCGCGGAGCTGCTGGAGGTCGGACTCACGGGCGACGAAGATCTTCTGGTTGGACTCGGCCATTGCTGATCCCTGGGACTGTGGGCGCGGGAGGCGCCGGGGGTGATGGCGTGGGCGCTCGCTGGGGCTCGGGGGTACACGGGAGCCGCACGAAACGCTGGGGACAACCCATGCGGGCGGGACCGTGAGCTATTCACGGAAGGGCCCGATGTCAACGGACGGTCGAAGGGTCGATGCGACGCCTGGCCTCGGCTATACTGCCACCTCGACGGACGCGCCCCGGAGGCCCCCGATGCGCCGCGCACTGCCCCTGCTCCTGATCCCCCTGATGGCCTGTGAAGAAGAAGGCCTGGACCCCGACTCCTTCAACTGGGAAGTCACGGTCACAGGGATCGAAGACCTCTGCAATCCCACCGATCCGCAGCCCTACCAGGAAACGGTCGTCTACTCGCTGTTCTTCGACGGCAGCATCACCGAGATCCTGATCGGCTCCGAGAACTTCGCCTCGGGCATCATGACCGGCTGCGCCCTCGAGTACGACTCGCCCCTGGTCGGCGAGCGCCGCGGCCCCAACGACGAGTACTGGGTCAAGTGGCAGCTCACCGGCGAAGCCACGCTCCGCCAGGGCGGCGAGTCCTGCGACCTCGACGACGGCGTCGACTGGCACGGCACCGAGACCTTCGAGATCATCGAGACCGACGATCCCGATCTGCAGGTGGGCTGCACCTACACCCTGGACGTCACCGGCACCTACAAGGGCCAGGGCCCCTTCTAGCCCACCCCCGGGGGTCTTCCTGAGCGACGCGACGCCCAACGTCAGCCCCCCCACCGCGCGGATCGCCGCCATCCGCGACGCCATCTGCAGCGTCGTGCGAGGCAAGCCCCGACAGGTCGAGCTGGCGCTGGTGGCCGTGCTCGCCGGCGGCCACCTGCTCATCGAAGACATCCCCGGCGTGGGCAAGACCACCCTGGCGACCACCATCGCGCGGGTGCTGGGCGGACGCTTCAAGCGGGTGCAGTTCACCTCGGACCTGCTCCCCGCCGACCTGCTCGGCGTCTCCGTGCTCGATCCCGGCACCGGCCAGTTCGCCTTCCGCCGCGGCCCCATCTTCACCCACGTGCTGCTCGCCGACGAGATCAACCGCACCACCCCGCGGACCCAGAGCGCGCTGCTCGAGGCCATGAACGAACGTCGGGTGAGCATCGACGGCACCACCCACGAGCTCCCCCGCCCCTTCGTGGTCGTGGCCACCCAGAACCCCCACGACTACCACGGCACCTTCGAGCTGCCCGACTCCCAGCTCGACCGCTTCCTGATCCGGATCTCCATGGGCTACGCCGACAGCGAGTCCGAGCGCAGCATCCTGCGCAGCGGCGGCCTCGAGCGGGCAGAGGTCGAGCCCGTGGTCGGCCCGGGCGAGGTCCTCACGCTGGTCGAGGCCGCGAGCGCCGTCAAGGTCCACAGCGACATCGAGGACTACCTGCTGGCGTTGGCCGCCCGCACCCGCCAGGACGACCGCCTGCTGCGGGGGGTCTCCACCCGAGGCCTCGAGGCGCTGCACCGGGCCGTCCGCGCCCAGGCGCTGCTCCACGGCCGCCAGCACTGCATCCCCGAGGACGTCCAGGAGCTCATCGTGCCCGTGTGGGCCCACCGGGTGCTCGTGCGCTCGGGCGGCGGCAACGGCGACGCCCAGGCCGCCATCCGCGAGATCCTCTGGGACGTCCCGGCACCGTTCTGATGGGCGCCGACGCGCCGGGCTCCACCGCCGCTACCATCGGCCGCCGGCTGCGAGGCCCGGGCTGGCTGCTGCTGATCCTCTCCGCGCTCACCGGCGCGGCGGCCCTGCACACGGCCAACAACCGGCTCTACATCGTGCTGGGGGGCATGGTGGCCCTGCTCCTGCTCGAGCTGGTGCTCGGCTCCTGGAACCTGCGCAACCTCACCGCTGCGCGCCGCCTGCCCCCGGAGGTCTTCGCCAACCGGGGCGCCCGGGGCCGGCTGCTGCTGCGCAACCCCCGCCGGCTGCTGCCCGCCGCGTCCCTCGAGCTGTGGGAGCTGGGGGGCTACGCCCGGGCCCACGCCGCCTGGCTCGGCCCGGGGGAGGCCCTGGAGCTTCCCCTCACCTGGCGCTTCCCTGCCCGGGGCCGGGCCGTGCTCGCGGGCATCGAGCTGCGCAGCCGCTTCCCCTTCGGCCTCATGGAGCACCGCCGGGTGGTGCCGCGGAGCGCGCCGGTGCTGGTCTACCCCACCGCCCTGGGGCAGCCAGGGCACGAGCACCGGCACATCCTCGGCGGCCACGCCCTCGACGACGACATGCACGACCCGCGGGGCACAGGCACCGGCGACTTCCTCGACATGCGGGAGTACCAGCCGGGCGATCCAGCCCGCCTGATCCACTGGCGCACATCGGCGCGGGTGGGGCGCCCCATGATCGTGGTGCGGGGCAGCGACAGCGATGAAGAGGTCCTGGTGGAGCTCGAGGCCCGCCGGGAGCCGCACCGCTGGGAGCGGGGCATCAGCGAGGCCTGCGGCCAGATCCTGCACCATGTGCGCATCGGCCGGGCGGTGGGCCTGCGCGTGGGGCGCCGCACCTGGCCGCCGCGGCGCGGCGCGCCCCAACACCGCACCCTGCTGACGGCCCTGGCGCTGCTGCCCCACGCCGACGACCCGGAGCTCGAGCCATGAGCGGCGAGCTCTCCCCCGCGGTGGCCCGGCGCGACGACGACCGCCTGGCGCGGCTGCAACGCGCCGCCACCGCCCTGCGCGCCGCCGGCGGCCAGGGCCAGCTCGAGCTCCTCCCAGCCCCGGCGAGCTGGACGGCGATCGCGGGGCTGCTGCTGCTGCTCCCTGCGATGGCCGTCAGCCGCTGGCTTCCGGACACGGCCCTCGACCACGCCCCGACCGTCGTGGCCGCAGGGGGTCTGCTGCTCGCCCTGCTGATGGGGCTCGAGCCCAGCGCCGCGGTGGCGGGCATCCTCGCCCTGCTCTCCGTGACCGAGGCCGCCGCCGCCGCCAAGCGGGGCTGCGCGCAGCGCTCCCCTCTCTTCGCGCTCTTCGCCGCGTTGCTGGCCTGCACCCTGGCCACCACGCCCCTGCTGGCCCCCATGCTGGGCCTCACCGGCCTTGCCACGGCGAGCGCGATGCTGCTGGACACCCTCCGCGAGCGGGAGAGCGCGCCGCGGACCCGCGCCGTGACCGGGGCGTGGCAGCTGGCGTCCATCGCCAGCCTGCTCACCGCCCTGATCGCCGTGAGCATCCTGTGCTTCCTGGCCTTGCCGCGGCACCCGGGCCGCAGCGCCCAGATCCCCCTGCCCACCCACCGCCTGGTGGGCTACGCCGAGCAGGTGCGCCTGGGCGAGCTGATGGGGGCGCTGGACGATCCGACGCCGCTGTTCCGGGCCCAGGTGCTCGACGCCGACGGTCGCCCCCTCCCGGGACCGTTCCACTATCGAGGGGTGGTGCTGGACCGCTTCGACGGCCTCACCTGGTCCGCCACCGCCACCGCCGGCACCCCGCCCCCCAGCGTGGAGCGGGACGACGCCCCGATGCTCCAGCGCTACCGCTTCGAGCCCACCGCGCCCCCCATCCTGGTCGGGGTGCCGCGCCTCGAGGCCATCTCGGTGCCCGCCGATGAGCTGCAGCTGGCCGCCAGCGGCACCCTGCTCCACCGCGGGGGCCCCAGGGTCCACGGCTACCAGGCCTGGAGCACGCCAGACCGCTGGGCCCCCTCCTTCGCCGGCGGGACCGAGGCGCCGGGGGACCGTCCCGAGGGCGACACCTACCTGGGCCTCCCCCCCAACCTCCACCCCGACATCCTCGCGCTGGCGGAGCGCACCACCGCGGGGCTGTCCACCGACGCCGAGCGCACCGCGGCGCTGCAGGCCCTGCTCATCCAGGAGCACGCCTACGAGCGCCTGCCCGGCGAGCCGTTGGGCGAGGACCCCCTCGCGGCGTTCCTGCTCGAGGGCCGGGCCGGTCACTGCGAGCTGTTTGCGACCTCCCTGGCGCTGATGCTGCGCACCCAGGGCATCCCGAGCCGGGTGGTCAACGGCTTCTACGGGGGCGCCTGGAACCCTGTCGGGGAGTACTGGCTGGTCCGGCACGCCGACGCCCACGCCTGGGTCGAGGCTTGGCTTTCGGGCCAGGGCTGGGTCTCCCTCGACCCGACCCCAGCACCGGCCTCGGAGACCGCCCCCCTCGCCCTCGCCGTGGCCGACGCCGCCAGCGCCCGCTGGACCCACGGCGTCCTGGCGCTCGATGGGCAGGCGCAGCTCGACGCCCTCTCCGCCCCCGGCGCCGCCCTGCGGGACGCCCTGATGCCCGGCCCCGAGGTCCCCAGCCTCGAGCCCCCGAACCGGGGCCTCGATCTCGTCGTGGGCCTGCTGCTGGTGGTCGCGATGGTGTTGGCCGCCGCGTACTCGTGGCGTCGTATCGCCCCCTGGCTCGCCGGGGAGCGCACGCGCCCCAAGCCCGTCAGCGGCGAGGTTGAGCGGGCGCTGCGGGCCGCCCACCGCCTCGTCACACAGCGTGGCTGGGTCCCACCACGCCACCTGCCCCCCCGGGCCACCGCCCGGTGGATCGAGGCCGCCGCGGGCGAGGCCGCCAGCCCCTTCGCCACCATCGCCGCCCTGCACTACCGCGTGCGCTACGGTGGCGAGCCCGACGGTGAGCACGCCGGGGCCGCCCGCGACGCTCTCCGAGCCCTCGAGGCGCTGCCGGCAGCCCCGGAGGCGCGCTGATGGAGCGCAGCCGCCAGCTGGCGACCATGGCCGCCGCGGCCATCGTGGGCGCCGCCCTCGTGATCCTCTGGCCCCGGGCCGAGCTGCCGCCGCCCAAGCCCAGCGATCCGGTGCAGACCTCCGGCGCGCCGAGCCAGGCCGAGCAGGTCGAGCCCCCCACCACGCCCTCGGTCCCGCCGGCCCGGATCGAGCCCCCCGCCGCCGACGAGCCCGCGGATCCTGAGCTGGTCCGCACCCACGCCCTCCGCGCCCGCGCCACCCTCGAGCGCCTCGCGGCCCAAGCCGCCCAGGCCGACGACGCCCCCACCCGCGCCCTCGGCCCCCGCCTCATCGAGCTCGCCGAGCTGGCCCCCGAGGGCAGCGGCGACCCCCAGCTCCAGTCCACCGCCGCCCTGATCCTGGGCGAGCTGGCCATCCGCGACCAGCTCGCCGCGAGCAGCCTCGACGCCGCAGCTCTGATCCAGGAACTGGACGCCCTCGCGGCAGGATGGATCGGCCCCACCCCCGACGCTCGACCCGCCACACCAGAGCTGTAGGCTGTCGGCTGTAGGCTGTAGGCCCGACAGCGATTACAGCCAGACCATGCTCGACCGCCTCATCTCCGCCGTCCGCCCCTACACCCTGCTCCCGCTCCGCTTCGGCCTCGGCCTGGCGTTGCTCGTCCAGGGCTGGTCCCACGCCACCGGGCCGGCCGCGCTGACCCGCTGGCTCGAGCGCGCAGACCTGCCCCTGGCCGAACCCCTGACCTGGGTGGTGGTGGGCATCGAGCTGCTCGGCGGGTTGCTGGTGCTGCTGGGCTTCCAGGTCCGCGTCACCGCTGCGGTGCTGGTGCTGTGGCTGAGCGTGGACACCTTCGTGGTGCACCTGCGCCACGGCTGGTTCGCCGACGAAGGCGGCTTCCAGGTGCCCCTGCTGATGCTGGTGGGCGCGCTGACCCTGCTACTCGGCGGTGCCGGCCGCGCCAGCGTCGACTCCATCCGGGGCGTCACCTGAACCCGAGCTGTCCTCTCCGGCCAGCACGGTGATCACCAGGCCCAGCATCAGGGCCAGGCTGCCCAGCCCCATCACGATGCAGATCAGCTTCACGGGATGCCGCCGGACTCGTCGTCCAGCATGATGGACTCGAGGGAGGCCGAGACGTCTTCCGCGTCGTCCACCGCGTCGCCGGTCTCCACGCTGACCTGGCTGACGTGGCCGTCGCCCTGCCAGTCCACCCCGGGCAGCAGGGCCATGGGGTTGAAGGCGCGCAGCTCCGCGAGGCTGGAGCGGGGGTAGGAGAGGTGCTGCAGCAGCTGCAGGCCTTCGGGCATGCCGTGGCCCGAGCGCCCCAGCCCCACCCGCGGCAGGCGCAGGTAGGTCCCCAGCGTGCTGCGGTTGAGGTTGAGCGTGCCGGTGCGCAGGCGCTCCTGCATGTCGGCCACCCGCGGGTTGTTGGCGGCGGCGAACACCGAGGCCACCGGGCGGTAGAAGGCCTGGTTGTGCAGGGCGGCGGCTTCCTGCCAGTCGCGGACCTTGTAGGCCAGCAGCATGGGCCCCGGGGGCTCCTCGTTCAGGAAGGGGTTGGAGGTCTCCCAGTCCACCGCGTAGATGGCGGGCCGCACGTAGAAGCCTCGGTAGCCCTCGATGCGCTCGTTGCCGGCCTCGAGCACCGGGCGGTGACCCTTGCTGGCCAGGGCGCGGGCATAGCGGCGGTAGCGGGTGCGCCGGTTCTCGGAGATCAGCGGCCCCATGAAGACGTCGTGCTCGAAGCCGTAGCCGACGCGCAGGCGCTGGGCCTGCTCGGCGAGGCGCTCGAGGAAGGGCTCGTAGACGGACTCTGTGACCAGCAGGCGGCCGGTGCTGTTGTGGCGCTGGCCGGTGGTCAGGAAGGCGCCCACCAGCACCTCGTAGGCGGCGTGGTCGAGGTCGGCGTCGTCGAGCACGATGGAGACGCCCTTGCCACCGCACTGGTAGACCGCGGGCAGCTCGGGCCGATCGAAGATGGCCCGCCGCACGTTCATGGCGGTCTCGAAGCTGCCGGTGAACAGCAGCATGTCGATGCCCGGATGCACCACCAGCCGCTGGCCGATGACGGAGCCGGAGCCCTGGACCATGTTGAACACGCCGCGGGGCAGCCGGCAGCGGTCCCACAGATCGGCCACCGCCTGGCCCACGCCCGGGGTGAACTTCGAGGGCTTGAGCACCACCGCGTTGCCGGCCAGGATGGCCATGGCGGAGTGGCTGATGGGGACCAGCAGCGGGAGATTGTAGGGGGTCAGGATGGCGACGGTGCCGCGGGGCAGCCGGTCCATGCGGGCGCCGACCTCGTCCACCACCTGGGAGGCGAGCATGCCGACGCCGTCTTCCATGAGCACGTCGAGCAGGCGCACGGTGGCGTCCACTTCCTGGCGCGCCTCCCAGAAGGGCTTGCCGTTTTCCCGGGTGATGAGGATGGCCAGGTGCTCCTGGAGGTGCAGCAGGGCCTCGCGCAGTCGGTACAGGGCCGCGGCGCGCTCGGGGGCGGGTACCCGCCGCCAGAGGCGGGCGCCCTGGTTCGCGTACTCGATGGCGTCGTCGACATCTTGCTCGGAGAAGGGAAAGCGGCCCAGCACGTCGGCGCGATCGCCGGGGTTGATGCCGTTGATGTACCCGTCGACCACCTCGGGCTTCAGGAAAGACCCGTAGATGTAGTCTCCCTTTCTCAGCAGTCGGTCACGAATGGTGTACACGATGGATCTCCAGCTCAGCTGCGGTCTCTTAACCCTCGACCCGGGGGCATTGAGCCGCGGCGCGCAAGCGCCGTCGGTTCGAATGCCGCCGTTCCTCGGCCACCACAGTCGGCCGAGGAACGAATTATAGCGCGGCGGTTGCCGCGGGCCCCCGTGCCCCTCACAGTGGGCACACGAACCTGACATCCTGCGAGGAACTTCGAATGAAGAAAGTCTACGACTCGGTCGCCCAGGCCATCGGCTGCACCCCCGCCGTGCGCCTCAACCGCGTGGCCGCCGGCCTGAAGGGCACCGTCTGGGCGAAGCTCGAGTACCTCAACCCCGCAGGATCCCTCAAGGATCGCACCGCCATGGCCATCGTCACCGAGGCGGAGCGGCGCGGCTGCCTCCAGCCCGGAGGCACCATCATCGAGGCCGGCACCGGCAACCTGGGCGTGGGCCTGGCCATGGTCGCCGCCTCCAAGGGCTACCCGGTGATCTTCGTACTCCCCGACACCGTGGGCAAGGAGCGGCGCGACTCGCTGCGGGCCTACGGCGCGCGGGTGATCACCGCCCCGTCGAGCGTGCCGGACGAAGATCCCCGCTCCTGGCGCTCGGTGGCGGCCCGGCTGCAGACCGAGATCCCCAACTGCTGCCAGGTGGACCCCCTGGAGAACCCGGCCAACCCCCAGCTGCACTACGAGGTCACGGGTCGTGAGATCTGGAACCAGTTCGACGGTCAGATCGACGTGCTGGTGGCCGGCATGGGCACCGGCGGCACCATCTCCGGCGTCGGCCGATACCTCAAGGAGCAGAACCCCGAGGTCAAGATCATCGGCGTCGACCCCGTGGGTTCGGTCTACTACGACTACTTCCACACCGGCCAGATGACCGGGGCCATCCCCAGCCGCCTCGAGGGCATCGGCCAGGCGTTCCTGCCAAAGACCCTGGACTTCTCCAACATCGACGACGTCTTCCGCGTCAACGACCGCGAGAGCTACCAGATGACCCGCCGCCTTGTGCGCGAGGAGGGCCTGTTCGTCGGCGCCACCTCCGGGGCCGCGGTGGCCGGCGCGCTCAAGTACCTGCGCCTGCACGGCCGCGAGAACCTGCGGGCCGTGGTCATGCTCAACGACTCCGGCAGCCTGTTCCTGAGCCGCATCTTCGACGACACCTGGATGCGCGAGCACGGCTACCTCGAGCCCGACAGCCGCCTGGGCTCCGTGGGCGACCTGCTGGAGCAGATGGGCCAACAGGACCTCATCACGGTGAAGCACGACGCGCGGGTGCCCGAGGTGATCGGCATCCTCAAGCTCCACGGCATCAGCCAGGTGCCGGTGGTGCGCGACGGCCGCCTGGTGGGGATCCTCACCGAGAACCGCCTGCTGGAGCGCGCCCTGCGAGGTGGCTCCCCCGACACCGAGGCGGCTCAGCTGGTCCAGTCCGACTACTGCACCGTCGACCGGGACACCGAGCTTGCGCTGCTGTTGGACCTGTTCGGCAAGGCCAAGGTGGCCGTGGTGCTCCAGGACGGCAACCCCACCGCCATCATCACCCGCATCGACCTGATCGACTTCATGTCGAAGAACACCTCCCGCAAGAAGGACTAGGTGAGCCAGCGGCACCCGCTGCGCATCCAGTACCTGGTCCCCGCCGCCGGGATCCCCGCCTGCGGCCCCTCGGGCGCCTCGGCCCATGTGCGCGGCATCACCGCTGGCCTGGCCGCCCTGGGACACTCGGTGGAGCTGTTCGCCGCCGCCGGTGAGGACGCCCGCGGCCGCCTCGAGGATCCGGTGGTGCCCTGGAGAGCCACAGGCGTGGCCGGGTGGCCGCGGGCCCCCCGGGGGCTGGCCCACCTGCGGGAGCTGCGCACCGCCCGCGGCGTGGCCCGCGCCGCCATCAGCGCCGGCCAACAGGGTCCCCCGGTGGACCTGGTGATCGCCCGTCATGTCCTGTACTCCGACGCGGGCGTGCGGGTGGCGCGACACCACGGCGCTCCGCTGGTGCTCGAGCTCAACGCCCCCCAGCGCCTGGAGCGCGAGCGCTTCGAGGGGGGCCTGAACCCCAGCACCGCGGCCCGCTGGGAACGGCGCGCCCTGCGCAGCGCCGACCGCGTGGCCTGCGTGAGCCACTGGCTGGCCCGCTGGGCCGTGGAGGAGCAAGGCTGTGAAGCCGAGCGGGTCCAGGTCGTGAGCAACGGCGTGGTCCCCGCGGTCGGAGAGCGCGCTCGCGGCCGGGCCATGGTGGGCATCGACCCCGACGCCTGGGTCCTGGGCTTCGTCGGCGCCTTCCGTCCCTGGCACGGCCTGGCGTCGCTCCCCGCCCTGCTCGACCTGCTCCCGGAGGCCACCCTGCTGGTGGTCGGCGGCGGCCGCGCGGGGGAAGAGGCGCTCTGGCGCCCCCTGGTGGACCACCCACGGGTGGTGATGGCGGGCCGCCGCACCCAGGCCGAGCTGCCGGATCTGATCGCGGCGATGGACCTGGGTCTGGCCCCCTACCCCGCCGACGCCCCCCCCTGGTTCTGCCCCTTGAAGGTGCTGGACTACAGGGCTCAGGGCACCCCGACCGTGGCCACCGACGTGGCGGACTGCCGCCACCTGGTGGGCGAGCACGGCAGCGTCGTCGCCCCCGGGGACCTGCGGGGGATGGCCGACGCCATCCTCGGCTGGCGCGGGCGCCGCGTCACCCCCGCCCCCCGCAGCTGGACCACGGTGGCCGCCGAGCTGATCGCGCTGAACGGGCCAGCGCCCCGCGAGGGGGAACTGCCGCTTGGCAAGGGTGGCCGCGGGGGCTAGACCGTGGACATGCGTCCTCTCCCCTCGCTGATCGTGGTGGCCGTCCTCGCTATGGGCTGCAACCGGCTCCAGGAAGAGCTGGAAGGTGCCGAGCGCAACTGCGACACCCGCCTGCCCTACTACCCGGACAACGACGGCGACGGTGTCGGCGCCATGAGCCCGGTCTTCCTCGGCTGCGAGGCTCCCAGCGGCTACGTCGAGGTGACCGGCGACTGCGACGATGACGACCCGGACGTGATCGCCTGCCCCGACACCGGCGACACGGACGACACCGGCGACACCGGCGACACGGGCGACACAAGCGACACGGGCGACACCAGCGACACCTCCGAGCCCGGCGACACCGGCGACAGTCAGCGGGCCCGCTGACCAGGAGCACCCATGCACGGCGACGAGAAGCCACTGGCGACCACCGCCATCGACCACGGGATCGAGCGCTACGCCTCATCCATGGGCCGCCGCTTCGGCTGGATCTTCCACCTGCTGGGGCTCGGTGTGCTGCTCCGCGGCCTGCGCTTCGAGGAGCACAGCGCCGAGCGTATCCGCCAGGCCGCCGAACGCGGCCCTGTCGTCTACGCCTTCTACCACCGCAGCCTGCTCGACCTGCTGGCCCTCAACAAGGCGCTGAACAAGCGCCGGCTGCCGCTGTCGTACTGGGCCAACGGGGTGCGCACGCCCCTGTGGATGCCGATCCCCACCTTCTGGCGCTCTGTCGGCGCGCGGATCAAGGCCTGGAACAAGCCCTACGATCCCGTCGGCAGCGGCTTCCTGACCCGCCTGCTGGGCTCGGGCCGCAACGCCGCGGTCTTCCTGCTCGGGCGCAAGCCCCTCGACCGCCTGCTGCGGCGCCCGAACCCGGACCTGTCGGAGGCCCTGCTCGACGCCCAGCTGCGCTGCGACCGTCCGATCCAGGTCGTCCCCGTGGTGGTGGTCTGGAGCCGCCGACCGGTGACCGCCAGGACCGAGGTCGAGCGCACCCTGCTGGGCGCCGAGGACCAGCCCGGCCACGTCTCCCGCCTGTGGGCCGCGGCGGCTCGGGGCAGCAAGGTGATCGTGCAAGCCGGCGAGCCCCTGGACCTGGCCCGCTTCAGCGAGCACTACGCCGAAGAGCCCCCCGCACGGAGGGCCCGGATCCTGCGCGTCGCCCTGCGCCGCTACCTCTACCGCGAGCAGAGCATCGTCCGCGGCCCCAAGGCGCGCTCCCATCGCTGGATGCGTCGCCTGGTGCTGTCCTCGAGCGCCGTGCGCGAGGCCGCCCGCCAGGAGGTCGCGGAGACCGGTCAGTCCGAGGCGCGGGTGCAGCGCCGGGTGGCCCGGACCTTCGACCGCATCGCCGCCCGCATGACCCACCGCTGGGTGCAGTTCGCCGCGCTGGCCACCACCCTGCTGTGGAACCGCATCTACAGCGGCGTCGACGTGCGCGAGGACGACATCGACAAGATGCGCCAGGCCCAGCGGCGCGGCGGGCTGGTCCTGCTGCCCTGTCACCGCTCCCACCTGGACTACCTGCTGGTCTCCAGCATCATGTACAAGCACGGCCTGGCCCTGCCCCACATCGCCGCGGGCATCAACCTGAGCTTCTGGCCGGCTGGCCCCATCTTCCGCCACCTCGGCGCCTTCTTCGTCAAGCGCAGCTTCAAGGGCGACCGCATCTTCCCCGCCGTCTTCGCCCAGTACCTCAAGCAGCTGCTGCGCGAGGGCTTCCCCATCGAGTTCTTCATCGAGGGTGGCCGCTCCCGCACTGGCAAGCTGCTGCACCCCAAGCTGGGGATGCTGGGCATGACCGTAGACGCCATGACCGCGGTGCGGCGCCCCAACTTCGAGCTCACCCTGCTGCCCATCAACATCAGCTACGAGCAGCTGGCCGAGGAGAACGTCTACGCCCGCGAGCTGGCCGGCGAGAAGAAGAAGTCCGAGGGCATCGGCGACATGATCAAGGCCCGCCGGGTGCTGTTCCAGCGCTACGGTCGCGTCTACCTGCGGGTAGGCGAGCCCATCCAGCTGCGCGAGGCCATGGAAGATCTGGACAAGCCCTGGGACGAGCTGGACCGCCACCGCCGGGGTGAGTGGCTGCGCTACGTCGGCGAGCGGGTCCTGCACCGCATCAACCGCCAGGCCCTGGTGCTGCCCTCGGCCCTGGTGGCCACCGCGCTGCTGGCCCACCACCGCCGGGGCGCGCGCCGGGCCACCGTGTTCGAGCGCTGCACCCGCATGCTGGCCTTCCTCGAGGCCTCCGGCGCCAAGCTGGGCGCCTCCATGGCCTGGCCCGGCCACGCCGTCGAAGAGGCCCTGCAGACCTTCGTCAAGGGCAAGAAGATCGAGTGCTTCGAGGACGAGGAGGGGCCGGTCTACCGCATCACGGATCAGAGCCGCGTGACCCTCGAGTACTACAAGAACTCCCTGCTGCACTTCTTCGCGCCCGCCTCGATCCTGGCGCTGGTCCTGCGGAAGCAGATCCGCGAGGCGGGCATCCCCCGGGGCGAGCTGGCCGAGGCCGGCCTGCCGGTGGACCTGGCCGCCGCGGGGATCCCCTTCCGCACCCTGGCCTGGATCCTGCGCTACGAGTTCATCTTCGATCCGGACACCACCGTGGCCACCATGCAGCGTGAGGCCACCGAGCGCCTGCGCGCCTACGGCGCCCTCGAGGGCGAAGGCGACGACGCCCGCGTCGTGGACCCCACCCGCCTGGACGAGCTGGCCAACCTGCTGGCCAACTTCGTGGAGTCCTACTGGCTCGCCCTCCACGCCGCCCACGGCCTCGCCGATCGCACGCTGGGGCCCAAGGAGCTGGTGGACGCCATCCACAAGGTGGGCCGCGGCATCTACGCCGTCGAGGAGATCCGGCGCGCCGAGGCGCTCTCGGCGGTCAACCTCCGCAACGCGGTCACGGCCTTCCAGGAGGAAGGCATCTTCCGCCCGCGCAGCGACGCCGGCGGCCTGGAGTTCGACGAGGCCAGCTACCAGCAGACCAAGCGCTTCCTGCGCGAGCTCGTGGACTAGCGTGTGAGCGACGAGCTCAGGCCGCTCAACGCGCCCCAGCGCGAGGAAGAGAACCGGGTGGACGACCTGTTCGCGGGCGCCCCCGCCGGGGGTGAGCGCCCCGGTCGGAGCCGCCTGATCCTGGGCATCCTGCTCGTGGCGCTGCCCCTGAACCTCGCGGGTCTGGTGGTCTGCACCCTGGTGCCAGGGACCCTGCTGACCCTCTGGGCCTGGTCCATCACCCGCCGGGAGCTGGCCATCCTGGAGCACGGCGAGCTGCCCGTGCTCGAGACCCAGCGGCTCTCACGCCTCGAGCGCTTGGCCAAGGTGATGCTGGCCGCCTGCGGCCTGCTCCTGGTGGCCCAGGCCTACCTGCTCACCACCGGCTTCTACCAGGCCCTGCTCCTGCGGCTGGACATGTGGGCGGTGGGGGGCTGAAGGACCAGCGTGACCACTTCACGTGACCCGTCACCGCTCCCCCAGCGTGGGTCCTGAAGCAAAAACGGGAGGGGGTAGACCCCTCCCATACCTAGGCTCGTCCCGGGCGCGCCGCCCCCGGGGGGGGGCGGGGTTTTGTTTTGGGTGTGGGACGAGCCCCCGCGGGTGGGGGCCG
>CAYZVO010000052.1:0-9374 GCA_964481655.1 uncultured Enterobacterales bacterium | reverse complement strand
CCCCCCCCCCCCGGGGGGGCCCCCACAAAAACCGGGGGGGGGCCCACCCCCCCCCCAAACCGCGGGGGGCCCGGGGCGCCCCCCCCCCGTGGCTCTACTTCTTTTTCTTGAGGATGAGGAACTCGACCCGGCGGTTGGCAGCCTTGCCTTCGTCGGTGTCGTTGCCGGCGACCGGCTTCTCTTCGCCCCAGCCCTTGGCGGCCAGGCGGCCCTCGTCCACGCCCTTCTCGACCAGGTAGGCGACGACGGCCTCGGCGCGCTCCTGGCTGAGCTCCTTGTTCATCTTGTCGTCACCGTCGGAGTCGGTGTGGCCTTCGATGCTGATCTTGAGCAGCTCGGGATGCTCGGTGAGCACCTGGGCGATGACGTCCAGCAGCTGGTAGGAGCGCTGGTCGATGACCGCGGAGCCGACCTGGAAGTAGACCTTCTCGGGGATCTCGAGAGCCTTCTCGGTGATCTTGATGGCTTCCGCCGAGATGACCAGCTTGGGCTTGGGCAGGGTCGCGAAGACGTAGTGCCCCATGTTGTGGGCCTTGGCGAGCTTGTAGTGCTTGAGCGCCATGGGCATCTTGCGCTCCTTCTCGGAGACCTTGATCATCGCCCAGTGGCCGTAGCCTTCGGTGGGGTTGAGCTCGAGGGCCTTCTTGGCGGCCGCCTTGGCGCCCGCCCAGTCTTCCTTCTGGACCAGGGCCCAGGCCTGCAGGCCATGCACACCCGCGATGTTCGGGCGGCGGGCCAGCAGATCGTCGATCTGCTCGAGGGCGGTGTCGTAGGCTTCGGTGGCCTCGGCGTCCTTGCCGGCGTCCTCGAGGGCACCCGCGAGGACCACGAGGGCCACCGGGTTGCCGGGCATCCCTTCGATGAAGTCCTGCAGGGCCGGGACGACCGCGTCGTCACCGTCGCGCTCGGCGATCAGGTCGGCGTATTGCTGCATAGCGAAGGGCTCGCCGCCGAGGAAGTAGCGCTCGCGCATCCAGTTGGCGATGGCGGTGTCGAGCTGGCCGTCCTGGCGGTACAGCTCGGCCATGGCGATGCGGGTGGCGTTGAGCATGCCCTGGTTGGAGCTGCGGGCGCGGTCACCCATGTTGATGGCGTGGCGGAAGGGGCCCTGGGCCGCTTCGGTGTCGCCCTCGAGCAGGTAGGCCATGCCGGCCACCAGGCCGATGCTGGGGTCGAGATCGACGTTGGCGTCGTAGGTGCCCACGGCGCCTTCGTTCTCGCCCGCGACCAGCTGGTAGTAGGCCACCTTGCTGGCGGCATCCATGCAGCTGTCGAGGTCCTGAGGCTGGACGCCGGAGGCTTCGCGCTCCTCGTCGTCCATCTCCTGGATCTCCTCGCGCTCTTCCTTGGAGAGGGAGGCCCAGGCGTCGTAGCGGTCCAGCGACTTCTGGGCGGCCACGGCGGCGTCCTCGAAGCGATGGGCCCAGGTGTAGCCGATGGCCAGGTTCTCCCAGTACTCGCAGGGCTCGGCGTCGAGGCTGGTGGCCTCTTCGAAGGTGGCGATGGCCGCGTCGGTGTCGTTGGCCATCAGGTAGAGCATGCCGAGGTCCTGCAGCTCGCCAGCGCGCTTCTCGCCTTCGGCCTTGGCGGCGTCCTCGCCGTCCTCGGGGGCCTCTTCGCCTTCCTCGGCCTCTTCGGGCTCGAGGTCGGCCAGCTTGGCGTCGATGAAGGCCTGCATCGGCCATTCGCGCTTCTGCTCGTCGCTCGGGCGCAGGGCGATCTGCTGGGAGACCGGGTCGATGGCGATGTCGTAGTCGGCCAGGAAGTCGTAGCCGAGGGTGCCGTTCACACCTTCGGGGTGCTCGGCGGCGTCGACGTCCTTCTCGACGATCCAGGAGGGGCCGAGCTCGAGGTCACCGAGGGTCACCGCGGCGTAGTGGAGGTCAGCGTCGCCGACGGGCAGGCTCGGGACCTCACCGAAGTCGACCTCGTTGCCGAGGCGTGAGTTGAGCTTGCCGGTGTCGATGGCGAGCTTGACGGGGGCGCCGTTGATCTGGCCTTCGACCACCAGGCTGTAGTTGGCGTGGATGCGCTTGCCTGCGTAGGTCTTCTCGACGCTGGACTCGACCACGGTGTAGGGCAGCACGGTGCCGCCGACCATGTCGAGGATGTCCTGGCCGGCTTCGGCCGGCGCGATGCGGACCACGCCTTCGGAGGGCAGGATCGCGAAGGGCAGGCCGAGGGCGTCGGCCGGGCCGAGGGAGCCGGCCACCGACGCGACGGGGGCGCCGCCGAGCAACAGCGGGGCGGAGTTGAAGTTCGACACCGCAGCGTCGATGTCGCCCAGGACCAGACCTTCGCCGATGTACATCTCATCGAGGGTGGTGACCTTGCGCTTGCCACCGAGCAGGTAGGACGCTTCGTCCTTCTTCTTGCCGAGGGAACCGAAGAAGTCCTTGTTCTTGGTGGCGACGCCAGAGCCGAACTCGTCGGCGATGCTCGAGACCACATCGAAGCCCGGGAAGCCGGACCCGACCTTGAACAGCCACGCACCGGTGTCGTCTTCACCGAAGTTGACCATCACATAGGGGAGCTCGTCACCATACAGGCCGCTGAGCAGGGGCAGCTCGACCATGCCATCGATCTGGACATCCCCGACGGAACCTTCGTACTTGTCGGTGGGAGCGCCAGCGAGAGCCGCAGCGGGCAGGCACAGTGCGAGGAGAGCAAGAGCGCGCATAAGGAACCTCCTGTGGAGGGGGTGGTTATCCTCTTACCGGAAGGGGGTCCAGCACTCGAAGGCACCGCAAGCATTGCTGCTGACGGAGGGATCGGATAGCGCGGGGGCCATCACAACCAGACCGAGGGCGAGAGCCCGATTCGACAGAGGAAGCTTCGATGTCCACGACCATCTACGATGTCCACGCACGCATGATCCTCGACTCCCGAGGGAACCCCACCGTCGAGGTGGAGGTGACCACCGAGGACGGCGCGACCGGCCGGGCCGCCGTGCCTTCGGGGGCCAGCACGGGTCGCCATGAAGCCGTGGAGCTGCGCGATGCTGACAAGGAACGCTGGAAGGGCAAGGGAGTAGATGGTGCCGTCGAAAACGTGAATGTTACCCTCAGCGCCCATCTCGTCGGCCTGGACGCCACCGACCAGCGCGCCATCGACACCCTGCTGCGCGAAGTCGACGGCACCGAGAACAAGGGGAACCTCGGCGCCAACGCGATCCTGGGCTGCTCCCTGGCCGTCGCCCGCGCCGCGGCCGTCGCCCTCGACATGCCCCTGTACCGCTACGTCGGTGGCACCAACGCCTGCCAGCTGCCCGTGCCGATGATGAACGTGATGAACGGCGGCGCCCACGCCGACTGCGGCATGGACATCCAGGAGTTCATGCTCTACCCCGCCGGCTTCGACACCTTCTCCGAGGCCCTGCGCTGCGGCACCGAGATCTTCCACACCCTCAAGTCCCTGCTCTCCGCCCGTGGCCTCGCCACCGCCGTCGGTGACGAGGGCGGCTTCGCCCCCCACCTCGAGCGCGACGTCGAAGCCCTGGACCTGCTGATGGAAGCCATCGAGCGCGCCGGCTATCGCCCGGGCGAGCAGGTCTTCCTGGCCCTGGACGTCGCCGCGTCCGAGTTCTGGGACGACGACAAGGGCGGCTACAAGATGCGCCGCGCCGCCGGCCTGGGCCACGACCCCGCCACCTACCGCTTCAGCGGCGCCGAGATGGTGGACTTCTACCAGGACCTGGTCGAGCGCTACCCCCTGGTCAGCATCGAAGACGGCCTGGCCGAGGACGACTGGGAGGGCTGGTCCCTGCTGACCAAGCGCATCGGCAAGCGCGTGCAGCTGGTGGGCGACGATCTGTTCGTCACCAACACCAAGCGCATCCAGAAGGGCATCGAGACCGCCGCGGCCAACTCCGTGCTCATCAAGGTCAACCAGATCGGCTCCCTGACCGAGACCATGGACGCCATCGCGATGGCCCACCGCAACAACTGGACCACCGTGATGTCCCACCGCTCCGGCGAGACCGAGGACACCACCATCGCCGACCTGGCGGTCGCCGCCAACACCGGCCAGATCAAGACCGGCTCCCTGTGCCGCTCCGAGCGCGTGGCCAAGTACAACCAGCTGCTCCGGATCGAGGAAGAGCTGGGCGACGCCGGCATCTACCCCGGCCTGGCCACCATCAAGCGCTAGCGAACAGCCAGCCCCGACGCGAGCACCCGCCCCGGCCTACTCGGCCGCGGGCGGGTCTTCGATCAGGAGCAGGAACGGGTCCGCGAACTGGTACTGGTGCTCCCGGAAGGTGTCCAGGACTCCGCGGGTGAGCAGCCGGCTGGTGGGCCGCACGACCTCTCCGCGCACGGTGCGGTCCTCGAGCCCCAGCATCCTGTCGGGCTCGACCTCGCTCAGGACCAGGATGGTGATCTCCCGCCCCGTGGTGTCGCCCTTGGCGAAGAGCGGGAAGATGTGCTGGGTCGGCGGCTCGGGCTTCAGCCAGGTGGGCTCGAAGGTCTGCTTGACCCGGACCGGGTAGTGCGCGGTGCCCAGCACCTCGACATAGCCGGCGTCGCGAACGAGCTGGTCGAAGCCGACGGCGCGCGGCTCACCCCGCGGCACGAGGCGGCCGCCGGTGGCCAGAAACAGGCCGACCAGGCCCAGCACCACGAGCACCGCGACGAAGAGAATCAGGCTGCGCTTGCCGGACATCTGGCCTCCAGGGTGACCGCCGCCGACGGGCTGCGCTGCTGAGAGCGCTTCCGCCCGGGCCGGCTCCGTGGCATTCTATTGGTCCCGGCGCGTCGCGCCCAAGCCAACGACGGTGGAGGAAGCATGAGCAAGTGGATCCTGATGGCGGCCATGGTGGGCCTGCTGGGCTGCAACCCGGCCACCGGCCCCGGCTTCGGCGGTGGCGGCACCAGCACTGGCGACGACACCGGAAAGGACGACACCGGCCAGGACGACATGGACTGTCCCCCGACCTTCGGCGACATCAACGCCGAGATCGACGACTACCCCGGCGTCGGCTGGGTGGCCGAGGTGGAGGCGCCCTTCGTCGAGGGCACCTGCTCCATCGCCGACGGCGACCTCTACATCGGGCTGGACGGCGGCGCGACCGAAGAGGGCCCCTTCCCCATCGGTTTCGACGACGAGGACGCCTGGGTGGACGACTACGACGAGGGCGCGGGCACCGGCACGCTGTTCTTCGCCTTCGAGGTCGGCAGCTCCACCGATCAGGTGACCTTCACCATGTGGGTCAGCTTCCCCGACGGCTCGGCCAGCGAGCGTGTCGAGGTCACGGTCGACGGCTGACGACGCCCACGGGGGGGCACGCGCGACCAGCTAGAGCATGAAGACGGTGCCAGCCGACAGCTGCCAGAGCAGCCCGGTGTTGGCCATGTCCTTCTGCACCGACTGCATCTCTGAGCCGTGCAGCAGGCCGACGCCGGCGTTCAGGTTGATGCCGAAGACCTCGGTCGGCACGAAGTCCACGCCGGCGCGGGCGCGCCCACCGAAGGCGATCTGGAAGTCTCCGGTGTACGGGGTCAGGGTCAGGTCGCCGCCGAAGTAGGGGCGCACCTTGACGTCCGAGCGCTGGTAGCGAGCGCCCACGTGGAACGGGAGGATGGTGTTCCAGCGGGTGCAGCCCACCACGGTGCCGGCGGTGCCAGGATCGACGTCGCACTGATCGGCGTCGAACTCGCGCTTGACCGAGAAGGCCTCGAGGCCGGTGGAGATGCGGGCCGACTCGCCCACACCGAAGGCCAGCTCACCGCCGTAGGTGATGAACTGCAGCGACTGGAAGCCGCTGGTGCCCACCCGGGCCATCACGGCCACGCGCTGGCGCTCGCTGTACTGGCTCTTGATGACGTTGTCGGCGCTGGTGCCGCGGTAGCTGGTGCGGCCGCGATCGTCGTCCAGGTCGTCCTCGAAGCCACGGCGGCGCTCTTCCTCGCGCTTGAGCCGGGCTTCGGCCTCGGCGCGGCGCTCTTCCTCGCGCTCGCGCTCGCGACGGGCCCGCTCTTCTTCGCGGGCGCGGGCGGCGTCGAAGCCGTCGTCGTCGAGGCTGTCGAGGTTGTCGAAGTCGTCGAAGTCGTCGAAGTCGTCGTTGGACTCGACCTTGCGGACCGTGCTGCCCTCGAAGTCGTCGAACTCGTCGAAGTCGTCGAAGCTGTCGGAGACGTAGCTGTCTTCTTCGGCGGGCTCCACGGTGATGAGGTTCTCGGCCGGCGCGAAGTCCAGGCCCATGTCCTCGGCGGAGACGGGGGCGAAGGTGAGCTCGAAGTCGTCCTCGTCTTCTTCGGCGGCCGCGCGGGCGCGATCGTCTTCTTCGCGGCGGCGGCGCTCTTCGTCGGCGCGACGGCGCTCTTCGTCCGCGCGAGCGCGGGCGGCTTCCTCTTCGCGGCGACGACGCTCTTCGTCCTCGGCGCGGCGGCGAGCCTCGGCCTCTTCGCGGCGGCGACGCTCTTCCTCGGCGCGGCGACGGGCCTCTTCTTCAGCGCGGCGGCGGGCTTCCTCGGCCGCGCGACGCTCGGCCTCTTCCTCGGCGCGGCGGCGGGCTTCCTCTTCCTTGCGGCGGGCTTCTTCTTCGGCCTGGCGGCGCTGCTCGGCGAGCTCTGCGTCACGGCCCTCGGACTCGGCGTCGAGCAGCTCGAAGTCGTCCAGGTCGTACTCGGACAGCTCGGGGGTGGCGACGCGGCGGCCCACGGGCTCGTTGGGGTCCTCGAAGGAGAACTCTTCCTCGTCGTCGAACATGTCCGCGGAGCCGAGATCGGTGAGCCCGGACAGGTCGCTCTCCTTGGCGTTCTGCTCATGGGACTTGCCGGTCAGGATCTCGTTGACCAGCGAGGACATGCGGTCGGCCATGGTGGTGGGATCCGAGGAGATCTGCCAGGTCTTCTTGCGCACGATCCCGCGGGAGGTGTGGTAGTTGACCATGAAGATCTCGAAGGACTCGCCCACCTTGGAGACCGAACCGGCGATGACCACCTGCACGCCGTTGGCCTTGGCCACGCCGGACAGACAGGAGGACGACCCCAGGCAGGAGACGTTCATGCCCGACGGCATGGCCTCGAGCTGCGCCACGTGGTCGAAGCTCATGGAGAAGTCGACCTCGGAGGCCACCAGGGAGGTGATGTTCAGCACCTGCAGCGAGTCGACGCCCGCCTTGCCCACGAAGGGCGAGACCACGGCCTTGTCCGCCCAGGCGACGGAGGGCAGTGACAGGGCGAGGGCACCACTGACGATGGGGATCCAGGAGCGAAGACGCATGGGAACCTCGGGGGCGCGAGATCGTGGAAGGTGTGGTGGCCGGCGGAGTTCCACACCGTGGGGGGCGCCACGAAAGCCGCAGTATCCTATACCGAAAACCGCGAACCCGCGCGCCCGCGGCGCTGCTAACCGCCGCGCGACCGTCGAACCAACGGCCAGCTTGACCATTTGCTTACACATGACCCCCACATGACCCCCGGAGTTCCGCGAAATGGGGGTGGCGGCCGGGGAATCAGTCGAGGTAGCCCAGGGCCTTGACCGCCTCGAGGGTGCGCTGGTCCAGCTCCACATGCTCGGTGAGGGGTTCTCCAGAGGCGGTGGTGGCCCGCCAGGTCTGCAGGCCGTCCTGGACCAGCAGCTCGCCCCCCGGGGTGGGCGTGACCGCCGCGGCGTCCACCTCGAGATCGTAGGTGGTCAGCTGCTCCCCGTGCCAGACGCCTTTGTGGCGCCCGTTCATCAGGATGGCCTGCTTGCCGTGCCGCTCGGCCACCAGAGGCCCGTCCCAAGGCGACTGCACCGGCCAGGGGTGGTCGAGCCCCACCGCGTCGGTGATCAGGTCGGGCAGCTCGGCGATGGTCGCCGTGCTCCGGGTGCCCGGCTCCACACCGGGACCGGCGACGATCATGGGGACGTGGGTCAGGGCCTCCGCCACGCTCCAGCCGTGGCCGTAGGCACCGTGCTCCCCGAGCTCCTCGCCGTGATCCGACAGCACCACCACCAGGCAGCGCTCCCGCTCGGGCCCCAGGGCCTCCAGGATCTGGCCGAGGGTGGCGTCCATGTCTTCGACCACCGCGTGGTAGGCCGTGTCGTAGGCCTCGCGCACGCCGAGCTCCTGGTCGCGCTTCGCCCGGCCGATGAGCAGCCCCACCCGCTCGGTGAACCAGGACGGGTCGAGCTCGTGGCGGGCCAGGGCCTCGGGGCTGGGCTTGAGCCCCGAGTGGATCCCCAGCAGGTGGAGGTAGAGGAACTGCCGCTGCGGGGGCTCGTCCCCATCCGAGGACCAGCCGCCGACTCGCTCGGCGACCTCGAGGGCCATGCGGTTGTCGGTGCTGCGCTTCCACTCGTCGAAGCCGCGGCTGAACCCCAGCTCGTTGGCCAGGTAGCCGTTGGCGTACAGGCCGGTGGTCGTGAACCCCGCGCCCGAGAGCACCTCTGCGAGGGTGGGGAGGGCCGGCAGCGGCGGCCGGTGGGTCATGTCGCCCGTGGGGAGATCCCAACCGTGGGTGCGCACGAACGAGCCGGTGAACAGCGAGATGACCGCAGGGACCGTCCAGGTGGTGGTGCTCCAAGCCCGCTCGACCCACAGCCCGTTGGCCGCGAGGGCGTCGAGCTGGGGGGTCTCGGCCGCGGCCACCGCGTCCGCCCGCAGGGTGTCGATGAGGATGATCACCACGTGCTGCGGCTCCCCGGGCGCGGGAGGCCGATCCAGCGCATCGGGGATGGGGGGCACCACCAGAGGCGGGCCGGTGGGTGCCTCCGCGGCCGCGGCGGCGCCCGCCTCCAGCGCCTCCGGCGGGGGCTCGGGCGAGGCGTCGCAGCCCAGGCCGGAGGAGAGCAAGACGGCGGCGAACAGGAGGGAGCGTGCCATGCCGCCACCGTATCCCGACCTCGGACGGACCGCGCCAGGAGGGCTGGCTGCGATCGCACCGTTCTTGGAGTATGGTGCTGTATACGGGGGTCTTGTTGCATTGACCGCCCCCGCTGCCACCACGCACCCCTCGGCGGGTGGCTTGGCCATTGAGAGCGAGAACCAGCCTTGAATACCCCCGACGACGCCACCGACCTCGGCGCAGCTGCGCCCCCCCAGGACCACGCCAGCCTCGACGACGCCATCGAGCGGCTCACCGGCGAGCGCCAGCAACGCCTCGAGGCCTTGCTCTCCGAGCTGGCCCAGCGGGACCGCCTCTCCGAGGCCTTGCCGGACGACGCGCGCGCCGAGCTCGCGATCCAGCAGCGCCGCGCGCGCGAAGAGATCGTACAGCTCCTGGCCGACTGGCAGTCCCTGGGCGGAGGCCTGACCCTCACCTCGCCACAGGCCGCAGCCGGGGCCGTGACCGCAGACGCACTGCCCACCGGCGCGGTGGCCGAGGCCGAACCCCCCCCCCCCCCCCCCCCAAACCCCCCCCCCCCCCCCCCCCCCCCCCCCCCCC
>CAYZVO010000051.1:0-42306 GCA_964481655.1 uncultured Enterobacterales bacterium | reverse complement strand
AGCCCCCCGGGTTGCAGGCGCCTCGAGCCCCCACAGCGCTCGCAAGTGGGCACCCAGGCGCCCAGCCCCCCGGGTTGCAGGCGCCTCGCGCCCCCACAGCGCTCGCAAGTGCGCACCCTGGCGCCCAGCCCCCCGGGTTGCAGGCGCCTCGAGCCCCCACAGCGCTCGCAAGTGCGCACCCTGGCGCCCAGCCCCCCGGGTTGCAGGCGATTTCGCGCACCCGGGCGCCTGCACGTGGGCACCCTGGCGCCCAGCCCCCCGGGTTGCGGGCGGTCCCGGGCCCTAGCCCGCGGCCTCCGCGTCCATCCGCTTGGTCACCCAGCCGAAGACGATCAGGCCCACCGCTGCGGCGAAGGCGATGCCCACGAAGACGAACCAGATGTAGTGGGCGTCGGCCTTGGCCAGCTCCCAGGCCGCGTCGCCAGCGGCGCCGATGGCGAACTCGGCACGGGCCGGGCAGAAGCGATCGAGCAGCACGCCGGAGAGGGAGAAGCCCACGATGGCGCTCAAGAACGAGTGCAGGTGGGAGAAGCCCAGGTAGAGCCCTTCTTCGCCCTTGGGGGCCTGCTTGGAGAAGTACTCGAGGAAGCGCGGGGAGATGAAGCTCTCTGCCAGGCCCTGGAAGCCGATGCCGACCAGCATCATGAAGGCGACCGGGTGGAAGCCCATGATCTCGCCGTCGCCCATCATGTTGCCCGCGGCCATGGCGAAGGCCGAGACGGGCATGATGAACATGCCCAGGGTCATGGAGAACAGGGCGGTGCGCTTGCGCAGCAGCTGGGTGACGATGCCCACGGTCAGCACCACCACCGCGGGGTTGACGTTGGCGTACCAGCTGGGGGAGGCGCCCTCGCCCACCATGCGCAGCACGTACTTGGGCATGGTGGCGTACAGCTGGCCCTGCACCATCCAGAAGCCGGTGATGATCACGGTGAGGATCACCAGGCGCCAGCGGGTGCAGACCGCCACCAGGGCCTTCATGATCTCCTCGAGCTTGCGGCCCTCGCCCTCGCCCTTCTGCGCCTTGTAGAAGATCAGCACGAGCACGAAGGCCAGCAGGGTCATGCCCGCGGCGAAGAGGTTGAGGACCACCAGGCCCTCGTTGCCCATGCCCTCGCGCAGGGGCTTGACGATGGTCTTGCCCGAAAACGCGCCGATGTTGACCACGGCGTAGAAGATGGAGAAGCCTCGGGCCCGGTTGATCTCGCTGGTCTCACGGGCCACCGTGCCGGTGATGACCGACTTGATGAACGAGCCGCCCACCATCACGACGAGCATCACGGGGATGAACAGCCACTTGTAGGGACCGTCCTGGAGCCCGGTGAACTCCACCTCGCGCCCGTAGTTGACCAGCCCTGCGGCCTCGAAGAGGGTGGGCAGCAGCCACATGGAGCCGTAGCCGATGGTCAGCAGGCCGAAGGCCAGCAGCAGGGACTTGCGGAAGCCGATCTTGTCGGCGTAGGCGCCTGCGAAGGTGGGGAACAGGTACAGCCCAGCCAGGAACACACCCGAGACCACGCCGGCCTGGATGTCGGAGAAGCCCAGGATCCGGGAGAGGTAGAGCGTGATGGCGACGAACACGCCGTACCAGGCGGCGCGCTCGAGCAGCTCCACGCCGTTGGCGGTCCAGAACGCTTTGGAGAACCTCCAGGTGGGCTTCTGGGTGTCTGGGCTCTTCTGGTCGAGGTCCATGGGGGCTCCTTGGGCGGGAGGGGGCTCTAACGTCCGTCCGGGAAAAGCGGTCGGGGTACACTGATGGAGTGCACAGCTCGAGGTGCCCGATGGTCTGCGTCCCGCTCATGCTCGCGCTGCTGGCGTCCCCCGTCCACGCCGATCCCGCCGTGGATCTCGCGGAGCTGGACGTCGATGTGGAGGCCGAGCAGTTCGCCTGCCACGGGCCTCCGGAGCAGCCCAGGCTCGCCTACGACGCAGCCTGTGCCCAGGCCGAAGCGGCCCGCCATTCAGGGGACTCGATGTTGCTGGTCCAGTCGGTGGTGGCCATGAAGCTGCACGACCCTGACGCGAGCCGGGCCTGCACCACCCGCTACGACGACGTGATCGCTGGGATCGACGGCCGCAACCGCGAGGACTACCGCGCCGGGCTGGCGGCGATGAAGGCCGGCGAGCTCGAGCGCGCCCGCGCTTGCTTCCGGGTCTCACTCTCCAAGGACCCCTACAACCAGGTCGCCGCCCGGCGGCTCCGCGAGGTGGAGGCGGCCATGGAGCGGCAGGCGGCCGAGCCCAGCGAACCGGAGGCCGAGCCCGAGGGCTAGCCCTCCCGCCGCCGCCGGACCCCGACGGCCAGCAGCGCCAGCCAAGCGACGCTCAGGGCAGGGATGGTCCCGGCGCTGGAGCAGCCGGTCTCCGTCGCCGTGCGGGTGGTGTACTGCCGGTGCAGCGCCCCGCTCGGGTAGACCCACAGCTCCGCCGTGGCCCACTCGCTGTTGTCGTCCTCGTCGGAGACGGTCGCGGTCAGGCTCAGGATGCTGCCGCCGGGATCGGAGGGGGTCGGGCAGCTGACCGTGACGCTGGAGGAGCCGGTGAGGGGCGCGACGCTCAGCCCTTCCTCGACCGACCAGCTGTACTCCAGGGCCTGGCCGTCGGCGTCGTGGGCGTGGATCCAGGCCAGGAAGCTGTCGCCGGGCTCGCAGGCCGTCTGCCCCAGCTGGAGCCCGCCCGCGATGAGGGGTTCGGTGCTCAGCTCGATGCAGTCGTCGCTGTAGTCCCGCAGCCCGTTGCAGTCGTTGTCGATGCCGTCGCAGTACTCGGTGGCGGCGGGGTGGACCGCGGGGTCGGTGTCGTCGCAGTCGTGCTCCATCTCGCTGAAGGTGTCGCCGTCGTCGTCGCTCAGCGAGGTGTCCTCGTCGATGTCGCCGTCGCAGTCGTTGTCGAGCTGATCCGGCGACTCCCAGGCCCCCGGGAAGGCCTCCGCGAGCTGGTCGTTGCAGTCCCCTTCATCCTCGCTAAAGCCGTCGCCGTCGTCGTCGTAGGCGCTCGTGCCCTCGTCGATCACCCCGTCGCAGTCGTTGTCCTGGCCGTCGGCTTGCTCCGCCGCGTAGGGGTAGGTGGCGGCGTCCGTGTCGTCGCAGTCGACATTGCCGTGCTCGTCGGGGTCGCTGCCCCAGCCGTCGCCGTCGTCGTCTTCGGTGGGCAGGGCCGTGTGCCAGAGCACCGAGATGCTGGCGAAGGCCAGCACGTCGGAGCCGTCCTCCACCCGGACCCGCAGCGTGTCGGTGCCGCTCCCGACGCTCTCGTAGGGCACCTGCACGGTCACCGAGCCAGACGCGTCCGAGGCCTGGCAGTCGGCCACGGTGGCGCCCTCGGCGAGCACCATGGAGCGGACCTGGCAGTCCAGGGTGTCGGCGGGCTGGTCGAGGTCGAAGATGGAGAGCAGCAGCTCGAGGGAGCCGGCCTCGCCGTCGCTGTACTGGGTGCCCACCCCCGGGGTGTGGATGACCGCGGTGGGGGGATGGTTGTCGCCGTGGACCCCGGTGCTGGCCTCGAGCTCGACCTGCACCTGGGGCGTGTCGGGATCGTCGGAGCTGATGCTCAGGGTGCAGGTGCTGGCGCCGCTGGTCTCGGGCTCATGGGTGAGCTCGATGTAGGTGGAGTACCCGGGCTCGAGGGTGTCGAAGGCCCCGTCGAAGCCCAGATCGGAGATCGAGTAGCCGTCGTCGCAGTCCTGGAGCGTGGGCTCCATCAGCGTCAGGGCGGCCTCCCCGTCGTTCCACAGGCCGACGTAGGCTCGCTCGGTGTCCCCGGGCCACAGGTGGCCGAAGTCGACGCTCCGCGGGCTGACCAGGATGTTCCCGTCGCCGCCGGTGCCTTCGCCGGACAGGAGCACCACGGCCCGGCCGTGGAGGGGGTCGGCGAAGAAGGTGGGGACGCTGGGCTCGGATTCGGTCAGGAAGCCGTTGCCCGTGTGCACGACGAGCGAGCCCCACAGCTCACCCCGCTCGGTGGGGGTGAAGCTGAGGAGCACCGGGAGGCTGCAGCCCTCGGCGAGCACCGCGACGGCGCCGTCGATCTGCTCGGCGGGGCAGTCCAGATCGTCGAGGGACCAGCTCAGCGCGTAGTCGGTGGTGGAGCGGTCGTCGTCGCCCAGCTCGATGGCCGTGATCCCCAGGGGCAGCTCGCCGTCGTTGGTCAGCAGCACCGTCGCGCTGGCGCTGTCCCCCAGCGCCAGCTCTCCGAACTCGAGCAGCTCGGCGGACAGCCCCAGCTGCGGGAAGTCGTATCGGTTCGTCTCCGGCGCCTCGCTGCAGGAGGCCAGCAGGAGGCCGAGGATCGCGATCCCGCGCCCAGCTCGACCGTCTCGGGTTCTGTACATGGCGCCCCCTTGCGCTCTGCGTTGTGACGCACCGCTCCCTGATGGGGCGGCCGCCATCACAGTATATGTGCATCCGAACATGGAATCCGATCACCGCGACCCAGGAGCCACCATGGCAGCCCCCGTCATCCGCCCCGCCCGTGCCGACGAGCTCGACGGGGTGCTCCGCATCCACCGCCTGGCCTTCGGGCAGGAGGACGAGGCGACGCTGGTGAAGAACCTGCTGGGCGATCGCACGGCCCGCCCCACCGTCTCCCTGCTGGCCATGGACGGCGAGGAGCCCGTAGGCCACGTGCTCTTCACCCGCGCGACCCTGGTGGGCGCCGACGAGACCCGCGTCGCGTTGCTGGCCCCCCTGGCCGTGGTGCCCCCCCGACAGAAGCAGGACATCGGCGGGGCCCTGACCCGCGCCGGCCTGGCCATGCTCCGGGCCCAGGGCGTGGAGCTGTGCTTCGTGCTGGGCCACCCCGACTACTACCCCCACCACGGCTTCGCCCCGGCCGGGGCCCAGGGCCTCGAGGCGCCCTACCCGATCCCCGCCAAGGACGCGGGGGCCTGGATGGTCATCGAGCTGTGGCCGGGGACCATCGCCCAGGTGAGCGGCAAGCTGGTCCCCGCCGAGACGCTGCGTCGCGAGGAGTACTGGCGGGAGTAGGGCACGATCGCCCCGACGCGACCCCAGGGGGAGCCCGGTTACGCTGGCCCTACCTCGGAGTGTCCATGTCGCCGCGCGCCCTCGTCCTGCTGCCTGCACTGCTCGCCGTCCTCGGCTGCCCCCCGCCGCCCCCTCCGGCTGGGCCCGACGGCGCCCCGGGTGAGGCGCCCCTCGAGGCCCCCGAGCCCGCCACCGACCCCGGACCGACCGCCCCCGCTCACCCCACGGATCTCGCCGCGGCCCCCCCTGAGCAGGTGATCACCCCTGACGCCCTGCTGGAGACCGTCAGCTACCTGGCCAGCCCGGAGCTCGCGGGGCGCCTGCCGGGGACCGAGGGCTACCGCAAGGCCGCGGCCTGGGCGGCGGACCGCATGAAGGCCCTGGGGCTCGAGCCGGCTGGCGACGGCGACTACCTGCAGCGGCTGCGCCTCGAGCTCAACGAGATCGAGCGCTGCCAGCTGTCGCTGCCGGAGTTCGAGGGCGAGCCGCTGGTGCAGGGCAGCGACTACAGCTGCCGGGGCTTCACCGGCACCGGCACCTTCCGCGCCCCGGTGGTGTTCGTTGGCTACGGCATCAGCCTGCCCGAGCGGGGCTACGACGACTACGCCGGGGTCGATGTGCAGGGCCGCATCGCCCTGGCCTTCAAGCAGGCGCCCCCCTGGCAGCTGGACGACGAGGGCTGGGGCGAGGCCCACATGCCCCGCCCCAAGGCCGCCAACGCCGTCGCGCACGGTGCCCTGGGCTTGATCACGGTGCAGCGCCCCGACGTCACCTGGAGCCCAAAGCCCATCGGCTCGGTGATGCACGGCCCCGGCGAACAGCCCCGGGGTGTGCCCCAGCTCGAGGTCGGCCCGCGGGTCGCCTCATGGCTGCTCGAGGGCCTGGACACCGACCTGGCGGGCATCCAGGCCCGCATCGACGAGGCGAAGGCCCCGGCCTCTCAGCCCCTCGATCGCATGGTCGCCGTCGATGTGCGCGCCTGGTACGAGCCCGACGCCCCGGCCGCGAACGTGGTCGGGCTGCTGCGGGGAGCGGATCCGAAGCTGCGGGACGAGCTGGTGGTGGTGGGCGCCCACCTGGACCATGTGGGGATGCAGGGCGAGGTCGTCTACCCGGGCGCCAACGACAACGCCTCGGGCTCCGCGGCGGTGCTGGCCATCGCCGAGGCCATGGTCCGCGCCCCCGAGCCCCCCGCCCGTTCCGTGCTGTTCGTCCTCTACGCTGCCGAAGAGAGCGGGCTGCTGGGGGCCACCCACGTGGTCGAGCACCCGCCGGTGCCCCTCGAGCAGGTCGTGGCGGTGCTCAACATGGACTGCATCGGTCACGGCAGCGGCACCCTGAAGCTGGGCGGCGGCGAGGCCTCGCCCGAGCTGTGGGCCCTCGCCCGCGGTCTGGACAGCGACGGCTTCACGGTCGAGGACACCTGGTACGGCGGCGGCGCCGACGCGCAGCCCTGGTTCGACGCCGGCCTGCCGACCCTCTACTTCGCGACCCAGGACGCCTACACCCACCTGCACAAGCCCGGGGACACCCCCGAGACCCTCGATCCGCAGCTGCACGCAGCGGTGGCGCGGCTGGCGCACCGCACAGCGCGCGCCGTCGCCGCGGGCGAGTACCAACGCGAGGAGCGGGTACCGCGGGAGTGACGCAAGCTTCCGCAAGCTTCCGCAGGCTTGGGTTGTTTGCGATTTGACAGCTTTGCACGTACTCAATACGGTCGCGGCGGCCTTCCAGGACTGGGGGCTCCATGGCCATCCGTGTCACCATGACCGTCGGCTTGCGTGACGAGGGCGGTGTCGTCTTCGGCACCTTGAGCAAGGTGTCGGACCGCCACCTGCTCGTCCAGAGCGAAGCCACCTACGAGCGGGGGCAGCGCCTCGAGTTTCAGTTCGCCCTCGAGGGTCGCCGCACATCGGTGCAGGGCGACGCCGTCGTCGTGCGCATCACCCCCCACGAGCTGCCCCACGGGCCGACCAGCTACGCGCTGAAGATCGCCCACCTGGCGCCGGGCAAGGAAGCCGCCTACCGCGAGTGGCTCTACGACCTGGCCCACGGCGGCGGGTCCTCGGCTCGCCCCCACCGGGATCACGCCTCCTCCATCACCTCATCGGTGTCCAACGCCGCCGAGCGCCGCGCCGCTGGTGAGCGCCGGCTGGCAGCCATGGACCGCCAGCGCACCGATCGCCGCAGCTCCTCGGTGGTCTCGAGCATCGCCGGCTCCTCGGCCTCGGCGGCTCGGGCCGGCGTGGGTCGTCAGGCCCTGCGCAACGCCCTGCGGGGCTTCGCGGTGCGCAGCGTGTCCCCTGAGTCCGTGGAGCCAGGGGACTCCCCCCGGCGGCAGCGCATGGAGGTGGAGCCCATCGTGGGTGACGTGCCCCCGGCCCGGCCCACGCCGCGGCGACAGGCGCCGCCGTTGGACGACATCAGCGTGCCGCCGCCCTCGGACATCAGCCACGTCTCCGGGCGCAGCCGCAAGGGCAGGCGCAAGCGCGTGGAGATCCGGGTCCGCATGGACACCGACCCGCCCCGGATCGAGGCCCGCTTCGCCGACGCCGGCCGCTATCTGGCCATGTACCGGGACCACCTGGATCGCGACGTGCTGTTCCTGCGCCACGACCAGCTGGATCTGCCCCTCGACGCGCGGGTGCGCGCCCGGCTGCTGCTGCCCACCGACGACGTGGTCCTCTGTGACGCCCGGGTGGCGGCGCAGCTGCCCTCGGGGGTCGGCTTCGTGCTGAAGCTCGACGACGACGATCGCTCCCTGCTGCGGCGCACGGCGGCCAGGCTGCTGCGAGAGCGCAAGTAGAACAGACGAAATCAGGGAGTTTGCGCCACGGGTGTAAGCCCTGGCGGAGGCGCTCCGTTCCCCTCGCGACTTCACGCAAGGAGAACGAGCCATGTCCCGTCACGCCACCTTCCTCTTCCTCGCCGCCACCTCCCTCACCATCGCGGCCTGCAGCCAGAAGCTGATGGAGCCCGACGAGCTCGCCGACTTCGGCCCCGGCGCCGAGGCGGACGCTGTGGCCGCGCCCAGTGACGGCATCATCCCCGAGGCGCAGACCATCGCGGAGATCTCCACGGACAGCCTGGCCCAGCCGGTGGCGCAGCCCAGCCCCACGCCGTCTCCCGACCCCGCGCCCGTGGCCGAGCTCTACGACTACGAGGAGGCCGAGGATGTCGGGAGCATGGACTTCGACGAAGACTTCGGCGCCGTGGCCGACCTGAGCGTCGCCAGCCCCCGCCGGGAGCGCTCGGCGTCCAAGGCCGAGACCCGCTCCTACCGGTCCCCAGCCATCAACCTCGGCTCCGGCCGCAAGAAGGACAGCCGCGCGGGCCGCACCGCTGCGGTCACCGGCGGCACCGCCAGCATGGCCGCGCCCAGCGGTGGCGAGGCGCTGTACTACGCCCCGCCTGCAGAGCCGGCCTACGTGCCGGAGCCGGAGCCCGAGGTCGTGGCCCAGCCCAACACCGACAGCTTCACCGACCACGGGGTGAACCCCTTCACCATCGTGACCCAGGACGCCCTGTCCACCTTCTCCATCGACGTGGACACGGCGGCCTACGCCATCGCCCGCCGCAACCTCGAGGGTGGCTCCCTGCCGCCCCAGGCCGCGGTGCGGGTCGAGGAGTTCGTCAACTACTTCGACTACGACTACCGCGAGCCCAGCTCCGGCCCCTTCGCCGTGCACATGGAGGCCATGCCCGATCCCTTCCGGCCCGGTCACCACATCCTCCGCGTGGGCGTGCAGGGTGACGAGATCTCCCGCGCCGAGCGCCCGCCGGTGCACCTGACCTTCCTGGCCGACGTCTCCGGCTCCATGTCCAGCCAGGACAAGCTGGGCCTGGCCAAGGAGTCCATGCACATGCTGGTGGACAGCCTGCGCGAGGACGACACCGTGGGCCTGTGCACCTACGCCGGCCGCGTGGCCCGGGTCCTCGAGCCCACCTCCGCCGCCAACAAGCGCGCCATCCACGACGCCATCGAGGCCCTGAACTCCGGCGGCTCCACCGCCATGTCCTCGGGCATCGACATCGCCTACGAGATGGCCTGGGAGACCTTCGAAGAGGGCCACGAGAACCGCGTCATCATCATGAGCGACGGCGACGCCAACGTGGGCAACACCAGCTGGGAGCAGATGCTGGCCAACATCAAGGGCTACGCCGACAAGGGCGTCACCGTCAGCACCATCGGCTTCGGCATGGGCAACTACAAGGACACGCTCATGGAGCAGCTGTCCAACAACGGTGACGGCAACAACTACTACATCGACGACCGCGACATGGCGCAGCGGGTCTTCGTCGAGGAGCTGGGCGGCACCATGGTGACCATCGCCCGGGACGTGAAGATCCAGGTGGACTTCAACCCCGAGTCCGTCTACTCCTACCGCCTCATCGGCTACGAGAACCGCGACATCGCCGACGTGGACTTCCGCAACGACCGCGTGGACGCCGGCGAGATCGGCTCGGGCCACAACGTCACCGCCCTGTACGACGTCATCCTGCGGGACGGCTACGCCCGCGAGCTGGCCACCGTCCGGATGCGCTGGGAGACCCCGGGCGCGGACAAGGCCGCCACCGAGAAGGCCTTCCACTTCGGCCACGGTGCCCTCAAGGAGACCAGCTACCTGACCTCCCGCGCCACCCGCATCGCCTACTCCGCGGCCACCTTCGCCGAGATCCTGCGCGGCAGCCCCCACGCCGCCGAGATCAGCCTCGAGCGCCTGGCCAAGTTCGCCACCCAGGCCGCCCGCCCGGGCGACAAGGACGACATGGAGCTGGTCAGCCTCATGCGCCAGGCCGCCGAGCTGGGTGTGCAGAACGTGGCCTCCGTGTACTAGCGATTCCGACTTCCTCCGTGGGTGACCCCCACTGCTCCCCCGGTCTCAGCGGACCGGGGGGGCGCTTCGTCGTGGATCAGTGCTCGATCTCGCCGTTCAGCTCGAAGCCGGTGATGGTCTCCAGGGACTCCTCGCTGCTGTCGTAGAAGCTGATGCGGCCCAGGTCGTGCTCCTGGCTCGCGTAGGCCCAGTCGGTACCCGGCAGCGTGCCCACGTGGACCGGCACGCTGCCGAGCTCGATGTCCTCGGGCAGCAGGGTGCCGTAGTCGAGCACCTCCAGCCAGGGCTGGCCCTCCATGATGAAGAAGCCGTGCTCACCGTCATCGCTGTGGGCGTAGGCGGTGGGCTCGGCGGCCAGGCGCAGGGGGTTGGTGCGGAAGTCGTCCAGGTCGATGAGGCTCAGGGCCCAGCTGCCGTGGTATGCGCTGTCGGGATCGGCGTCCTCGGCGTCCTCCTCGGTGTGGAAGACCAGCAGGCTCTCGCCGCTGGGTGAGACCGAGACGCTCGCCACGGGCTTGACCAGGCCGCGGGTCTCGAAGCTGCCTGTCTCGATGTCCCAGGTCACGTAGCGGTCCTCCAGCGCGGCGGTGGTGTACAGCACGCCCTGGCTGCCGTCGGGGGTGATGAGCAGGCTGCCCAGGACCTGGTCCGGCGGCAGATCCAGCCGCTCGGCCAGTTCGTCGTCCTCGGGATCGCTGGCGTCCAGCAGCCACAGCTCCTGGGAACCCCGGCAGACCACGGCGGCCCGCGAGCCGTCGGGCAGGATGTCCAGGTCGGTGGGGTTCTCGCCCACGGCGATGTGCTCCACCGAGAAGCCCGTGAGATCGAGCACCGCGATGCTGTCGGCGCCGAACTGCCGCACGAAGGCGAAGCCGCCGTCGGGTGCGATCTCGATCTCCTGGGCCTGGGGCGGGTCCACCAGGTCGTCGGTCAGGGCCACCAGGCTGGGGGAGGGGCTGGCGGCGCCCAGATCGATCAGCGCCACCCAGGCGTCGCCGACCACCAGAGCCAGGTCGCTCTGGTCGGTGTAGCGCACCTGGTGGGGCTGGAAGCCCACCACCATGGGGTGGTGCTCGAAGCTGGCGAGGTCCACCAGGGAGATCTCGTGGTAGCTCTCGATGGCGTCCTCGCCCTCATCCTCGTCGTCGTCGAGGTCCGCGTCGCGGTAGACGACGGCCCAGCGGCCGTCCGGCGACAGCTCCATCGCGTCGAGGTTGGGCCGCACCGGCACCCGCACCTCGTCCAGGCTGTCGGCCTCGAGCACGCTGACGTCGCTCGAGCCCTTGTTGAACACCACCGCCGTGGCCCAGTCCGCTGTGGTCAGGGCGACCTCGGGCTGGCTGCCCACCTCGACCGTCAGCACATCCAGGGAGGGCACCGCCACCCGGGTCACCGTGTCCCGGTCGGGGTTGGCCACGAACACGTAGCGGTCCGTGGTGGCCGGCTGGAGCATCAGGAAGTCCTGCTCGGTCTCGGCCTCGTAGTCGGTCTCCCCGTCGTCGTCGGCCGGGGCGTAGCCGGTGTCGTCCCACCCGTAGTCGTCGTTGTTGTCGAGATCCCTGATGTCGCCGTCGTCCTCGTAGACCTGGTACTCGGTGCAGGCCGCGAGGAGGGACAGGAGGATGAGCGCGCGGGTCATGGGCACCTCGTGGCGGGGCTGGGTGGCACGGGGGCAGTGCGTTGGTCCGCGTCGAACGATCATCCCTGCGGTTGACGCTCGGCCTGCAAACGGGGGAACCTGCGAGCCCGCGCCCGGAGGTCCCATGCTGCGCCCGGCCCCGATCGTCCTGCTGTTGTCTGCCTGCACCCCCTCCATCGGGGTGATCACCCCCTCCGGGGGGGCCATGCTCCCTGCGGGGGAGGACGTGACCGTGATGGTCCAGGCCCACAGGGGCGCCGTCGAGGTGGACGGTGCCCCCGTGGACGCCATCGGTGGGGGGCTGCACAGCCTGACCATCCCGGCGGTCGAGGGCCTGGGCGTGCTCGAGGCCACCGTGGCCGGCACCGAGGCCCGCTCCATGCGCTCCTGGCACCAGGGGAGCTTCGGCGAGCCCGGCGCCGCCCAGGCCGAGGCCCTGCAGGTGGGCCTGGGCCCCGACGCGCTGTGCGGGGGCGAGCCGTCGCTGTGCTGGCTGGTGGAGAACCTGATGAGCGGCGCCGAGCTCGTCGACTACGTGGACAACCCGCTGGACGTCAGCGGGCTGGACGTCACCGTCGAGTCCGCCGTGGCCCAGAGCGTGTCGGTGACCCTCGAGGCCAGCGCAGAGCTGCCCGTGCTCATCACCATGGGGGATCTGTCCGTCGACTACGTCGCCGACTACCTGATCTACGAGAGCGCCGGCACGGCCAGCTTCGCCTCGGTGGCCATCCACGGCGCCCTGTCGTTCGAGGGCGCGGAGGGCCGGCTCGCGGTCAGCGACGTGGAGGCCAGCGACGCGGTGGTCGAGGACGACGGGGTGCTGCCATCCTCCATCCTCGATCTGCTGGTAGCGGCCCTGCAGAGCGAGCTCGAGGAGGCCATGGCCGACGCCGCGGTGGGGGCCACCGAGCAGATCGTGGCCGAGCTGGTGGCCCAGGCCGGGCCCCTGCCCGCGGTGGAGTTCGAGCAGCCCCTGACCGCGGCGGCCACCGCCAGCGCCATCACCGCCTCGAGCGACGGGCTGGCCCTGGCCTACGACGCCAGCATCCTGGCCGTGAGCCCCGCCCTGGCCGGGGACGGGCAGGGGCTGATGCTGGGCAGCGAGGCTGGCGTGGTCTCCTCCGGCGCCCCCCTCACCGTCGCCGTGGGTGCCCCCCTGGTGAACGCCCTGGCCTACGCCGCCTGGGACGCCGGCAACTTCGAGGGGCTCGCCTTCACCCGTGACGAGCTCGAGGCGGCGGGGATGCCCGCCCTCGAGTTCCCCTACGATCAGCTCCAGCAGGCCGAGATCTCCCTGCTGCTCCCGCCGCTGCTGGCCTGGCGGGACGACGGCCCCTGGCTCGATCTCGGCGGCGTGAGCGCCGATCTGAGCGTGCGGGCCTCCCGGGACGCCGCGCTGCGGACGGCGGTGCATCTGCCCGTGATCCTGGAGCGAGGCGACGCCGGGCTGCACATCGTGCTCGATCCCGCCCGTGAGGTGGAGCTCGAGCCCATCGGCTTCATCGCGCTGAACGAGCTCGCCGATCCGGAGCAGGCGGCCACCCTGGTCGAGGCCGCGGCCCCCGCGGTGCTGGCGCAGGTCTTCGGCGATCTGCCCGCCGTGACCCTGCCGGAGTTGGCCTTCACCGCCCTGGATGGCGGAGAGGGGCCGGTGCTGTCCCTCGAGCTGCAGGAGCTGTCGGTGGGCGCCGCCCGCTGGGAGCTCGCCCTGGGTTGGAGCGCCGCGCGCTGACAGTGTTTTCGGCTTTACGTTTCCTTGACATGTGTCGGAGGGACGGGGCGCACTTCTCAGGTGTGCCCCCCCGATGTCCTGTGAGCGAGCCGAAGCCATGATCAGCTTGCCGACCCCCTCCGATGACGCCCGCCTCGCCTGGGAGCGAGGCTCTGGCCGCTGCTGGCACTGCCAGCGGCTGCTCCGGCGCGATCAATACCTCACCGCCCGCCCCGCCGGATGGATCGTGGAGCACTTCGTCAACGGTGCCCACGGCCTGCGCCTGGTGTGCTGGGGCTGCCACGAGCTCAAGGGAGCCATGACCGACGACGCGTGGCGGCAGATCCTCGAGCGGCACTACCCCGGCCGAGGCCCCAGCTGGCGCAACCGCCGCCTGGTCCGCCGGCACTAGTTTCGCCCGCCCGTCGCCCGGTTAGGGGGCCCCTCTCTGGAGGCCCCATGATCCGCGCCCTCGCTCCCCTGCTCTTCCTCGTGGCCTGCGGCGGGCCCAACCCCCTGGTGGGGGACTGGACCTGCCCCACCGGCAGCGACGACTGGACCAACGAGATGTACGTCGGTGAAGAGCTCACCGGCGATCTGCTCATGCACTACACCCAGGGCGGCACCGCCTACCACTCGGTCATGGACCACGAGACCCAGGATCGCGGCCGCGGGCTGTACTGGATCGACGTGGTCTGCGCGGATGACTGCCCCGACGGCGGCAAGGACTTCCGCATGACCTGCGAGCTGTCGGAAGACGAGCTCGAGCTCGACTGCGAGGCGGACGGCTGGTACGAGCTGCTCTGGTCGCGGGTCGAGTAGCCGTCCACAAGGGCCTTTCCGGCCCTCGAGTCGGGTCGACGTGGACCTGGCGCACGCTTTCGCTTACCCTTTTTTGCTGGTTCCTCGAACACGCGAGGTCGTCCCATGTCCGACAAGTCCTCAGCACGTCTCGGCGAGCTGCTCGTCCGCGAGAAGCTCATCACCCCCATGCAGCTCCGCCGCGCCATGGAAGAGCAGCGCGGTCAGGGTGGCCGCCTGGGTCACGCCCTCACCAAGATGGGCTACCTCGACGAGAACGCCCTCACCTCGTTCCTGGCGAAGCAGTACGGCGTCCCGAGCATCAACCTGGCGGACTTCGAGATCGATCCCGAAGTCCTCAAGCTGATCCCGAAGGAAGTCGCGAACCGCCATCAGGTCATCCCGATCAACCGCTCGGGCAACACCCTGATGGTGGCGATGGCGGACCCGTCCAACATCTACGCCATCGACGACCTCAAGTTCGTCACCAGCTACAACATCGACGTGGTCGTGGCCTCCGAGCCGGCCATCGCCGACGCCCTCGAGAAGTACTACACCTCCTCGGTCAGCTTCGACGACGTCATGATCGACTTCGTCGAGGACGAAGAGGACCTCGAGTTCGCCGAGGACATGGAAGAGGACATCAACGTCCTCGACCTCGAAAGATCCGCCGGTGACGCCCCGGTCGTCAAGCTCGTGAACCTCATCCTGCTCGACGCCATCCGCAAGAACGCCTCGGACATCCACGTCGAGCCCTACGAGAAGCAGCTCCGCATCCGCTACCGCATCGACGGCGTGCTCTACGAGGTCATGAAGCCTCCCTTCAAGCTGCGCCACGCCATCACCTCCCGTCTCAAGATCATGTCCTCCCTCGACATCGCCGAGCGCCGCCTCCCCCAGGACGGCCGCATCAAGATGAAGATGGGCCGCGGCAAGGAGATGGACTTTCGCGTCTCCGTCCTCCCCACCATGTGGGGTGAGAAGATCGTCCTCCGACTGCTGGACAAGTCCAACCTCCAGCTGGACATGACCAAGCTGGGCTTCGAAGAGCAAGCCCTGGCCGACTTCAAGGAGGCCCTGCACAAGCCCTACGGCATGATCCTCATCACCGGCCCCACCGGCTCCGGTAAGACGACCACGCTGTACTCGGCGCTGTCCGAGCTCAACAAGACCACCACGAACCTGTCCACCGCCGAAGACCCCATCGAGTTCAACCTCTTCGGCATCAACCAGGTTCAGATGAACGACGCCATCGGCCTGAACTTCGCCTCCGCCCTGCGCGCCTTCCTGCGCCAGGACCCGGACATCATCATGGTCGGTGAGATTCGCGACTTCGAGACCGCCGAGATCGCCGTCAAGGCGGCGCTCACCGGTCACTTGGTGCTCTCCACCCTGCACACCAACGACGCCCCCTCGAGCGTCAGCCGCCTGCTGAACATGGGCATCGAGCCCTTCCTGGTGGCCAGCTCCTGCAACCTCATCGGCGCCCAGCGTCTGGTCCGCAAGCTCTGCCAGGACTGCAAGGAGCCGGTGGAGATCCCGGCCCAGACCCTGGTGGACATCGGCGTGCCCCCCGAGGAAGTCGAGGGCTTCCAGGTCATGCGCGGCGCCGGCTGCCGCACCTGCGCGAACACCGGCTACAAGGGCCGCATCGCCGTGTACGAGATCATGACCATCACGGAAGAAGTCCGTGAGTTCATCCTCAACGGCGCCTCCACCATGGAGCTCAAGCGCGAGGCCATCCGTCAGGGCATGAAGACCCTGCGTATGTCCGCCATCACCAAGCTGTCGGAAGGCATGACCTCCCTGGACGAGGTCGTCCGCGCTACCGCGCCGGACTAGCGAGGTCGTCCGCGCTACCGCGCCGGACTAGGCCGCCTTAGAACTCCGGGTTCTCGTCCTCGGGCTCGTCCTCGATCCAGATCTGGACCAGCTCGGGCTCGCGGTCCGGGTGCATCACCACCAGCTGGCCGTCGGTCAGCTTGTTCCAGCGGCCCAGCTCGTCGGTGGGGTAGTCCGAGGCGATGACCGAGCAGGGGGCGACCACGTCGTCGTGGAACCAGTACAGGGACTGCCCGTCGCGGTAGCCCCACAGCGTCGTCCCGTCGGACAGGAAGAAGTTGGCCCCGGCGATGCGGCTCCCCCGGTCGTGCATGGCGTTCACGGCCTCCTGGATCCCGCCGACCACGTCCCCGTCCCGGGCCTGGACCTGCTGCAGGATGAGCCGCAGGTACAGCTCGCTGTCGATCCACTCGTCGTCGTTCACCCCGTTGTCCGGAGGGTGGGCCGCCAGGAAGTCGGGGTCGATGAGGGAGAGCAGCAGCCCCTTGTCGATGGTGCCGTTGTGGCCCAGCAGCCAGGTGCGTCCCAGCAGCTCCATGGCGAAGGGGTGGGGGTCCGGCAGGAAGCACAGCCCCGATGAGCAGGCCCGCACGTGGGCCACCGCCACCCGGGGCTGCCCGGCGATGGCTTCGGCCACCGCGTCGTCGAAGAAGGCGTCCTCGTAGGCGGGGGCTTCGCCCCGGCGGATGATGGGCTCGCTGCTGTCGCCGTCCCACCAGGCCAGACCCCAGCCGTTGTCGTTGGCCTCGCCCAGGTTCTTGATGGAGTCCGGCAGGTCCACCAGGTGGGCCTGCAGGGCCGCGCCGGGGATGTCGGGGGCCGCCATGGCCCACAGGCGACACTCGTGGTCCCCTCGCTCGGGGCGGGCCTCGGTCCCGCCGGGTTCGCCGTGGGTCACCAGGGCCTGGGTGTCGCCGCCCGGGCCCCGGATGTCCCGGGCCGCGCCGAGGTCCGGGTAGATGGAGCGCACGCAGGCGTAGCTCGGCACCAGCTTGCCGATGGTGTTGTCGGTGTCTGCGTCGGTGTCTGCGTCGGCGTCGGCGTCGGCGTCGCTGTCGGCGTCGGTGTCGCTGTCGGCGTCTGTGTCGGTGTCGCTGTCCCCCGGGGCCGGGCTGTCCGGCGTGGGCTCGTCGGTGTCCTCGAGGGAGGTCCCGCCCCAGCGGAAGCCGGGCCCCTGGGACGGGGTGCAGCCGGCGAGCAGCAGGGCGGCGATGGCGAGGCGGGGGATCATGGGCTCCCCCCGAGTATAGGTGGCGGCCGTCTCGGGCCGCCAGCCCGGCGAAGTGGGCCATGGCCCGCTGGCTCGAGGACGAGGAGCTACTCGCCCGCTTCGGCGAGCCCCACCACCCACACGGCGCCCGCCTGGTCGTCGCCGTGCTCGGGCAGGCCGAGGAGCAGATCGGGGAGGCCGTCGCCGTCGTGGTCCCCGCTGGGCGCCAGGGCACCGCCGGCGGCGTCCCCGGCCTCGCCGTGCAGGCGCAGGGCGGCCTCGTCGAGATCCTGGCCGCCCGCGCCAGGCTCGAGGATCAGGTAGACCGTGCCGCTGTCGTCCTCGCCGAGATCGCCGCCGGGGGCGGCCACGAGCAGGTCGGGGCGGCCGTCGCCGTCCACATCGCCGGGGCCGGCCACGGCCCAGCCGGCGTGGTCCTGGGGACGCTCGCCCTCGTAGCTGGCGTCGGCTTCGGCCAGGCTCTGCACGCTCACCCAGGCTTCCCGTCCACGGCCCAGCAGCAGGTAGGCCTCTCCGGCCGCGTCCATCCAGTCCTCGACCCCGTAGGCACCCACCAGCAGGTCCCGGTAGCCGTCGCCGTCCACGTCGCCAGGGCCGGCGATGGACCAGCCCGCGTAGTCGTAGGACTCCTCGCCGCGGAGTTGCCCCTCGGCGCCGTCCAGGCCCCGCGGGCTGTCGATGGCGTCCAGGAACAGGAAGGCTCCGCCGCCGCTGTCCTCGCCCCGGGCGCCCACCGCGATGTCGTCCAGGCCGTCGCCGTCCACATCGCCTGGACCCGCCACCGCGGAGCCGGCGAAGTCCCGCTCGTGGGTGCCGAAGATCAGGGTGCCTTCGTCGAGGGCCTGGGGGCCGTCGGGGCCGCCGCGCAGCAGCCAGGCCGCGCCGGTCCACTCCGGGCCGCTGCTCCAGCCCGTGGCGCCGATGAGCAGGTCGTCGAAGCCGTCGCCGTCGGGGTCTCCTGCGGCGCAGAGGCTGTAGCCCAGCCGGTCTCCGGGGCTGGCGCCCACCACCCGCCAGGGGGCGTCTGTCAGCTGGAGGTCGGCCTGCACCGGGCCCTGCAGCAGGCTGACCGCGCCGGCGCCGCCCTCGGCCAGCCAGGCGCCGATCAGCAGCTCGTCCACCCCATCGCCGTCGGTGTCCCCCGCGCGGGCGACGGCGGCCCCGGCCTGTCCGCTGCCGTCGGCGCCCCACAGCCGGGCGATGGCCTGCTGGGGCAGCTGCACGGTGCCGGTGACGGGGCCCCGCACCACCCAGGCGGCGCCGATCCCGGGGCTGCCCAGGAGCAGGTCTTCGACGCCGTCGCCGTCCTGGTCGGGGATGCTGGCCAGGGCGGTGCCCAGCTGGCCGCCGTCGTAGCCCCCGATCACCTGGCCTGGCAGGGCCGCCAGGCGGGTGCTGTCCACCTGGCCGTCGCAGTCGTCGTCGGCCTCGTCGGTCCAGTCGAGCGCGCCGGGGTGCACGCTGGGGTCCTCGTCGTCGCAGTCCTCGCCGCCGCTGCCCTCCCAGGCCCAGCCGTCGGCGTCCGCGTCGTGATCATCGGCTCCGTCGCAGTCGGCGTCCACGCCGTCGTACCAGGCGTCCTCGGCGCCCGGGTGTACCCCGGCGTCCTCGTCGTCGCAGTCGCTGTGGTCGGCCACGTAGCCGGAGGGGGCCTCACAGCCGCGGGCGCGGGCCATGGGATCGCCGTAGCCGTCGCCGTCCCGGTCCGCGTACCAGGGGCGGGAGTCCTCCCAGCCCTCGTCGATCTCCCCGTCGCAGTCGTTGTCCAGCCCGTCGCAGATCTCCTCGGCGCCGGGGTGGACGGTGGGGTCGCCGTCGTCGCAGTCGTCGCGGCCGTACCAGCCGTCCACGTCCCAGTCCATGGCGCGCCCCGAGTCGTCGGGCGCGGGCGGGGGGCAGGCGACGAGCAGCAGGCTCGCGATGGGGACCAGGCTTCGCACGCCTCGATCATGGCGCGAAGCGCGCCGGCGCGCCAGCTTCAGCGGCGGGGAGGCTCGCTGTGCTGCGCGGGCTCGCTGGTCTGTTCGGCGGCGCTCGGCTCGTCATCGCAGGACGGCTTGGGCCCCAGGCCCAGGTGGGTCCCGTCGCAGTAGGGACCGCTCACCGCCTGGCCGCAGGTGCAGCGCATGGCCTGGAAGAACGAGGGGACCTCGGTGGGGTCGTGCTGCTCGTGGGTCATGGTGCGCTCCGGGGTGGGTCGAACCCTGGATAGACCCCAGGGTTCCGGGGTCCAGACGGGGCGCAGAGCGACGGTACGCCAGCCTACGGGAACAGCGCTGCCCAGGTGGCCTCGAAGGCGATCACCGCCTGCTCCTGCTCCTCGGTCTCGATGGAGCCCGGGCGGGCCTGCCGGATGGCGTCGATGGCGTCGATCCCGCTCATGCCCGTGCTGACCAACCAGGCGCCCAGCATGGTCCCGGTGCGGCCCTTGCCCGCGTAGCAGTGGGTGGCCACGGGGCGCCCGTCCTCGGCGGCCTCGCGCACCAGCTGCACGTAGGCCAGCAGCTGCTCCTGGGTGGGGGCGGTGTAGTCGATCACCGGGATGTGCACGGCCTCGAGCCCGGCCTCGGCCAGGGCCTCGTCGGGCAGGGCGTCCTCGGTCAGGGTGACCACGAGCTGGACGCCCTGGGCCTGGACGCTGGCCAGGTCGTCTGAGAGCTCGGCGTAGGCGCCCGGCTTGGCCATGCCCGCCAGGCTGTCGGCTTCGACCCACGAGAAGTTGCGCACGCTGTGCTCCGGGGTGGCGGCGGGCGTCGGCGCGCCCGGGTGGTCGCAGGCCAGCAGCAGGGCCGCGGCCAGCAGCAGGGGCCTCATCGGGCCACCCAGCTGGCCCAGGTCTGCAGCAGGTCCTGGCGGGAGTACTCGGGGTGGGGGGCCGACAGGACCACGCGGCCCTCGAGGTAGCTGCCCGCCAACAGCGCCGCCTCGCCGCTGACCTGGTGGTCCACGAGGCTCTCATCCAGGTCTTCGGTGTAGCGCAGCAGGACCAGGTCGGGATCCCCGGCCTCGAAGGTGGGGCCGCCGGCGTAGGTGATCTCGGTGGTGTCCCCTTCGCCCAGCAGGGGCAGGATCTGGTGGCCCTGGACCACCTCCCAGTCGAAGCGCTCGCTGTTGCCAGCGTAGAAGGAGTACCAGGCCCCGCGCTGCTGGGACGAGGCGTCCAGCAGGCCCACGGTGGCGATGGTCACCCCGTGGTCGTAGACCATGGTGTCGCCGCCTACCAGGGCCCCGCCGCAGATGCCGATGAAGCCGCCGCCATTACCCACGAACTGCGCGATCACGTCGTCCAGGCCCGGGTCCCAGAGCAGGTCGTAGATGGGGTCCGAGCCCCCCGGGTAGACCATGAAGCGGTAGCGGGCGTCCAGCTCGGCGCTCAGGTCCTCGGCCTCGAGGGTGTGCACCTCCCAGCCGGCGTCGGCCAGGGCCTGCTCGATGTGGGGCACCCCAGAGGACCCGGTGCGGACCACCGCGGCCCAGCGATCGGGGTCCGTGTCGGCGTCGGTGTCGGCGTCGGTGTCGGCGTCGGTGTCGGCGTCCGTGTCGCTGTCGCTGTCGGCGTCCGTGTCGCTGTCCGCCTCGGGCTGGGTGTCCGTCGGCGGGGCGCTGTCGTCCAGCGCCTGCGTCCGGCAACCGTCACAGGCCATCAGGGCCAGGGGGAGGATGAGGGGAAGGCGGGTCATCGGTCCGACCATGATAGCCGCAGGCGCTACTCCTCGTCCGGCATGATGGTCTCCGCGGCGCTGACGGGCGTGCCGGGGAAGACGGTCTCTGCGGCGCTGATGGCGTCGCCGACCTGCCGAGGCGCGACGGGGTCCGCGCGGCCCCGCTGGGGCTCCCCGGTGCAGGCGGCCAGGGCCGCGCCCAGGCTCCGTGCGCTGACGGGACGATCCCCGGGGTCCTTGGCCAGGCAGGCCATGACCAGGTCTTCGAGGTCCTGAGGAAGGTCTGTGGGCAGCAGGTGTGACGGGGGGCGGGGCTCCAGCTTCACCTGGTTGGTCAGGATCTCCTCCACCGTGGACCCGCTGATGGGCGTGCGCCCCGTGAGCAGCAGGTAGGCCACCACGCCGACGGCGTAGAGATCCGACAGGGTGGTGGCGGTCCCAGGCTGCTGGATGCACTCCGGCGCCATGTAGGCGGGGGTGCCGGCGAGCTTGCCCTCTTCCTCGTCGTCGGCGTGCAGCACCAGGCCGAAGTCGAGCACCTTGACCACGTCGTCCTGGCCGCCCCGGCGGCAGAGGAAGATGTTGGCGGCCTTGATGTCCCGGTGCACCAGCCCGGCCTCGTGGGCTTCGGCCAGCGAGCCGCAGATCTGCCGCAGGATGTGCATCACCCGGGGCAGCGGCTGGGCGCCCTCGGCCTCCACCAGGCGCCGCAGGTCGGTGCCCTCGAGGTACTCCATCGCGTAGTAGAACAGGCCGTCGGGGGTGCGGCCGTAGTCGTAGACGGCGACGGTGTTGGGGTGGGTGAGGGCGGCGGTGTGCTGCACCTCGCGCTCGAAGCGCTTGATGTTCATCGCCCCCGCGATGTGGGGCTTGAGCAGCTTGATGGCGGTGGGCCGCCGCAGCATGGCGTGGCTGGCGCGGTAGACCTCGCCCATCGCACCCGCGCCGATGCGATCCAGCAGCTTGTACTGCCCCAGGCGCTCGGCCCGGTCGGCTCGCTTGCGCAGGCCGAAGATCACCCCGGAGACCACGGTCGAGATGCCCACCCCGACGGAGCACCAGGCCAGGACGTAGCCCAGCATGGCGCCACCCTGGACGCTGACCCCCGGCGCGAGGCTGTGGGTCATGACCAGGGCCACGGTGGGGATCACCGCCACGATGCCCAGGACCATGGTGCGGCGAGCTGGACTCGGGACCAGCGCGGCGCGGAAGGCCATGCCGTTGGTGATGGCCAGGACCCCGTTGTAGGAGAAGTGCAGCTCCCGGAGGGTCAGCCAGCCGTAGCCGGCGGTGAGCAGGCCGATCAGGGCCAGGCCCACCGCGTCGAGCAGCCGCAGGGTGCGACCCTCCAGGGGCCTGCCGCGGGTGGCGAGCCAGGTGGTGGCGAAGACCGCGGCGACGCTGATCGTGATGGCGTTGGGCAGGCAGAAGATGATGTCCTGCCAGCTCTTGGCCTCGGCCGGGAAGGCGTTGACCAGCACGAAGTAGACCAGGCTGAAGGCCGTGCCGATGCGGCCGTAGAGGCTCAGCCGAGCCTGGGTGAGCTCGCGCTGGGGATCGTGGCGCGTCGAGGCGCTGATCTGCCGCTGGATGGTGGGCTGGGCCATGTCGTGGGGTAATGCCGTGAGGACGCGGTGGCACGTCGTGTGTCGTGGCGCTCCTGTACAATCCGTCCTCTGCCCCGCCTCGGAGCCCCGATGCCTCATCCTCCTCATGATCCCAGCCGCCGCGATGTGCTGCAGGGCATCGCCGCCGCCTCTGGGCTGGTGCTGTGCCACGGCTCGCTGGCGGCCGCGTTCACGTTCTCGCGTACCGCCCAGGCCCGCACCGTCTACGCCTTCGCGGTGGTGGCCGACCTCGAGCGCTGCACCGGCTGCCGCAGCTGCGAGGTGGCCTGCGCCGCCCACAACCACCCGGTGGAGATCGACGGCCGGACCATGCGCGGGCTGGGCAACCCGGCCCTGTCCAACATGCGGGTCCACGGCTTCATCCCCGAGGTGGACGTGCCCGTGACCTGTTCGCTCTGCCCCGACGCCCCCTGCATCGAGGCCTGCCCGGTGCCCGAGGACGACGACGGCCACAGGGCCCTGTACAGGAGGTCGAGGCTGCACACCATCCTCAACGACACCGAGCGCTGCATCGGCTGCCGCTCCTGCGCCACCGCCTGCGCCAGCCAGCGGGGCGGGATCATCGAGCCCGACGACGCCGGCAAGCCCACCCGCATCTGCACCATGTGCAACGGCGAGCCCCGCTGCGCCATGAGCTGCCCCTACGAGGCCCTGAGCATCGCCCGGGGCCCGGTGGATCCCGAGCTGTACGCCAAGCCGCCCGCCGAGATCGCGGCGAGGATGATCGAGCGCTGGTACAGCCTCGAGCCCGGGGAGGTGAGCCCATGAGCGCCACCCCCGGCTTCTTCGGCGTGCTGCTCGAGGTGGACCTGAGCACCGGCACCATCCAGCGTCGGCCCGTGCCCCGCGAAGACAGCCTGGCCTTCCTGGGCGGCCGAGGCCTGGGCGCCCGCATCCTCTGGGATCTGCCCCCGGGCGTGGACCCCATGGGGCCCGACAACCCGCTGATGTTCCTGGCGGGTCCCCTGTCGGGCTTCCCCGTGCCCTCGGCCTCCCGCACCTGCATCGTGACCAAGTCCCCGGCGACCGCGCCGCTGTCCTCGGAGCTGCCCCACGCCTCCACCGTCAGCTACTCCAACATGGGGGGCTTCTTCGGGCCGGAGATTCGCTTCGCCGGCTACGACGGTATCGTGGTGCGCGGCGTCTCCCCCGAGCCCGTGATCCTGGTGATCGAGGACGACGAGGCGCGCCTCGAGCCCGCAGGCGAGCTGTGGGGCATGGGCACCGAGGGCCTGGACGAGGCCATCGCCGACCAGCTCGGTTCCCGCCGCCACAAGACGGTCTACATCGGCCCCGCGGGCGAGGCGCGCTCCCTGCGGGCTTGCGTGTTGCACACCGCGGCCCGGGCCGCCGGCCGGGGCGTGGGCGCGGTGATGGGGGCCAAGCGACTGAAGGCCATCGCGGTGCGGGGCACGGGGATGCCCAGCGTGGATGATCACGCCGCCTTCCTGAAGCGCCTCGAGCGCGCCCGGCGCCGCTACGAGGGCCTGCTGGGCACCATCTACCGGGGTGTGCTGCGCCGCGGCGGCACCGCCATGTACCTCGAGCTGGCCAGCAAGCGGGGCGTGATGGCGGTGCGCAACTACCGCGAGGGCACCTACGAGGACATCGCCAACATCGGCTTCCAGGTCTCGAAGAAGCAGGTCTGGGTGCGCAACTCGGCCTGCTACCAGTGCCGGCTGTCCTGCAAGAAGTCCGGGGCGGTGCGGGACGGCCCCTACGCCCACATCGTGCACGACGGGCCCGAATACGAGACAGGCACCATGTTCGGCGCCAACCTGATGATCGACGACCTGGGCGGGATGTTGAAGGCCATCACCCGGGGCGACGACCTGGGCCTGGACATCATCTCCACCGGCAACGTGATCGGCTTCCTGATGGAGGCCTACGAGAAGGGCCACTGCGATCGGGACTTCCTGGACGGGCTCGATCTGCAGTGGGGCGCGGTCGAGCCCGTGCACGCCATGATCGAGAAGATCGCGGCCCGAGACGGCATCGGCGAGCTGGCCCACCGGGGTGTGGCCGCGGTCTCCCGGGAGCTCGGCTCCGAGACCGCGCCCTACGCCATCCACGTCAAGGGCCTCGAGCTGGCCGCCCACAACGTGCAGGCCAACCCGGCCCGGGCCCTGTGCTACGCCACCGCCAACCGGGGAGCCTGCCACCTGAGCGGCGACTCGAAGCACCACCAGGACTTCGTCGCGGCCATGGACAGCACCGGGATGTGCCTCTTCGCCGTCAGCGCCGGCGCCCCGATGCCCGGGCTGCGCACCGCGGACACGGCGCTGCTGCTCGAGGCCATCACCGGCGAGGAGTGGGACCAGGAGCGCGTGCTGGCGGTGGGGGAGCGGACCTTCGCCCTCGAGCGCCTGTTCAACGCCCGCGAGGGCTTCGGCCCCGCCGACGACACCCTGCCGGAGCGATTCTTCACGGAGCCCCTGACCATGGGCAAGCAGGCTGGTGCGGTGCTCGACCGGGCGGAGTTCCGGCAGAGCCTGGCGGCCTGGTACGACGAGCGCGGCTACGATCCGGCCACGGCGGCCCCCACCGCCGAGACCGCGGCGAGCTTGGAGCTGGATGCCCTCACCTGACGACCTGCACTTCGAGCTCATCGACCGGGAGGCCACGCCTCTGGGTGAGCTGACCCTGCACCGCTACACCGCCCCCGGCGGGGAGCAGGGCTACGAGGTGCGCATCGACGACGCGTTCCTGATGGCCACCCACGGCGCCGCGGGCGAGGTCCACATGGCCCGGCTGGGGCACGCGGCCCTGGCGCCGTCCTGCTGCGGGATCGAGGTCCTGGTCGGCGGCCTGGGCGCCGGGCACACCCTGCGGGCGGCGCTCGATCTTCCCAGGGTCGCCCGGGTCACCGTGGCCGAGCTGGGCGCTCGCGTCGTGGAGTGGAACCGCCTGTACTTCGGCACCGTGAACGACCACCCCCTCGAGGATCCGAGGGTGGAGGTGATCGTCGGGGACCTCGCCGCGCTGCTGGCCGCCTCGAGGGATCGCTTCGACCTGATGCTGCTGGACGTGGACAACGGCCCCGGCTGGCTGGCCACCCCAGGCAACGCCCGCCTGTACGAGCCCGCGGGGCTCGAGGACTGCTGGCGGGCCCTGCGCCCCGGCGGAGTGCTGGCGGTCTGGAGCCCCAGCGTGAACACTGGCTTCATGGACGCCCTCACACAGGTCTTCCCCGGCGCCCGCGAGCTGCCCACCGGCGATCACAACGCCGCCGGCGAGCGGGGCGAGGACGTGATCTACATCGGGGAGCGGCCGTGACCCGCGTCGGCTGGTTGGCCCTGCTGCCGCTGGCCTCCTGCGCCTGCGAGCGGGTGAGCCCCGTGGACACGGAGCTGCCCACGGACGATGCGCCCCTGCTGCAGGCCCTGCACGGTGATGGCTTCGTCGCCCTATGGACCGATCGGGTCCTCGGGACCGGTGAGCGCATCGAGCGGATCGCCGACGGTGAGACCGTGGGCGAGGCGGGTGACCTGTGGATCGACCTCGAGCCCGGCGCAACCTACCGCTGGGTCGGTCCTGGCGGGAGCGCTGGCGATGAGGTCGAGCCCGCCGAGCTCAGCCTCACCCTGAGCGTCGACGCCGGCGTGGTGGCTCACCGGGGCGAGGGCGTACAGCGGGAGCTGTCCTGGGACGGGGCGCTGCTGGACGGCCTGCCCGTGGGCCTGACCGTGGAGCGCGACGGGGAGCTGTGGCTCGAGGACGACTGCGCCGACGGGCTGCCCTGCTGGCGCGACGAGCCGGTCTGGTGGGCCCGCTGGGATGACGGCGCCGACGGCGACGGCGACGCCATCGGCTGGACGGCTGACGAGGCTGATCCCGTGGCCTACGCCGTGCAGCTGCGCCTCGAGCTGATCCGCGACGAGCTGGGGTGGCCGCTGGCCAGCATCGACGAGCTCCAGCTCGAGACCGGCCGCGCGCTGCTGTGGGGCGACGTGCACACCCACGGCAACCTCAGCGGCGACGGCTGCGAGGACATCGACAACAGCTGCCTGCCCTGGGGTGACGGCCCCGACGCGGCCATGTTCGCTGCGGCCGAGGAGGCGGGGCTGGACTTCCTGGTGCTGACCGACCACGCCGAGCACGCCACCTACCTGCGCATGGACCAGGGCACGGAGCTGTCCATCCACGCCGAGACCCTGCGCCTGGCCGCCGAGGCCGAGGGCGGGCCGGTGATCCCCATCGTGGGCTTCGAGTGGACCGGGGTCTACGATGCGCCGGGCGGCGGCGGTGAGACCGTCCGGGCGGGCGGCCACCGCACGGTGGTCTTCGACGGGCTCGAGCCCTGCGAGGACTACTGGGTCGGGGCAGGGGAGTTCGAGCCCTTCCGCAGCGAGCTGGGCTTCGAGGACCACCTCGACCGCGAGGCCCGGGCCGAGGACCCACAGGAGCTGCTCGCCCACCTCGCCGCCGCGGACGCCGCCTGCGAGCCCGTGCGGCACACCGCCTGGTTCCACCACCCCGGGGTCTCCCACCCTCGGCCGGTGGCCTGGGACGCGGTGGTGAACGAGGGCCTCGGGGACACCGTGGTCGAGATCCACTCGGAGCACGGGTCCTCGGAGTGCCACGACGCCGACGGCGCCGGCTGCGACTGGAGCGTGCACGAGGAGTTCCACCACGGCGACGGCTCGGTCCAGGCGGCCCTGCAGCTGGGCCACCAGCTGGGCTTCGTGGGGGGCACGGACAGCCACGACGGCCTCCCGGGTTCCCTGGACGACGGCCCCAGCGCGGTGGTGCTGGCCTGGGTGGACGGGGCCCTGGTGATCGAGGAGCAGACCGCCGCCGGCTCCGTGACCGGGGCGCTGGCCGCCGGCGCGTCCCCCGATCGCGTCGCGGTGCTGGACGCCATCGAGCAGCGCCACACCCTGGCCACCTCCTGGCTGTTCGACGCGCTGCGCGTGGCCGCCCTGGGGGCCGACGGCCTGGTCTACCTGCCCGGGGACGCCGTGCCCGCCGGCGCCTCGCCGCTGGAGCTGTTCGTCGAGGCGGAGGACGCGATGGTCGAGCGCTGGCGCTTCGAGCTGTGGGACCCCTGGCATGAGCTGTGGGCCGAGTCCGACAGCGCCCTGATGCGGGAGCCGGTGGACATCGCGGCCGGGGATGTGCGCTACGTGCGGATCCGCGCCTGGATCGGGGAGGACGAGCAGCGCGCCTGGGCCTCGCCCTTCTTCGGCATCGACTAGAAGTGTCAAGCTAAGGACAGACCCGGGCCCGCTGCCTGCGACGCGCGCCGGAGCCGGGTATCTGGATCCTCGGACCCATGGCCCTGCTCGTGCTCAGGAGGCTGGCATGATGGCGGCACCGCGCCTCACCCGCTTCGCCCTGTTCCTCGCTCCCGCGCTGCTGGGGGCGGCCACCATCGGCTGCGCGCCCGCTCAGGTCGAGTTCACCTGCGACGACGGCGAGCCCCTCTGCGACCTCGTCGCCATCATGAACGACGACCGTCCAGAGGCCACCGGCATCGACCTGTCGGCGGTCTACCTGTACCAGGCCACCGAGGTCCCCTTGATGCAGAGCCTGGTCGCGTCGGGCGAGCCCGATGTGCCCATCGTCTCAGGCCGCTACGCCATGTTCCGGGCCTTCGTCGAACCCCACGACGACTTCTCCCCCCGCGATCTCACCGGCCGGCTCTACCTGTACCGGGACGACGTGGCCTTCGCGGCCTTCCAGGTCGATCAGAGCGTCAACGGCAGCTCCAGCGACGGCGAGTACGGCTCCACCTTCAACTTCGTCGTGCCCGGCGAGGTCATCGTCCCCGGCGTCTCCTGGATGGTCAGCGTCGTCGAGACCACCCAGAAGTCCGGCAGTGAGTCCGACGGCGTGCCCACCTGGCCCGACGGCTACGGCCAGGCCCTGTCGATCACCGAAGGCGCCGACCTGCTCCGCATCATGTTGGTGCCGGTGCAGTACGACGCCGACGGCTCGGGCCGGCTGCCCGACACCAGCGAGGCCACCGTCGAGCTGTACCGGGACTACATGTACGCCCACTACCCGGCCGGCGAGGTCGAGGTCGTGGTGGGCGACTCCATGTCCTGGTCCTCCACCGTCAGCGCCAGCGGCTCTGGCTGGGATGGGCTGCTCTCCGCCGTGGGCCAGGCCCGCGATCAGGTGGGCGCCGAAGACGACATGTACCTCTACGGGGTGTTCGAGCCCGAAGCCGACTTCAACAGCTACTGCTCCGGCGTCTGCGTCACCGGCCTGTCCAACCTGGTGGGTTCGGCCACCGACATCTGGTCCCGTGCCAGCATCGGCGTGGGCTACGGCGGCGGCACCTCGGCCAACACCATGGTCCACGAGGTGGGCCACGCCCACGGCCGCAACCACGTCGACGGTGGCTGTGACTCCGGCGGCGGCGACAGCGAGTACCCCCACGACGGCGGCGTGCTCGGCAACCGTGGCTACGACTGGCGCACCGACTCCCTGGTGGACCCCGACTCCACCTGGGACTTCATGAGCTACTGCTCCCCGACCTTCACCAGCGACCACCAGTTCGACAAGCTCCACACCCGCGTCACCGCCGTCAGCAACGCCTACTACGCCCTGGGCCCGGTGGTGGAGTACTGGGGCCTGTCCCAGCTGTCCGATGGCCGCCTGGTCTGGGGCCCCGATCGCGAGCTGCGTCAGCCCCCGGGTGGGGACACCAAGACCGTGGAGCTGCTGGACAGCCGCGGCGTGGCCGTCCGCAAGATCGAGGCCTTCTTCACGCCGTTCTCCCGCGGCGCGGGTGGACAGATCAGCTTCCCGGCCCCCAGCCTCGACATCACCGCGGTCCGCATCGACGGGCAGCTCAGCCCGATCCGCTAACCGACGGCGTCCTTCAGCATCGTGCGCTGATCCCGGGACAGCTTCAGCATCAGGCCGGTGCCCGCGGCCATGACCGCGACGATCTGGGCGTCGCACTCCAGCTCGCCCCCCGGGGTGAGCAGGTGCACCCGCACGGCCTGGCCTCGCTCGCCCAGCTGTCGCCCCGCCAGGAACATGCCGCCGTTCTTGAGGTGGCGGCGGTAGTCGTCGCCGTAGTCCCCCGCCTGGGGGTAGCGGATGGTGAGCAGGGCGGGTTCGTAGGCGTCGTCGAAGACGATGCCAAGCGCTTCAACAGGTTGCTCGGCAGCCACCGGCGTACTTGGCGCGAAGTAGGAAGCATCGCCATCACCACCCGGCGTAGCCGCCACCGGCTCCGGCTCCGCCTCCACCGGCTCCGGCTCTGGCTCCGGCGCAGGTTCGGGCTCCGGCTCTGGCTCCAACGCCACCGGCTCCGGCTCTGGGGGCTCCGGTGCCCCACCCTGCAGGCCGGCGGCGGCCAGGGCGGCGGCGATGATGTCTTCGGTGGAGCGGGCGTAGGGGGCCGGGGCGTCACCCACGGTCGCCTCGGCGGTGGGGTGCTGACGCTCGGGTCTGGACTCGGGCTCGGGCTCCGGCGCTGGCACCTGGCTCACCTGCGGTGAGCTTGGCAGATCCTGCGGATCTGCATGCTCGGGCGCTGCGTCCACTGGCGTCGGCTCGGGTTCGAGCTGGCGCCGGGAGAAGCCGCCCAGGGCCTCGGAGATGCGGGAGCGCACGGCGTGGCTCGAGACCGACGACGAACCTCCGCCGGCGTGGGACTCCCGGGACAGACCGAAGTCGCCGCCGACGCCCCGCTTCTTCTTCTTGAAGAGGGCTTCGCGCCGGGCGCGGCGCTCGTTCATGCGGTCGATGACCAGCTTGGTGGACGCCGACGACGCGCCGCGCATCCCCTCGGCGAACATGTCCTTGATGAAGCGCTCGGGGTCCTTCTCGAGGCGCCTGGATGAGCCGCCCTTCTCCTGGTCCTCCATCCACACTGACAGCAGGGCGCCGTCTTCTGGAGGGATCTCGTCGATCTTGGCCTCGTAGCGTGGCCACTCGGAGCTCGAGCGCGGCGGGTAGGCCCTGGTGACCGTCAGGCGGCCCATGATGGTCTCGGAGTAGCCCTTGAGCTCCATGCGCCAGGCGAAGTTCACCCCTGGCGCCAGGTTGTTGTTCACCGTGAAGGTCACATGCCGGGGGGACGCGTCCAGCACATACCCGAAGGACAGACCGTCGGGGGTCTGCAGGGCGATCATGACGTTGATGGCTTCGGCCATATGCCACTCCTCGTCTCGAGGATACCATCTCGCCGCGGCTTCGTTGCCCTACACTGCCCTTTCAACCACCCTGGCGGGTCTGGATGGTCATCAGCTCGTCGTCTCGGGTCTGCGCGTTGATCAGGCGCTGCCCATAGAGCTGGTGCAGGTGCTCGCGGTAGGTGAGGCCCGATCCGGACTTGCCCAGGTAGATCGACAGCTTGTTCAGCTCGCCGGAGCGCACCACCGTGCGGATGGCGGTGGTGGGGAAGATGATCTCGGCGCCCAGCACCCGGCCTCCGTTGCTGGCGGGAAGCAGGCGCTGGGTGATGCAGCAGGCCAGGCCGGCGCTCAGGGTGTAGCGGATGCGGCTCTGGTGGTCGGCGGTCACCGAGCCCACGATGCGGGCCAGGGAGCCCACGGTGTCCTCGGCGTGCAGGGTGGAGATGACCAGGTGGCCGGACTCGGCGGCCTTGAGCACCTGCTCGATGGTGTCGGGGTCGCGCATCTCGCCGACGTAGATGACGTCCAGGTTCTCGCGCAGGGCGGCGCGCACGCCGTCGGCGAAGCTGTCCACGTGCATCCCGACCTCGCGCTGGATGAACAGCCCCTTGTGGTCGTGGAAGATGTACTCGATGGGATCCTCGAGGGTGAGGATCGTCGCGGCGCGGGTGCGGGCGATGTAGTCCAGCAGTGCCACCGCGGTGACGGTCTTGCCCTGGCCGGTGGCGCCGGAGATCAGCACCAGGCCCGAGCGCAGTCGCTGCAGGGCAGGCAGCATTTTCTCGGGCAGGCCCAGCTTCTCGAGGGGCAGGATGTCCTGGGCGATGCGGCGGATCACCGCGTAGACGCCGTGGTTCCCCATGCCCAGGTGCACGCGGTAGCGGTTGTCCTTCTCGGCGTGGACCAGGTCCACCTCGCGGCGCACCCGGAAGCGGTCCAGGTCGCTCTGGGTGAAGAAGCAGGCCATCAGGTGCTTGAGGTGCTGGTCGGTGACCAGGTCGGTCTTGAAGCGGGAGACCTTGCCATCGACCTTGAAGATGACCCGCTCGCCCACCCGCAGGTAGAGGTCGGTGCCGCCCAGCTCGACCATCCACTCGAGCGCCTGCTTCACGCTGAGCTGGTGGTCACCCACCTTGATGAACGGCGCGTTGTATGCCTTCGGGTTGGCCATGATCGACATCTCCACACGTGGCGACGGTGCACTCTACCACGGGCGATCATCCACCTGAGCGGGTAGAACGCGGGGACGCCCCACGACGGGGACATCGGAGAGGCCACCATGAGCGACGCTGTGCTGCAGCGCTTCCGTCGAATCCTCCCCGCGGTCGACCACTGCAGCCTGCGCCTGGTCGAGGAAGAGCACGATCTGCTCACCGTCCGCCGGGACGTGCTGGAGCCCGTGCGCCACACCGTGGACCGCGGCGCCATGATCACCGTCCACCACGCGGGCGGCACGGGCTACGGCGCCACCTGTGATCTGAGCGAGGCCGGCCTGCGCCGTGCCGCTGCCCAGGCCGCGGACTGGGCCCGCTACAGCGCCGGTCGTGGCGTGACCGACTTCTCCGCGGTGTCCATGCCCCGCTCGAGCGGCCGCTGGAGCAGCCCCGTGGCCCGCCCGTTCCGGGATCGCGGCCTGGCCGCCATGGTCGAGGTGCTGCAGGACGCCAGCGCGCGGCTGCACCCGGATGAGCGCATCGTGGACTGGACCGCGTCGCTGTGGAGCACCCGCAGCCGCGTGACCCTGGCCAGCGCGGATGGTGACGTGGTGGAGCAGCAGCTCGAGCTGCTCTCCCCGGACGCCTCGGTGGTCGCCAGCCACGGCGGCGAGGTGCAGCGCCGATCCTGGGGTGGGGGCCGAGGCGCCTCCCAGCAGGGTGGCCTCGAGATCCTCGACGAGCTGGACTTCGGCGCCGTGGTGGACCGAATCCCGGTCGAGGCGCTGCAGCTGTTGAGCGCGCCCGACTGCCCGTCGGGCACCATGCAGCTGCTGCTGGCCCCCAGCCAGATGATGCTGCAGATCCACGAGTCCATCGGCCACCCCCTGGAGCTGGACCGCATCCTGGGCGACGAGCGCAACTACGCGGGCACCAGCTTCGTCACCCCCGAGATGTTCGGGGCCTACCGCTACGGCTCGGAGCTGCTCGACATCACCTTCGACCCGACCGTGCCCCGGGAGTTCGCGGCCTACGGCTTCGACGACGAAGGCGCCCCCGCCCGCAAGGAGTGGCTCATCCGCGACGGTGTGCTGCTGCGGGGCCTGGGTGGCACCATCAGCCAGGCGCGCTCGGGCCTGCCTGGCGTGGCCAACGCCCGCGCCCAGAGCTGGAACCGTCCGCCCATCGATCGCATGGCCAACCTCAACCTCGAGCCGGGCGAGAGCACCCTCGATGAGCTCATCGCCGGCATCGAGCGGGGCGTGTTCATGCGCACCAACTGCTCCTGGTCCATCGACGACTCCCGCAACAAGTTCCAGTTCGGCTGCGAGCTGGGGCGGATCATCGAGAACGGGGAGCTTCGGGGCCTGGTGCGCAACCCCAACTACCGGGGCATCAGCGCCACCTTCTGGCGCAACCTCTCCGGCCTGGGCGACCCCTCGACCTTCGAGGTCTTCGGCACGCCCTACTGCGGCAAGGGGGAGCCCAACCAGATCATCCGGGTGGGGCACGCCTCTCCGGTGGCCCGCTTCGACGACGTCGAGATCTTCGGAGGTGCCTCGTGAGCGCCACCCGCGACAGGTTCTTCGGGCTGTTCGAGCGGCTCTGCGGTCAGCTGCGCGGCAGCGAGCGCTTGCGCGCCGAGTACGCCGGCGAGGGCTCCGACTTCGTGCGGGTCAACGGCGGCCGGGTGCGCCAGGCCGGCCACGTCAGCCAGGCCGGCATCGTGCTCGAGCTGGTGGACGGCCAGCGGCACGCCTCCTCGGAGTGCAACCTCTGCGGCGACGCCGACCAGGACGTCGCTCAGCTCGAGGCGCTGCTGCAGGGCCTGCGGGAGCGCCTGCCCCTGCTGCCGGACGACCCCCACCTGCTGCTGCCCGAGGGCGTACAGAGCAGTGACGATCGGGGTGAGGACCGGCTGCCCCCCGCGGCGGACGCCGTGGACGCCCTGCTGCGCGCGGGCGAGGGCACCGATCTGGTGGGCATCCACGCCCAGGGCGCCATCCACCGGGGCTACGCGGGCTCCGGCGGGCTCCGGCACTGGTACCGCAGCCACAGCTTCGCCACCGACTTCTGCCTCTACCACCAGGCCGACAAGGCGGTGAAGACCACCTACGCCGGCTTCGACTTCGACGCCGATGAGCTGCGGGCGCGCGTGGCCGAGGCCCGCGAGCGCCTGGCCGTGCTCACCCGCCCGCCCAAGAAGATCGAGCCTGGCGCCTATCGGGTCTACCTGGCCCCCGCGGCGGTGGCCGAGGTGCTGGGGCTGCTGTCCTGGGACGGCTTCGGGTTGCGCGCCCAGCGCACCCACGCCTCCCCGCTGCATCGCCTGGTTCAGGGCGAGGAGAGCCTGGCTCCGTCGGTCCATCTCAGTGAGCATGCCGCCGGCGGGCTGTCGCCCCGCTTCTCCGCGGCCGGCTTCGCCCGGCCCGCCCGGGTGTCGCTGATCGAGGCTGGTCGCCACGCCGGCGCGCTGGTCTCCCCTCGATCGTCCAAGGAGTTCGGGGTCCCGGCCAACGGCTGTGACTCGGAAGAGGCGCCCAGCTCCCTCGAGCTGGCGGGCGGTGCGCTGCCGCGGGCCGATGTGCTCGAGGCCCTGGGCACCGGGGTGTGGATCTCGAACCTCTGGTACACCAACTACAGCGACCGCACCGCCTGCCGCATCACCGGCATGACCCGCTTCGCCACCTGCTGGGTGGAGGACGGCCGGGTGGTGGCGCCGCTGAGCGTGATGCGCTTCGACGAGACCCTGTACCGGATGCTGGGCTCGCAGCTCGAGGCGCTGACCGTGGAGCAGGACTTCCTGCCCAGCACCGACACCTACTTCCGGCGGTCCACCGACTCGCTGCGGGTGCCAGGGGCGCTGCTGAAGGAGTTCAGCTTCACGCTGTAGGGTGCGTTCGACTTGACGAACGCCCACGAGCGTGTGATCTGTGGGGCCGACGCAGCCGCGCCACGACGGCGCAGGAGGCGAAGCATGCGTGTGAATCACCGGGCCTGACCCCTCGACCGACTCGCCCTCGGTCTCCTGCACCGTTCCTCGATGAACGTGGCCAGAGGTCTACCCGGGAACGGTGCCTGTCGACTCTCAGTCCTGACAGGACCACGCATGTTGCACAAGAAGACCATGGAGCAGATGCGTCTGCTCGTGGCGGAGTTGGACCCCGACGATGGGCTCCACCCCCGCCAGCGTCGCCGCGAGGAGCGGCGGCGTGACCGAAGCTCGGCGCGGCAGCGCCGCCTCTGCGGGCAGGTCGCCCGCGCCATCACCATCGCCCTCCCCACCGCCGCCGATCCCCAGCTGCGCAGCCTGCTGGTGGTCGAGGTGGTCCCCGCCCCAGACCTCCGACGGCTGGAGGTGCGCCTCGCGGCGCCCCTCGATCAGCCTGTGGACGGGCTCGTGGCGCGGCTGGGCGCTGCCCGATCCTGGCTGCGAGAGGAGGTGGCCCACGCCATCCACCGCAAGCGCGCGCCCGAGCTTCGGCTCGTGCTCGTGCCCTACCCGGAGCTGACGCCGTGAGCGCCTCCATCCACCACTGGACCCACGAGCCCGTCTCCAGCCCCCTGCGCCGGGGGCTGGAGCGGCTCGCCCGGGTCCCCGGCGTGGTGCACCTCGCCGTGATGCCCGACGTGTACCAGGCCGAGCACATCGGCGCCGGCCTGGTGCTCGGCAGCGAGGATCGAGTGTTCCCCGAGGCCGTCGGCGGCGACATCGGCTGTGGGGTGGGGACCGTGCGGATGCGAGGGGATCCGGCGGCCTTGCTGGAGGGTGACGCCGGTCCCGCGTTCCTCCGGGCCGTGGGGCGGCTCGTGCCCATCCTGCGGCATCCGCGCGCCGTCGCGCTGCCCTTGGAGCTGCCGGTGGCTTCGGGCCCCGGAGCGCAGACCCTGCTCGAGCGCCTCGGGCCCCGGCAGCTCGGGACGCTGGGCCGCGGCAACCACTTCCTCGAGCTGCAGCTGGACGAGGCTGGAGGGCTGTGGGTGATGGTCCACAGCGGCTCCCGCAGCCTGGGGCCGGCCGTTCGGGACTTGCACCGCCCATCCCGTGCTTGGGTCGGCCTGGTGGCCGACAGCGCCGAGGGCCAGGCCTACCTGCAGGATCAGGCCCTGGCCCGCGCCTACGCTCGTGCGAGCCGCGAGCGCATGCTGCTGGCCGCGGGGGCCCTGCTCGAGCACCTGCTGGGGCTGGCGTTGGAGCCCGACACCCACCTGGACCTCGACCACAACCACGTGCAGCGCGAGGAGCACGGCGGGCGCTGGCTGTGGGTGCACCGCAAGGGCGCGGTCGCCGCGCCCCGGGGGCAGCCAGGGCTGGTGCCCGGCAGCATGGGGGACCGCAGCGCCCACACCGTGGGGCGCGGCCACCCTGATGCGCTGGGATCCTCCTCCCACGGTGCTGGCCGCCGCATGAGCCGCCGCGACGCCCGGGCCCGGTACGACCGCCACGCCGTGGCGGACCAATGCCGCGGCGTGGTGGTGGACCCCCGGCAGCTGGCGCGCCTGGGCGAGGAGGCCCCCCGGGCCTACAAGCGCATCGATCAGGTCATGAAGGCCCAGCGGGCCCTCTGCGGCGTGGTGCGCTGGGTGCGGCCGGTGCTGAGCTACCGTGGCTGACGCGTCTCCCTGCAACAAGGGTCCCCCCGAACGTTCCATCCTCGCGACAGGATCGGGGTGAGGGTTCCACTCGGTGGCAATCGGCCTCCCGCGTCGGGTCCTCATCACGGACAAACGCCCGTTTTCGGATGGTTGGCCTTGGCTCGTTTCCACTGGTGGAACGTTCACCCGCACCCTGTCGCGCCTGTGGAACGTTCAGAGTGGTCCTTGTTGCTCGTGCTGGCCGTGGGTCACGAGCTCCTTGACGCCGCTCACCCACGGATGTACATCGCGCCCATCATGATCCGCATCCTCGCCACCACCCCTGCGCTCGAAGCCGCCGCGACCCTGTCGCGTTCGGATTCGTCGTCGTCCGCCTGCGGAGGTGGCTCCCGCTGATCTGACTCCCCCAGAGTTCCCAGCGTAGCGAGGCCCCCTCCGGCAACCCGGTGGGGGCCTCGCTGCGTTCGGGGCTCGCATCTTCGCGCTTCCGGCCCGCATGTCGCGGGTCGGGAACCCGGGGCGGCGCTCGTCGCCCCATCCCCCAGCAACTCCAATCATGGAGGAGTGAGCAAGGAGGCCCACCATGGGCATCATGACCAAGCAGCACGTCAACGTCGGGACCATCGGCCATGTCGACCACGGCAAGACCACCCTGACGGCGGCCATCACCAAGCTCCAGGCCCACCGCGTCGGTGGCACGGCCATGTCCTTCGCGGACATCGACCGCGCCCCCGAGGAGCGGGCCAAGGGCATCACCATCAACACGGCGCATGTGGAGTACGAGACGGAGACCCGTCACTACGCCCACATCGACTGCCCCGGACACGCCGACTACATCAAGAACATGATCACCGGCGCCAGCCAGATGGACGGCGCCATCCTGCTCGTGGACGGGTCCCAGGGACCCCAGAAGCAGACCATCGAGCACATCCTCCTGGCCCACCAGGTGGACGTGCGGCACATGGTGGTGTTCGTGAACAAGGTGGACGTCGCCGATCCGGAGCTGCTCGAGCTGGTCCGGATGGAGGTGGAAGAGCAGCTGGAGAGCCAGGGGTATAGCGATGTGCCCTTCGTCTTCGGCTCCGCCCTGCTGTCGCTCGAGGCGGTGGAGGCCGGTGCGTTCGACAGCCCCGCGGTGCGCTGCATCGAGGAGCTGCTCGAGGCGCTGGACCACCACATCCCCGTCCCCGAGCGCGACTTCGACGCGCCGTTCATGATGCCCATCGAGGGCGTGGCCACCATCACCGGCCGCGGGACCGTGGTCACCGGCCGGGTGGAGCGCGGTGTGGTCACCAAGGGCGATTTCGTGGAGTTGGTCGGCCTCGTTGACGAGGACGCCAAGCCCCGCAAGATCGCGGTGATCGACACCCAGGCCTTCCGCAAGACCGTGCCCTGTGCGCGGGCTGGCATGAACGTCGGTCTGCTCCTGCGCGGTGTGCGGCGCCACGAGGTCCAGCGCGGCCAGGTGCTGGCGGCCCCCGGGTCCTTCCAGCCCCACAGCCGCGCGAGCGCGGAGATCTTCGTGCTCACCCGGGCCGAGGGCGGGCGCCACAAGCCCTTCGGCAGCGGCTACAAACCCCAGTTCTTCTTCGGCACCACCGACGTCACCGGCACCATCGACGTCGGCGATGTCGGCCTCGTCAACCCCGGCGATCGCGCCTCCATCGGCGTGGTCCTCGACAAGCCGGTGGGGGTCGAGGCGGGCATGCGCTTCGCCATCCGTGAGGGTGGCCGCACCGTGGGTGCGGGCGTGGTGACCGAGATCGACTGATTCAACGGGCCGGGTCCCACCCTCCGGGGTGGGGCTCGGCCTTCTCGCGTCCGCGCTGTTTGGTAGAGTCTCGGTTCCTCTCATCCCGGCCGACCGGAATCCCCATGGCCTCGCCCCCCACCGCCGCGCAGATCCTGGAGCGCTTCGAGCCAGAGGAGATCGGGGATCTGTTGGCCCTGGTCACGGGGGTGCGGCCCGAGCAGGAGTTCCAGACCCACGAGGACCTCGCCGAGTGGCTCGCCAGCACGGTGTCACGGCCCGGGGCGCTGGATGTGGCGCGCTCGCTGCCCCTCGAGGGTGCCCTCGCGGAGCTGCTGGGCCGGCTCGACTCGCTGTGGGAGACCGGCGACCCTCCGGCCGAGCTGAGTGAGTTCACCACGGTCATCCCCGACGACCCCGAAGAGGACACCGCGCCCCGCCTGCGGGACCGCGAGGAGGACACCGCGCCCCGCCTGCGGGACACCGAGGAGGCGACCGATCCCGGCCTCGGACAGGCCCCCGAGCGCACCGATCCCAACGTGGGCGTGCTGCCCGTGTCCCCCGCGGCGGACGAGCGGCCCGAGATCACGGATGTGGGCGTGGTGGTGCACGACCTGTCCGAGCTGGACGAGCCTGCTGCCGAGCTGACCCCGGCCCAGCCGCCCTCGGTGGAGATCGAGGTGGAGGTGCCGGTGGAGGCCCCGGCCCCGGTGGCGCGTCCCCGCCGCATGAAGCTCTACCTGGGCCTGTTGGTGTTCGAGTTGGTGCTGTGCGCCTGGGCCTGCACGGGCCTGGTGTTCTGTGGGGACGACCCAGCAGCGCTGGACCCGCTGGAAGACCCTCCTGGCTTCGACGGCAGCCCCGATGTGATGGAGACCATCATGGCGGGCGCCCCCGACGACACGCCCCCCGCCGGCGCCGCACAGGCGGCCCCGCTGCCCATCGGTGGCCTGGACTCCGCCCCCCGGGGCCAGCCCACCGGGCGGGTGCACGCGGCGCTGCCCGACCTGCTGGACATGCGCTTCATCGAGCTGACCGGCGGCGAGTTCACCATGGGCGCCCGGGGCGAGGGTGACTTCGGCACGGCCCACGAGCGCCCGGCCCACCGGGTCCGGGTCCAGAGCTTCTGGCTGGGGGCCACCGAGGTCAACGTGGCCCAGTGGTACAGCCTGCACGACCGTCCGGCGCCCCCGTCTGCGGACCACCGCCACGCCAAGGGGGCGGTGAGCTGGTGCGAGGCCGCGCGCTTCGCCAACCTGCTGTCCGAGCGCGAGGGCCTGCCCCCGTACTACGCGGACATCGAGACCTGTGTCGGCGCCGGCACCGTCACCCTGACGGGAGAGACCGGCGGCTACCGCCTGCCGACCGAGGCCGAGTGGGAGTACGCCGCCCGGGCTGGCCGGGCCGAGGTCCCCAAGGGCGCTTCGCGCTGCCTCGACGCGCTGTACTCCACGGCCGGCACCGGCAACGCCTGGGGCTTCGCCGGCATGAACGGGGTGCTGTGGGAGTGGACCTGGGACGCCAAGTACACCTACCAGGCCGCGCCTCGGGCCGACGCTGTCGGCGCCTCCGAGGGCTTCGAGAAGGTCATCCGCGGCGGCTCCTTCGCCTCGCCAGACGAGCAGTGCACGGTCACGGCACGCAGCGCCACCCTGCTCGGCGACCGCACCGAGGATCTGGGCTTCAGGCTGGCGCGCTAGGACCGGCGCCGCTCAGTACCGCCCCTTGCGCAGCCGGTCCTCGGGCACCTCGGCGTCGTAGCTGTAGCCGCGCTGCTCCCAGTAGCCGTTCAGCGGCGCGTCGGTGAGCTCGAGGCGGTGCACGTACTTGGCGCTCTTGTAGGCCAGCAGGCGCGGGATGATCAGCCGCATGGGGAAGCCGTGATCGAGGGGGAGGGCCAGCCCGCACAGGCCGAAGGCCAGCATGGTGTGGGGCTCGAGGGCCACGTCCAGGGGCAGGCTCTCGTTGTAGATGCTGTCCACGGTGTGGAAGGTGATGTGGGTGGCGTTGGACTGGATCCCCGCGGCGTCCAACAGGGTCTGGATGTGCACGCCGTTCCAGGGCACGTCGTGCACCGACCAGCCGGTGACGCAGTGGAAGTCCATGATCTGATCGAAGCGGGGCAGCTCGAGCAGCTGCTGGAAGGTGTAGGTCCGGGGCGTGTCCACCATGCCGTCGATGGTCAGCACCCAGTCCTGCAGCAGCGAGTCGAGGTCCTGCTCGTCCACCGTGAAGACCGTGAACTCGTCCCACAGCGCGGGGTCCGCGTCTGGCGGGGCGAACTCGATGGCGCCCTCGGGGCACTCCGCGCCTGCGGCGGTGTCGAGGGGCTTGGTGCCGCTGTCGCCGCTGTCGCCGCCGCCGAAGCCGCCGCCGCCCGGGGGGGCGTCGGTCTCGGCGCAGCAGCGGAAGTCCTTCTGCTCCGGGAAGCAGGCGCTCAGGGCCGGGGGCAGGGCCGCCATGGTGGCGCCCTTGCCGAGCCACTCGATCACCGTGCGGCGGGTGTGGGTCACGGGGCTGACGGGGGTGTTCTGGGCGTTGCGGCCGGGGTTCTTCTTCCGGGACATGTGCACCTCGACCCGAAGCGTGCGTCCCGATCGGGGTGACCGCCAGTGTGCGGCGCTACGTGACACGCACTCTGGGGGGCTCGAGGTGGGTGGAACGGCAGCGGGGGCAGCGGCCCGGGCGGGTGAAGCGGGTGCGGCCGCGGAAGCCGAAGCCGCAGTCCACACAGCGCGGAGGCTCGAGCTGCAGGCGCCGTCCGGCCCGCTTCAGGCTGCGCTGCAGGTGTTCGAGGTGGTCCGGGATGGCGCGCTCGGGCAGGCTGGCGTCCTGGGACAGCTCGAGCAGGGTCAGGGCCTCGCCGTGGTCGAGGGCGGCCAGCAGGCGCTCCCGAGGGGTGGCGTGGCGCTCCGGCGGTGGCTTGTCGCTGGCCATGGTCAGCGCACGCCCCCCAGCCAGAAGCCCAGGATCATCAGCACCATGCTGCCGAAGACCATCAGCCGCCCCACGAGCCAGCTGCGGGCGTAGGCGGGGGGCAGGTCGAGCTGGCGCAGGCGCAGCAGCTGCAGGGTCACCGACAGCACGCCGTAGAGCAGCAGCCCGAGCCAGAACACCGCGATCACCGCATCGGAGCTGCCCTGTCCCACCAGGCTCACGCCCAGGTAGAGCAGCACCAGGGCCGCGATGGGGACCAGCTGGGTGATCCGCAGCCCGCCGAAGGCGTCGAGCACCCGCAGCTTCTGGTCTTCGTCGAGGGCGGTGAAGGCCCGCTCCTTCATGCGCCGGCTGGTGATGAGGGCGCCGACGAAGGCCAGCACACCCAGGGTGATGGCGAGGGAGCCCACGATCAGTCCTTCGCGTCGCGCTCGGGGCTGGGGGTCCACTCCGCGGGCAGCGGCTGTGCGTCGTCGGGAACCGGCTGGTAGCCCGCGCTCCAGACGCCGTACTCGGCGTGGTCCACCAGGCGGGTGTCGCCGGTGTCCTCGTCATCGCCACAGCCGCTGATCAGCAGGCTGCTTGCGAGCATCGCGATCCTCCAGCCGAGCCTGGCCATGCTGCCTCCGGTGGGTGGGCCGGGGGCACCATAGCCGGCTGGTGGTGGATTCGCGCTATTCCTCGGCCAGCCCGCAGGCCCGGTCGTCGCCGGCGCCGCCGTTGCAGGCCAGGGCGAACAGGCGCTCTGCCCGCAGGGCGTCGCGGCTCACACCTTCGCCGACCTTGTAGAGGATGCCCAGGTTGGTGCAGGCGGACATCTCGCCGCCGGCGCAGGCGCGCTGGAAGAGCTTGGCCGCGCGATCGTAGTCCTGGGACACCGCGTCGCCGTGGGTGTGGCGCTCGCCCAGCTCGTTGCACGCGGCGTTGTCGCCACGCTGGCAGTCGTCGAAGAGGTTGCGCTCGACGGCGAAGGCGGGGGTGGCGTCGGCGACCGCGGGGGCGGCCTCGACGGTGGGCGCGGCTTCGGGGGCGGGGGCCGCAGGGGCCGGGGCCGGGGCGTGCACGACAGCGGGGGCCGCGTCGGCGACGGCGGGGGCGGCGGCGGCGGTGCCCAGAGCCTCGCCGAGGGTGGGGCCGCTGGTGGCCAGGGTCGTGGCCGCGGGGACGGCCACGGGGGCCGGCGTCGTCGAGACAGGGGCGATGGCGGCACATGCCGCGTCGTCGCCGCGGTCGCAGCCGCGCTGGTAGAGATCGTGGGCCCGGTCCATGTCGGCGGGGCCGGCCTGGCCGTTGGCGACCATCTCCGCCAGGGCGGAGCAGGCCTGGGCGTAGCCGTTGTCGCAGGCCTGCTCGAAGTTCTCGGCGGCCGAGACCCAGCTCGGGGGCGGCGCGACCTCCTTGGGGGGGGGGGCTGGCGCGGGCGCGGGCGCGGC
>CAYZVO010000050.1:0-42373 GCA_964481655.1 uncultured Enterobacterales bacterium | reverse complement strand
GGTGAGGTGGCGGGACACCGAGGGTGGGGCAGCCTCCGGCGCTCGGCTCGGACTCAGCGCCGCCGCCAGCGGGGAGGTCCCGGGGTATCGCCTTGCCAGGGTGCGGTACACCCAGCCCTCGAGCCCGCTGGAGAGGGAGCGTACGTGGTAGTAGCCGCGCTCTTGGACGGGCGAGAGCAGCGCGAGGTGGTCGCCCTCCTCGAGGGCCTCGAGGGGTGCGAGCTCGGAGCCGGCCTCGGGCTTCAGCTTGGCTGGGTGGCGGACCACCAGGTAGTCGGCGCTGGCGGGGGGAGGGACGGACAGTGCGAGCGCGAGACCCAACGCGGCGAGGGCGTGTCTGGACATGAGGCTCACTCTTCGCCGCGGGGGTCGGATGTCGGCGCCCTGTCCTTCTTCCCCACCTTGTCGTCGAGCTCCCGCTGCACGTCGCTCTTCACGTTCATCAGGTCGTGGAACAGCTTGATGGAGGCCTTGCTCCCACCGGCGATGACGGCGGCGGTGACGAAGTACCCCACGGGATCCGGCTCGTGGTCGAGGATGATGACGCTCAAGGCGTCGAACTGCCACCGGACGCAGATGAGCGCGGAGACGCCGAAGGCGATGAACTCCTTGACGCCCTTGCCCGAGAATCGGGCCACGAAGAGCCGGTGCTCGAAGACCAGGGAGAGCGCACGCTCGACGAAGAAGGCCAGCACGATGATGGCGCCGAGCACCTCGGTCAGTTGGTTCCAGTCGATGTGGAAGAGGTTCGGATCGGGCATGGAGCTGTCCTGTTCGTCCCAGGGGGCTTGCGTTGGATCACACACGCGCACGCTGGATGGTGGCAGCGGCTCGGCGAGGTCGCAACAGCATGAATATCCACGCGAACATTACTGTTTGCGCCCGCGGAACTGCGCCGGCCATGGCTTGGCTGGCGAGACCTGGCCCATGCAGGTGGCCCCCACCGGGTCACCACACCCGGTCAGGTGGGGGGGGGATGACCGGGTGGGGCGTGTCCGGCGGGGGCCGCGTCGACACTAACACGCGGATACCGGGGTTTTGAAACCATCAACTCAGGAGCTGGAGCATCGGGTTTCCACGTCGGAACCTGTCCCCTGTGTGGAGGCTGTTTTGAATCCACGTGGATTCAAACCGTGGCTAGGCCTCGGCCGGGCCCTCGGTGTGGACGTGGACGCTCAGGGCGGTCCGCACCAGCTCGAGGTGCGCCTCGATGCGCTCGCGGATCTCTTCGAGCTCCTCCGGGCCGAAGCTCGCGCACAGCAGGCGGGCGTCGCCTTCATCGAAGGCCACTGGGGCCAGGGTGTTCGTCATGCGCCGGAAGCGCTTGACGACCTCCGGCAGCCGCGGGCGCCCGCCTCTGTTCTTCTTGGGCTCATCGGCCACCAGCTCCGAGACCTCGGCCTCGAGGTCTCGCACGGAGATCCGGTTCATGATCGCCTTTCGGGCGAGCTCGGTCTTGAGCTCGGGATCGGTGATCGGGAGCAGGGCCCGGTGGTGGCTGACCGACAGCTGCCAGCCGATCTCGTCGGGGATCTGCTCGAGCTGCACCGTGACGGCGATGGACACCCGCAGCGTGCTGGCCGAGAAGGGAAGGTCTCGGCGCTTCGCCAGCTCGCGGAAGCTCCGGTGCCGACGGTTCTTGGATCGGTAGGCCTCGCGGTCGCCTGCGAAGAAGTTGCGCAGCAGGCAGCGCCCGATGGCGACGGTCTTGTGGAGCCCGTGCTGGATCCGGATGTGTTCGAGCTCGGCGATGGTGCGGTCGATGAGCCTCGTGTCCAACAGCAGCTCGCCGGGCACGCGCTGGGGCGCGCACAGCTCGCTGACCTCCTGTCCTCGTCCCTGTTCTTCCTGGTCGAGCACCCTTCATCCTCCTCGTGGTGGGCGCGCAGGGGGCGCGCGCGATCGCACAGAGCGCGAGGGTGGATGTTCTGACCGGATTTTCCTGGCTGGGATTCCGCGGCAGAGCCCGAGCAGGCGGTCAAATGTCACGAAATGTCATCAATGCGCCCCGCCGCGTCCGATCCTGCCCCCTCGCGCTCTGTACGGGCGAATGTGGGGTCGGGGGACGCTACTCGGTGGTCGCTCCACCGCACATTGACTGCATCCGCGAGGGATTTGTCGCCCGATGACCGCCACGCCCGATGACACCGCGCCCACCCTGGATGAGCATTCGCCCACGTTGCTCGGCCACGGTCTCGCGCTGCAGCGTCAGCTGAACCGGCTGCAGGAGTTGGTGTCCACGCTGGCGTTGGTGGACGCCGCGGTGGCGGGGGGCTTCCACGACGGGGCGTTCATCAGGGGCACCCTGGCCGCGGCGGTCGCCCACGATGAGCTCCCGGCGCTCGCGAGGCCGAGCTCGGCACCGACGTGATCGGACGCTCCGATGCCCCTTGTCCCGTGGGGGGCGAGGGCCCCGAGCTGGGAGAGTCTGGAACGGCCCCCGCCTCCGCGACCGCCACCATCGTGGCTCCGCGGGTGGTGGTCGGGCCACACAGGCGGTACCACGACGCCGAGGCTGTGGCCGGGATCCTCGCCCTCGACGACGAGGAGCGGATCATCGCTGCGCTCTGGCAGCTCTGCTACGAGCGCTTGCTGCGGCGTGTGCTGCGCCGGGGGCTCGCCATCGAGCTGGCCGAGGACATCCTCCAGGACGTCTTCGCCCTGCTGGCCGAACGCCTGGAGCAGGTCAGGGACCCCAGGATCGTGGGGTGGTTGAACACCGTCGTGGACTACGAGTGCGCGCGGCACATCACCGACCTTCAGCGCGCGCGCACCAACCGCCGCGCCACCGTGCGCCACACGCAGGCCACCGGGCGGGCCGCCGTCGAGCCCGACGCGGAGGTTGAGCTCGATCAGCGCCGCAAGCTCGGTCGGACGCTGCAGGTCCTGATGGGCCTCGAAGAGCTCGACCGCTTCATCCTGCGCTCGTCCTGCCTCGAGGACCTGTCCACAGCGGAGATCCTCGAGCTCATCGAGCGCCGCTTCGGGACGAGCTTGACCGCGGCGGCGCTGTACAAGCGGAGATCACGCATCCGGCGCGCGCTCGCAAGGGAGCTGCGGCTCAGGGAGCGGCGCTGGACCGAGAGGGAGCACCGGGGCTCACACCTCCCCCGCGCGGCGGCACCCGCCCGCCCGCGGGGGGGGCGGGGGCGGCGCCCGCGGGGGGGGGGGGGGCCCGGGCTGGGCCCGCGAGCACCTGCGGGTGTGCCCGTCCTGTCAGTCCTTGCTCGCGGTGGAGCGCCAGGTGCGCGCCGCGATGTCGACCTACCGGAGCAGCGCCGAGCATCTCCAGCGCCGCGGCCCACCCACCCCCGAAGAGCGCCGCGCGCGGCTGGCCGCCCGGAGGGCGGTGGCCATCGACGAGGTCTACCGGGGGACCAAGCCCATGCCGCGCCACGAGCTGCGTTTCGAGGGCTCGCCCCTCGAGCTGCGGCGCACCTCCCGCGGCGTCCGGGTGTGGCACCCCGACGCGATGGAGCTGCTGGTCCTGGCCGCGGAGTCCACGGGGCTCCCCCGGGTGCTGCTGCACCGGCAGGAGGACACGCCCGGCGTGGGTGTGGACCTGCCCTACGCCCCCGGTGGCGGTGCCGCGGTGCTCGCGCTGGCCTCGGCCGAGCCCCTCGACGAGGTCTTCTGGACGGTCTGGATGGGGGACGCGGTCCGAGGGGGGCGGCTCGCGGAGCTCGTGGCGGCCCACTGCTCCGACTACGTGCATGTGGCCGAGGCCACCATCCCGGCCCAGCTGCGTTCCTCGCTGCTGCGGGTGCAGGACGAGCCCCTGCCCGACGCCCACCCCGCCGTCGCCGCCCTGCTCAAGCGCGCGGCCGCCGCGGGCCGCAGCGACGACACGGCGCTGGCAGCCCGGCTGTACCGCGAGGCCCTGGAGCTGGCCTTCACCAAGGCGGATCGCACGGGGCAGATCAAGGCGGGGATCGGGATCGCCTACGCCTTCAAGGGCATGGGCTACACCGACGACGGCGACAAGGTCCTGCGCTGGGTGATCGAGAACCACACACTGGACGCGACCTGGGCCAACTGGGTGTGTCGGCACATGGCGGTGAGCGCGCTCTACCACTCGGACCTGGATCAGGCCGAGGCCTGGATCGAAGAGTCGGAGCAGCTGAGCTCCGACAACGCCGAGTGGACGCTCGTGAACCGCGCGAGTGTGCACTATGCACGGGAGGATTGGGCGAACGTTATCGGTGCCGTCAGCAACTTGGTAGAGATCGACGTGCCCTTGCTGCAGAGGGCGCATGCCGAGGTCCTATCATCGGCGGCTCTCGCCAGGGTCGGACGTCTGGATGATGCTCGCGAGCTGTTGGGTGAGATCGCGTACCCAGCACAAGTGCCTCTCGAGTGTCGGCTGCAGTGGAGAGCTGCGGGGCTCGTACGTGAGCGAGGGACGCTCGAGACGACCAACTGGGGAGTGCAGGTTGAGGAAGTCCTTTCGGACCTCTCTGAGAAGGATGGCGGAGTGCTCGCGGCCTGGGATGGCCTCCCAATCCTCGAACTGACAGATCTCGCTGTTGAGTGCGGTGCCGTGACCGACGCAGCCCATCTGCTGCGGGCTCGATTCGTCGACAGTGAGCGTGCCCGACATCCTGGTACGCGGGTGCTTGGGCTCTGTTCTTCCCACAGGGGGCTCAGGTTGGTATCGGCAGGGTGTGCGCCGGTTGTTCGTCGACTCCGTTCCACCCGGGAACAGATCACTTGGTTGGTATCGAAATCCAGGGACGAGCTGCGAAGCTCGGGGGGACTCGAATCCTGTCGTGAGCTCGGACAGATTCTTTTTGAGGGGGATGATCTAGAGCCGGGCCCAGTCTGGGTTGGGTCCGACGGACTACTGGCCGACGCTCCCATTTCTGCCGTCGCGGCGTCCATCCTTGGTTCTGCCGACGCCTGCCCGCACTTCCGTGACCTCGTGGGCCTTCGTCAGGCCCGTGCACTGCGCGATGCCAGTACGTCTGACATCGTCAGCTTTGCGGATGCTCAGGGCAATCTACCTTGGGCTGCAAGAGAGGTCTCTCGAAGCGAGGCCAGCCTGTGGTTGCGGGGCAAGTATGTCAAGCGTTCTGCCCTGGACTTCGACGCTCCCTGCGGGCTGCTTCACCTTGGCGTACACGCCCGCCGTGAGCAGGGTGTCCCGAAGCTCTTGCTCGCTGATGGCCCCTTGGGCCCGCTCGAGATTGGTCAGTTGTCGTTGCCTGGAGCTCCCGTCGTGCTGCTCGCCGGATGCTTCACTGCTGTGGCAAGCACTGAGCGCGGCGTCGAGCGTTCTCTGGCCGACGCGTTCTGCCGTGCTGGTGCGTCGGCGGTCATCGCCACGCGCTGGCCCGTGCTCGACCGCGAGATGCACGTACTGGTGAGGGCGCTGATCGAGGCCTGGCCCTTCGATGACGTGCCACGGCAGGTCGCCGCCGTCTGCGCCGAGCTGCGCCGCCAGGGCCATCCCGCCCGTCTCTGGGCGGCACCGGTGGTTTATTGACAGAAAACTCTAATTAGAAAGCAGGTATTGAAGGTATTCTGAGAGAATTTTAGCTTTTCTGCTCCTTTCAACCCCAGGAGCAGAACATGGGCGTCAACGACCAATGGCCCGAGTACATGCCAACCATCAAGCTCGAGCTGACCGTCTCGAGTGGAACCCTCTCCATCGGAACGAACTCGTCCCTCGAGAACGAGGGGGACTACAGCTGGAGCCCCGCGCAGGTGCGGGGGACGCTGTGGAAGAACGATAGCTTCGTCTCGAAGCTGAGCATCAACAGCACCACCGGCGCCATCACCATGGCCAGCGGCATCTCGGTGTCCAACAACGACGAGATCGAGGCCCGCTTCGAGTTCGTGGCCAAGGTCTCCCTGCCCTGGGTCACCCGGGTCTACGGCCAGCGCTCGTGCACCATGACCGTCAGCGGCGACGGCACGACCACCTTCGACGACAGCACCAACGCCATGCCGGTGCCCTCGTGGAACCTGGCCTTCGGCTGGGACGGCGACGACAAGCTCAAGGTGGGGGTCAAGGTCGTCAGCGCCGACAGCTCCTCCGAGGACATCACGCTGCGCACGCGGCTGTATGGCCCCGACGCCGCCAGCGAGTCGTCCACGACCATCGATCTGAGCGACACCACCAACGCCCAGACGCACACCGCGAGCTTCTACCAGCGGGACGTCAAGGTGGCCGCACAGATGCAGTTCAAGCTGGCCAACGCCACGAGCAACCCGAAGGTCCAGGACACCATCAACATCCTGATCTTCGAGCCCACCGAGGTGGACGGCTACCCCGCCAGCTTCCCGACGACGGGGACCATGGTGACGGTGACCAAGCCCAGCGGGTACTGGTCCGCCAAGCTCGACGACTAGCCCTCGGGGCTCTGGGCCCCTTCGCCCCCACCGGCGGGTCCGGTGGGGGCGTCCGGCCCAGCCTCAGCCGTACCGCTCCCGCAGCATCCGCGACGCGGCCACCATGCTCTTCAGCTTGGCCACCGCGGTGTGCTCGTCGTTCACGCAGCGGTTGGCGAAGCAGCCGAAGCCGCAGTCGGTGTTGAGCACCAGGCGCTCCGGGGTGAACCAGCGCAGGGCCTGCTCGGCCTTGTCCACGATGAAGTCCACCGACTCGGCCTCGGCGGTGCGGGGGTTTACCACCCCCAGGCCCAGCTCCCGATCGGCCAGGGCGCGTCCGATCACGGCGATGTCGCCCGCCCGCGGCGTGGCGTACTCGAGCACCAGCTGGCGCACGTTCATGGCGGCGAAGGCCGGCACCAGGGGCTCGTAGTCCCCGGTGAGCAGCACATCCTCGCGCCGGCTCCAGTTGCCCCGGCAGACGTGGATGCCTGTGCGCAGGCCCTCGAAGCCCTCGATCACCCTGTTGAGCAGCTCCGCGGCATACTCGAGCTCACAACCCGCATCACGGCGGGTGGCCAGGGTCGCTCACATGAAGGTGCGGCGGTCGTTGTCCTCCGAGAAGACGATCTCGGTGAGCACCGGCTCGTCGAACTGCACGAAGGCCGCCCCCAGGGCCTCGAGCTCGGCCAGCTCGTCCCGCAGGATGGCCACCACGTCCTCGGCCATCTCGGTCTTGTCGCTGTAGCCGGCCTTGGAGTAGGCGGTGACCCACATGGAGCGGGTGAGCAGGTAGGGCCCGGGCAGGGTGACCTTGACGGGCTTGTCGGTGAGCTGTTGGACGAAGCGCAGGTCGTCGGCCACCAGGGGCTCCCGGCGGGTGACCTTGCCGACACAGGTGGGATTGCGGATGGCCGAGGCGGGCACGTCCAGGGTGTCGAGCATCTCCTCGAAGCCGGACTTGTCCTCCAGGACATCGAGCATCTCGGCCAGGGACATCAGCCGGGTGCCGTCGAGCTTGTCGGTGATGAAGGAGTAGAAGTTGTCCCGGCGCTGCTCGCCGTCGACGATGATGTCCACGCCGGCGTCGAGCTGGTGCTGGACGCAGCGCCGGACCTCGCCGTCGGCCACGGCGTCGAAGGCTTCGCGGCTCATGCGACCGGTGCGGTGGTCCCGCAGTGCGCGGAGCAGGGGGCGGGAGCGAGGCCAGCTCCCGACCTGGGTGACGTCGAACATGGGGGGGCTCCTGGGTCACATGATGACGAGCTTCAGCTCGATCTCGGCGGCCTTGGACAGGGTCGCGACGATGGGGGATCGGGCCACGGCCCGGTCCCAGGCCGCCCGGACGGCGGCTTCGTCGTCGAAGCTGGTGGCGAAGCAGCGCAGGCGGGCCTCGCGCAGGGACGGATCGCCGTCGTCCAGCCCGAGGTGGGCGGTGACGGAGTGCAGGGTGGCCTTGGCGGTGATCTCGATGTCGTCGACCTCGAGGCCGTCCCGGGCACACTCGGTGGCGAAGCCGGTGCTGACGGAGGCCGCCAGCGCCCCGATCAGGACCTCGACCGCCGATGGGTGGGCGTCCCGCTCCTCGAAGCTGGCGGCCTGGCCCACGGTCCACTGGAAGTTGCGGTGGTAGACCGTGCTCTGCATGGCCCCGGAGGACCGCACCCGCAGCCGCCACTCGTAGGCGTCGGCCCGGGCCTTGTCTTCGGCCAGGGCGGCCTCGTCCTGGACTCCGGCCCCGCGGCGCACGAAGTAGCGGGTGCCGCGCTCGCCGGGGAGGTGGCCCAGGTAGGCGTGGCCGCTCAGGCGGCACCAGGGGGGCAGATCGTCCAGGACGGTGATCTCCCGGCTGCGGACCTCGAGCACCCCGCCCTCGGGCACCCCGAGCATGTGCTCGCGGATCAGCAGGGCCAGGCCCGAGCCGCAGTCCAGGTCGCCGCCGTCGAAGGTGACGGCGGGCTGCAACGCGTCCAGCTCGCCGGACATCAGTAGGTGATGCAGGGCGCGCCGTTGACGAGCAGCTCCACCAGGGCAGCGCCGCCGGCGGGCTGGGCGCCGTCGATGAGATCCTCGGGGCCGAAGCCGCGCATCTTCATGCAGGGGGGGCAGACCAGGATCCGGCCACCGCCGGCCACGAACTTCTCCACCAGGTCGGCCAGGGGCGCGAAGGGGGGCTCGGCGACGATCTTGGCGGCCTCGCCCTGCTTGGCGATCCAGGCGCCGTCGGCGGACAGGAACACCACGGTGTCCTGCTCGGAGCCCAGGGCGGCGTTGGCGACCACGAAGCCCACGGTGGCCTTGTCGATGTCGAGGTGGGAGTTGACGATGGAGACGACGAATGCGGGCATGGGCCCTCCTTGGTCAGGGTTTGGTGCGGAATCGGTAGCTTGGAGGAGAGGCGTCGATCAGGCTGTGGCCGGCGAGGCGGCACCAGGCGGGGATGTCGTGGGCCGCGCCGGGGTCCGTGGCGTGGACGACGACCAGGGTCCCGGGGGGCACGGTGGCCACCCGGCGCTTGAGGGCCAGGGCCAGGTCGCCGCAGCCTTCGTCGCCGAGGTCCCAGTGGGTGGGCTCGGGGGTGGGCGCCGGGGGCCCGTCTGCTTCAGGCTGAGCAGCGTCGGTGCGATCCGTGGGCTGCGCGTGGGTCCACAGGCAGGCGGGACGCATGGGGGCCTCGCCCTCCCGGGCGCTCGCCCGCAGCCAAGCGCTGCGGTAGCAGTCCCGCCGGGCGAGGAAGCTGATCGCCCGCTCGAGAAAGGCCTCTCGTGGGCTCTCCAACGCCTCGGCCAGGCAGCGGGGGCAGCGGGGCGCGTCCTTGCTCCCCAGCTGGATCGCGATGACGGCGCCGTGCCCACACAGGCGGCGGCCACACGCCGTGCAGGCGCGGCCCTCGAGCCGGTCCACGTCGGCGAAGAGCGCGTCCAGCTCCTGTTGGGTGGCGGGTGCCTGGTCGGGGTGGGGCAGGGTGGACCTCGGCTCGCGGACCCGTACCGGGTATGGCGAGGCGCACCGAGGGCCCAACGATCATTATCGAATCAGCATCGAGTCGAAATCGAAGAAATCGATTCAGTTTCCCTCGCCCAGGGCCCGCACCAGGGCCTTCAAGGGGGCGTTCGCCTCGGCGGTGCGCAGGCGGGCTGCGTAGAAGCGCCGGGTCACCGGGGTCCCCGGGAACGCCAGGGTGCACAGCCGGCCAGCGGCCAGGTCCTGCGCGACGGCCAGCTGGGAGATGAAGCTCACCCCCAGGCCCTGCAGCAGACACTGGCGGGCGGCGGCGCTGCTGCCCACCCGCACGGTGGGCCCGCTGGCGCCGGCGGCGGCGCGGCGGGCGAGCAGGTCGGCCACGGCTTCCTGGGTGCCGGACCCCGCCTCGCGCAGGATGAGCGGCGCAGCGGCCAGCTGCTCGGGGCCCATCGCGTCGCACCAGCCGGCGTGCAGATCGGGGCGCCCCACCAGCAGGATGTCGTCGCTGGCGATGGGGGTGTAGATCAGCCGCCTGTCGGGCTCCCGGGCGCCCACCACGGCCAGGTCGCAGTCCCGCACCCGCAGGGCGGCGAGGGCGCGGCTCGAGTCCGAGACCTCCACGGCCACGCTGACCCCCGGGCTGACCGCCCGCAGGGCCGCCAGGGCCCGGGGCAGCAGGTAGGCGGCGGGGACGGTGGAGGCGGCCACCACCAGCCGGCCGGCGTCGCCGGCCTCGTGGGCCCGCAGCTGCTCGAGGGCCTCGTCCCGGGTGCTCACGATGCGCTCGGCGTAGCCCCGCAGGGCGACCCCGGCCGCGGTGGGTCGCAGCGGTCGCGCCCGGCGCTCGAGCAGCACGACCCCGACGCTGTCCTCGAGGGTCTTGATGCGGAAGCTCACGGTGGACTGGGTGCAGTGCAGGGCCGCGGCGGCGCGGGAGAAGCTGCCGTGCTCGAGGATGGCGAGGAAGGTCTCGAGCTGCTGGATGTCCACGGTGGCTCCGGGGTGGGGCGCGTGCTTGGCATAGCACGCAGTGGGGGCTGCAGTCCTGTGGACGCTGCGGTGGCAGGGCCTTCACCCCAGTGGAGGTTCGCAGGGTCGGGGTGGAGGCCATCTGCCGGCGAAACGGGAGGATGGAGGCGGGCAAACGCTGGTTCTGTGCGACGTGGGAGCCTCTGGCACGCCTCCTGCATCGACCCGGGGCGTGCGACCAATCAACCCCCCAACTCCCACGGAGCCGACCATGACCCGCACCCTCTCCACCCTCCTCACCGCCCTGTTCACCACCAGCCTCGCCGCCGCGCCGGTCCATGCCCGCGGCGTCGTCGAGGACACCTGCGTCGAGTGCGATGGCTGCGATCCCTTTCCGTCCACGATGTGGGTCTGGGAGGCGGACTTCGATGTGAGCCTCGGCCTGCCCGACGAGCTGGTCGCGCGGCATCTCGACGGCCTGCACGTGGACTTCGGCGCTGCTCGCGGTAGCCAAGGCCAGGCCTGCTACGAAGACAGCGCGGGCAGGTGGGACCCCATCACCATCGAGTTCTGGGGACCGAAGGACGAGGTCGGGGAGGCCTTCGCGATGTTGAGCGACGCGGCCTGGAGCGGCGCTGTCCTCGGCGACGTGGACATCCTCTACCCCGAGCCCGGCGGCGAGCTGTTCTGGGTGATGCTCTATGACCTCGAGCTCGTCAGCTACATGCCCCTCGGCGCCAGCGTGGATGTGTCCCATCCCGGCATCCTCTCCTTCCAGGTCACCCTCTGCCCGAGCTGGGGTGAGATCATGACCCTCGAGTAGGCGCAGCGTCGGTGGCTCCGGGGGTTAGTCTCCGCCCTGGAGCCCCCACCGCCGGAGCCCCCATGCGCACCCTGCTCCCCATCCTCGTCCTGACCGCCGGCTGCTGCGGCGATGGCAACGCCCCCTCCTGGACCGCCGTCGAGGACCAGCACGTGCCCGAGGGCGAGTCGTTGGTCGTCGATCTGACCCCCTGGGTCGAGGGCGGTCGCGGCGATCTGGCCTTCGCGGTCGGCAGCGACAGCAGCGACCTGCTGGCCTGGGTAGATGGCGCGGAGCTGACCCTGCAGGCCCAGCCCGATGTCTTCGGGGAGGCCGAGGTCGACCTGAGCGTCAGCGACGCCTGTGACCGCACGGTCGGGACGAGCCTGCTGGTGACCTACGGCGACGACCCGGGACCGGATCCCGACGTCGGCGCCGCCACCGCCGATGACCGCCACTTCTTCGAGGACCCCTGCGCGGTGAGCTTCGTCTACGAGCAGCAGGGCGATCCCGACGCGGTCTACCTGGTCACCCACCTGGACGACTGGGAGGTCGGCCCCCGCCCCATGGAGCATGCCGGCGGCGGGGTCTGGACCCTCGCGGTGCCCAGGGACGAGCTGCCCGACGGCGGGCTGGCCTACAAGTTCGTGGAGGACAGCGGCGGCACCCAGCGCTGGGCCTGCGATCCCCGCGCCCACCTGATCCACTGCGAGGACGGCTACATCCCCGCCGGCACCTTCGAGTACGAGCACGACTGCGGCCTGGACGCCGGCAGCTGCAACGCCTTCCTGCTGCTCGAGGACGCCGACACCCCGCGGCTGTGGGTGGACCGCTTCGAGGTCGACGCCGCGGGCGGGGCCGTCGAGCTCGAGCTGAGCTACCAGGCCGGTTGCCCCGGCGACGCAATCGCGTCCTGGGCCGCCACCCACGACGGCGTGGCGGTGGACAACGACGGCAGCGGCGACAGCTTCGTCCTGTCCCTGGACGGGCTGGACGACGGCCGCCACACCATCCGGGTCACGGCCACCGACGCCGCCGGCCGCAGCACCGACGAGGCCTACCTGCCCTTCTGGATCGAGCCCGCCGACGGCTGGCGCTCCGGGGTGCTCTACTTCGCCTTCGTGGACCGCTTCGCCCGGGGCGAGGTCGAGGACAGCGTCGACGGCGCCACCGCGGACATCGCGGACTGGGAGGGCGGCGATCTGGGCGGCGTGATCGACAGCCTGGACTACCTCGAGGACCTCGGGGTGACCGCCATCTGGCTGTCCAACCTGCAGGACAACGCCGCCGGCACCTTCGATGGCGACTGCGGCAGCTACTCGGCCTACCACGGCTACTGGCCCAGCGCGGCCACGGACATCGAGGAGCACTTCGGCGACGACGCCCTGCTGCGGGAGCTGGTGAGCGAGTCCCACGCCCGGGGCATCCGGGTGATCATGGACTGGGCCGCCAACCACGTGCACGAGGACCACCCCTACTACACGGAGCACCCGAGCTGGTTCGAGCCCTACAGCGACGATTTGCTCTGCGACGCCCTGGACAACTGGAACGACATCCCCGAGACCTGCTGGTTCGATCCCTTCCTGCCGGACATCCAGTACTACGAGCCCGAGCCCCTGGCGGTCATGATCGAGGACGGCCTGTGGTGGGCCCGGGAGTACGAGCTGGACGGCTTCCGGGTGGACGCCGCCAAGCACATGCCCCACGCGGTGGTCTGGAACATGAGCTCCCGCATCGAGGCCGAGATCGAGCACCAGCACGCCGGCGGCGACCAGGACTTCTACACGGTGGGGGAGACCTTCGCCGGGGCCGACGTGGTCTCACAGTACGTGCGCCCCGAGGAACTCGACGCACAGTTCGACTTCGACCTGTACTGGACCCTGCGGGCGGTGCTGCTGGGTGAGTCCTGGTTCGCGGATCTCGAGGGCTCGGTGGCGTCGAGCCAGGCGACCTACGGCGATGCGCTGATGGGCACCTTCCTGGGCAACCACGACGTCTCCCGCTTCATCTCCTACGGCGAGACCGGCGGGGCCTCGGACGGGATCTTCTGCGAGCGGGCCGCGCTGCCGGGCAGCGAAGGCGACGACAGCTTCGCCCGTCTGCGGCTGGGCTGGACCTTCCTGCTGTCCCAGCCGGGCCTGCCGCTGATCTACTACGGCGACGAGCTGGGCCTGCCGGGCAACCACGACCCCGACAACCGCCACCCCCTGTGGTGGTACGCCCCGGCCTTCGACGGGCTGGGCCCAGTGGACATCGACGACGTCATCGCCGAGGGCTTCGCCGACGAACGCCAGCGCGCGGTGCTCGAGCACGTGGCCACCCTCGCCAGCGCCCGCCAGGACCACCCGGCCCTCTGGCAGGGCGAGCAGGTGCAGTGGTGGCTCGAAGAGGACGTCTGGGCCTACGCCCGCAGCGCGGATGGCGACCACGTCCTGGTGATCCTCAACGGCTCCACGGAGGACCGCAGCTTCACCAACGGCCTGCAGTTCGCCGGGCTGCCCAGCGACGGGGTCTATCAGGACCTGCTCACCCGGAGCGAGTTCACCGCCAGCGGCGACAGCATCACGGTCGATGTCCCCGCCCTGGGCTCCCGGGTGTTGGTGCTGGCTGACTGACTACCGGAACGGCAGCGCGCCGGGATCGTAGACCGCGTCGAAGGACTGGGCCGGCGCCGCGGGATCGAAGCCGCCGTTCTTGGTGCCCAGCTCCCAGTGCAGGTGGCGGGTCTCGCTGCGGCCGCTGTTGCCCATCAGGCCCAGCTGCTGGCCCCGCAGGACGCTGTCGCCGACGCCGACGGTGAGCCCTTCGGGGTCCAGGTGGGCGTAGCGGATGTAGACGCCGTCGCCGTGGTGCACGATCACGTGGTTGCCCCAGCCGGAGCCACACTCCCGGGCGGTCCTGTTCTTGCCGAAGGCCCCGCTCTGGGGACAGCCAGCGCGCACGTAGACCACCTCGCCGTCGGCCGCGGCCACGACGGGGACCTCCTGCGTGCTCGGGTCGTCGTGCACGTAGTCGACGCCTTCGTGGTCGGCCTTGCGGCCCGCCCGCCCGGAGAACGCCACGTGCCAGGTCCAGGTCGAGGGGCGCACCCAGCGAACCGACGAGGCTCCGGTGGGCAGTCCGCCGCCCGCGCGCTGCACCGGGGCGTACTCCTGCTCGGCGGAGACGTAGGCCCGGGGGCCAGCGTCGCGCTCGGGCTCCACCGGGGCGAGAGGCGTCTCGGGCTCGGCGCTGTCCTCGACCTCCTGCTCCTCGCTCTCCCGGCGCGCCTGCTCGGTGGCGGCCTGCATGTCGTTCAGGATGTCCATCAAGCTGCGGCAGTTGGTGGTCGCGCAGTCCTGGGCGGGGGCCGCGGTGGAGAGCAGGATGGCGAGGGTGATGAGCATGGGGACCTCGGGTCGACCTGCCCCTGTGCAATGCTCGTGCCACCCTGAAAACCGACGTTCTACGGTCGCCGGGAGCCCGTGTGGGGTATGCCCGCCGGGGTGCGGCTAGCCCGCCCCACCCTCACCAGCGCACGGTCCCCCCAGCCCGGAGCTCGAGATCGGAGAACGACGCGCTCGGGTCGCTCGAGGCCCGCATCACCCAGCCGCCGCCGGCGTTCAGGGCGACGCGCGGGCTGGCCAGCCAGGTCAGGCCCGGCTGTACCTTCGCCACCAGGTCGGCCCGGGTGACGGTGCCCAGGTAGACCTCCCCCGCACCCGAGGCCGCCAGCTCCCAGCCCAGCCGGCCCCAGGGCTGCATGGCCACCCGGCCCTCGACCCGGTGGAAGCTGACCAGCTCGGTGATGTGTGGATCGGCGTGGTCCTTGCGGTAGGCGAGGCTGGCCTGCCCGGTGCGCAGGTCGGCGTCGATCCGGGCGTGGATGAGCAGCCGCTGCACCCCGCCCAGCAGGGGCACGCCGTTGATCCGGGCGGAGCCGTAGCCGGCCAGCAGCTCGGCGCTCAGCCTGGGGGTGAGCCGGCCCCGCGCGCCCCCCATGATGTCGAACAGGGTCCCGGTGCTGCCCACCCGCTGGTTCAACAGGTATCCGCCCTGGATGATCACGGCGGTGCGAGGGAAGAAGCGCCACTTGGCCTCCCAGGTGGGCCCCAGCTCCAGCCGGGGGCCCAGGGCGCTGGTGCTGGACAGATCGTAGGGGCCGCGGTGCTCCTCGCCGCCGATGGTGCCGCCGAGGCGCAGCTCGATGGCCGAGGCGGGCCGGAAGACCGCGGTGGGGTCGAGGGCCCCCCGCAGGCGGGTGTGGGCTGGCACCTCCTGGGGATCGTCCACCTGAGCGTCGGCGTTCAGCTCGAAGCCCACCGGCCGGCCCTCCCGGGCGTCCAGGTCCAGCTGGACCGCCCCGTCGAGCCAGCGGCTGTGCTGGAACAGCGCGGAGCCCGGGGTGTAGAGGCGCAGGTCGTAGTCGGCGTCCAGATCGAGGGACCAGTCCTCCCGCCGCAGCTGGGCGTCGAGGGAGGGCCCGATGTGCAGGTGGGGGGCCCCCACCGCCCCGGTGGGCGCGTGCCAGATGTTGCTGTGGTAGCCGGCGTCCACATCGACGCTGGGGACCACGGCGCTGCCGGCGGTCTCGATGACGTGGCGACCGTCGTCGGCCTGCACCGGCGCGGCCAGCCAGGTCGCGAGCATGATGGCGGGTCCGAGCACAGCACCTCCGCGCCCCGTGTTCGAGGGCGATGTCTGTTGGACACCGCGGAGGCGGAAAAGGGAAACCCCGATCGTGGATTCGGGGCTGTCAGCTCTTCTTCAGCATCCTGCTGGTGGCGACGGTCACAGTGTTGGCCAGGTAGCCGGGGGCCATCTTCAGCAGCATGGTCGTGAGGCTGTTGTCGGGGGTGGAGGCCGCCTTGCTCGCGACCAGCTCCAGGGCCTTGGGCTTGCAGTGCACCACGCACAGGCCGCAGCCGATGCAGCGGCGCTCATCCCATCTGGGGGGCGCGCGGTCTGCGCTGTCCGCGAAGGCCTTCACCGGGCAGATCCGGGTGCACTTGCCGCATGCGGTGCAGGCCGCGGCGTCCAACGCCGGCACGAAGTGGGGGCGGGCGATCATGCCCGGTGCGTTCAGCTCCGAGATGGTGCGCAGGGCGTGGCAGCAGCAGCCGCAGCAGGAGCAGCTCCCGTTGACCCCACCGCCGGCCACGTTGCCCATCCAGGTCACGCTGCCCTCTTCCTCGGCCGCGCGCTTGATGGCCAGGATCTCCTGGCGGTCCACCCGCCGCATCAGGCCGCGGTCCACCATGATCCCAGCCATCTTGCCGAAGGTGGTGCAGTTCTCGGTCTCCCGGCCGCAGCCCTTGTCCACGTACTGCATGGCCAGCCGGCACTGGCAGTGGCCGACGGCGAAGTCGTCGTAGTCGGCCAGGATCTCCTCGAGCTTGTCCGAGGGCCAGGCCGAGGTGGTGTTCTCGATGGCGGAGCCCACGGGCAGGTAGCGCACGGGCGGGCGGGTCGAGCTCGAGTACTCCCGCATGAAGCCGGTGTCCCACAGCTGCTCGAAGAGCACGGCGAAGCGCTTGTGCCAGTCGGTCCGGGTCCGCAGGTCGGTGGTCATCAGGGCCAGCTCGAAGGTGCCTGGCACCACGGGCAGCAGCGCGTACTTGCGGGGCTCACCGAAGGCCAGGATCACCATCTTCTCGAGGGCCAGGCGATCGAGCAGGGTCCGGGCCGAGGGCTCGTCGCAGCCGGCGGCCCGGGCCACGGCGGCCGCGGTGCGAGGCCGCAGCGGCGGCAGATGCTGCACCAGCTCGGCTTCTTCTTCGGTGAACAGGTGGGCGGAGATCTCCTCCAGCAGCTCCGAGTAGGGTGGCCCCCCCAGCAGGGGTGAGCTGAAGGTCCTGGTGATGCGCCGGTGCGCGGGGGTCACCGCGTTGGCGGCGGCGAAGACGGCTGGATCGGTGCTCGGAGAGGCCATGCTCCACGCTACCACGGCCGCCTACCAGTACCCCTCGGCCCGGGTCAGCCTCAGCCGCAGCAGGGCGTCGGGCTCGGACAGGGCCGCCGCGGGGCCGCCGGGTCCGGTGCGGCGCTCGATCAGCAGGGCCTCGAGGCGCTCGGCGGCGACGGGCTCGGCCTCCAGCAGATCCACCCGCTGGAACGGGTCCGCCACCGGGTCGTGCAGGGCGAAGCCCCCCACCAGGCCCGGGCAGGCAAGGACCTCGCTGAGGTAGGGGTCCAGGGAGCTGATGTTGTGGACCATGGCGCGCATGGACAGCAGCCGGTCGCCGTGTCGCAGGGCCAGCATGTCGCCGTATTCGACGTAGGCCACGGCCTGGTCGGGGTCCTCGCGCCAGCCGGGGGCCAGCAGATCCTCGCCAGGCAGCCCGTGGGGTGGCTGGGCCTCGGTGCGGGCCAGCAGGGTCGGCAGCAGGTCCACCAGCTCCACTGGCTGCTCGATCAGCCTGGGTGCGTCCGCCCCGCCCTCCGCGAAGACCAGGGGCACGTGCACCGTTCGATCCGCCACGCGGTCGCTCCACAGCAGCTCCCGCTCGTCGGCCAGGGTGCCCCCCAGCTCTCCGATGGACAGGCCGTGCAGGCCGGCCAGCACGGTGTGTCGGGGTCGGGTCGCGGGGAGGGCCGCGAGCTGGTCGTGCAGGGCCTGGCCCACCCGCGCGGCCTCCTGGGTGTACAAGGCGAGCAGGCTCTCGCGCAGGTCCTCGTGGAAGATCTCTCCCCCGACGGTGGCGTCCCACACCGCGGGCTCGGCCGCCTGCTGGCCAACCAGCGGGGTGCAGGGGGGACGCAGGTTCGGCAGCCGCTGTGGGGTCGCGGCGCCGGTGGTGTGGGCGGCGCGGTCGACCAGGCCCGCCCAGTCCTGGGGGCTGTGTTCCACTGAAGTGAGCAGCTCGGGTCGCGCCGGCAGGTCCAGGTCGGCCAGCTGGATCACCAGCAGGCGGGGGGCGTCCGGGTCCCGGCTCCACCAGTCCTCCAGCGCGGGGCTCAGCTCGGCCCAGGGGGTGGGCCCGCGGTCGAGGGGCAGCACGAGCTCGAAGCCCTCGGCGAGACCGGGCACGGGCCCGAGGCTGTGCACCAGCGCGCTGCGGTAGCCGTAGAGCCCGAGCACCTCGGGCAGGCTGTCCGCCTCGGAGGGGAGCTGGTGACACCAGGGCTCGTCCAGGGTCGATGAGGGGCCCCGGCGGATGCTGCCGCAGACGGGGATCGCCGAGGGGTAGCGGCCGGTGAGGACGGAGACCAGGCTGACCACGGGGTCGGGGGACTGGGCGTAGGCCGCGCGGGCCACGGTGGTGAGCTGGGGGGCGAAGGGGGCGAGGAAGGCGTCCTCGGCGGGGGGGGGGGGGGGGGGGGGCGGCCCGGGGCCCCCCCCCCCCCCGAGGTCCGGCTGGCCCGTGACGACGGGGACGGTTCGGTGCGGCTCGGCCAGCTGCTCCGGGGCGGGCTCGCAGCCGAGGCACAGCAGCAGCGCGAGGGGGAGCGCGTGGCGGTGGCGGTGCTGGTGCGAGGATTCCACGGCAGACCGGTAGCCGCGCGGGTATGACTGAGCCATGACCCGGGCCCTCGTCCCCGCGCTGCTCCTGCTCGGCTGCCGTCCCCAGATCGGCGCGCCGCTGCTGCCCCCGGAGGACTCCGAGCCTCCCCCGGGCGACAGCGAGCCCGGGGACACCGACCTCGGCCCCGAGGACATCGGGGACAACCCGGTGGACCCGGACGACAACGACTGGGTCTTCTCCATCGAGGATGTCTGGGAGGTCGAGCTGGAGCTGTCGGAGGAGGCCATCCTGGGCCTGACCCTGGAGCCCACCACCTACGTCTCCGGCGCGATGGTGTTCGACGGGCGGCGCTTCGAGGAGGTGGGCGTCCGCCTCAAGGGCCGGCTGGGGGCCTTCCGCACCCTGGACTACAAGGCGGCCTTCAAGATCGATCTCAACCGCTACGTCGCCGGGCAGACCCTCGACGGCCTCGAGAAGCTCACCTTCAACAACATGGTGGTGGACTGCTCGGGCCTCAAGGAGCTGATGGCGTGGCGGGTCTTCGCCGCCATGGGGCTGCCGGCTGCCCGGGTCGGCTACGTGTGGGTCAGTGTCAACGGCGAGGTCTACGGGCTGTACGCCCACATTGAGAGCATCGACGACGCGTTCCTGAAGCGTCACTACGCGCAGCCCGACGGCAGCCTGTACGAGGGGGAGTACCTGCTCTACCCGGACAGCAGCTACACGCTGGCCGACTTCGAGCAGTGCTGCGATCAGTACATCACCATCGACGAGGGCGAGGACGCCTGGGAGCAGGACGTCCGCGGCCTCACCAACGCCCTGGACGCCCACGAGGGCCAGCCGGACTTCTACGAGGCCATGGGTGAGCACCTCGACTGGCATCACCACCACCTCACCATCGCCGCGGAGACCTGGGCCGGCCACAACGACGGCTACTCGCTGAACAGCAACAACTACCGGGTCTACTACGACCCTGGCGACGAGGGCCGGGCCGCGATCCTCTCCTGGGACATGGACTACGCCTTCCTCGAGTCCTCCGGCTGGGGGCTGTCCTTCGACTGGGCCTACGGTCGCATCACCAACGCCTGCGTGGCGGACCCGGCCTGCCGGGCCGATCTGCGCGGCGTGGTGGGCGGGGCCTGCGACACCATGGACACGGTGGACCTGCGCGCGGTCTACGAGCAGGCGCTGGGCACGGTGAACCCATACCTGTCGTCGGACCCCCGCGAGGAATGCGGCCAGTGGTGGTCCGCCACCTACCAGGTGTGGCTGGGCGAGTGGCTCGATGGTGGCTCGGAACGCGCCCGGAGCGTGTGGAGTCTCTGAGGAGCGCGGCGGCTCAGTGGAACGCCGGCACCTGGACGGCCCCACCCACCGCGGCCCCCAGCTCGCCGTTCAGACGCCAGACCAGCTCGCCGTGTTGGTCGAACCAGCTCAGCTGGCCCAGGGTCCCCCCGGCCACGATGGTGGTCCCGTCGAAGCTCCGGTGGGCCGAGCCCATGATGTCCGGGTAGCCGCAGTCGGGGGCGCGACCCACCCAGCTGGTCTCGGCGGTGCCGGCGTCGAGATCCAGCAGCACCTCGGTCGCCTCGCCGCAGATCTGCTCCTCCCGCTCCATGCGCTGGTTGTAGATCAACACGCGCTGGTCCAGGGCCTGGATGCTGTGGGGCACGGAGACGGTCCCACCTCGTTCCTCGTGGGGCGTCAGCGTGCCGCCGTCACCCCCCAGGATCCAGGCGGTCTCCAGGGTGCTGCGCTCGAGGGCGACGATGACGCCGGCGTAGGTCAGCGACAACAGCACGCGGTCGGTCTCCGCGTCGTAGAAGAGGCCCGTGCCGTGGGTCCAGTCCACAGGGCCGTCGTCGTGGTGCGTGGCGGCGATGATCTCGATGGTCTCCTGCAGCGCGAGCCACAGGGTCTCCCGCGCGGTCCACACCACGGCGTGCCCGCCGTCGGGCTGCAGCGCGATCAGGGTGTCACTGGTCATCTGCAGGGTGCGGCCGTCCACGGTGCCGTCGTAGACCTCTCGCCCGAGGACCAGGATGCTGCCGTCAGGCAGCAGCGTGTAGTCGTTGTGGCCGCTGGGCACGTTCCGCTCCCAGATGGTCTGCCCGTCCAGACCGACCTCGAGCAGGCGCCCGTCCTCGAGCTCGCCATCGGCGGAATCCAGCAGCAGCAGCGTGCGCCCGTCGTGGCCGGGCTTGGCGTAGAAGAAGTACCCGCCTTCCTCGAGCCACCAGCAGTAGCGCCCCTGGCTGTCCACCAGCGTGGGGATCGAGGTCTCGGAGGGGCCGAAGGGCACCAGCGCCCAGCCGTCGGGCTCCACGCTGCGGTAGTCGGGGTCCACGCTCATCACCGGCAGCTCGGGCGGCGGTGAGGGGGTGGTCATGACCACGGTCGCCGAGCAGCGCTGCACCCCGTCCTGCGCGCTCACCAGCCGAATCCGCACCTCGGCGTCCGCGGGGCTGCCCACCAGCAGGGCCTGGTGGGTGGTGCTCGCCTGCTGTGACGGCGCGGTCTCCCAGGGCTCGTCCCCGGCGGAGAAGACCACGTGGCCCACCGTGGGGTCCGCGGTGCTCCAGGAGGCGTAGAACACCGTGGGCACCGGCGCGGGCTCGATGGAGACATCCTGGAAGTGCTCCGGATCGAGCTCGCAGCCGTCGGCGGGCACCAGGCCCGTGTCCAGGGTCGCCCCGGGCCGGCAGCCGATGAAGGCTGCTGCGGCGAGCGCGGACAGGGGGGAGATGCGCAGTGGGGGCTCCGGCGATGGTGACGCCAACATAGGCGCTGTGCGATGACCCTGCTATGGACGGAGTCTGCGCCGCATCACCTCCCGAGCGGCTCATCCCGCCGCCCTCTCGGATTCGCCATCACTCGAGCCCTGCCCCCACCCGATCGCGCCGCCGAGGACGCCTTCCTCGCCAGCTGGCAGCAGCGCGACGACATCGACGGCCTGGCCGCCTGCGTCAGCGACGCCCTCGCGGCTGGTCGACCCCAGCTCGCCGGTCGCCTGGTGGGGCTGCTCGAGGGCCGGGTGGAGATCGAGCCGGGCTCGGCCCTGGACCGCGCCCGTCGGGTGGCCCGGCTCGTGGTGGTCGCCCGGCCCGAGGACCTGCACGCCTTGAGCGAGGACCTCGACCGCGCCTGGCTCGAGGCCCGCCAGGCCCACCACCGCTGGGTCCGATCCCGGATGCGTGCCCGCAGCCAGCAGGCCTCGGGCGTGTTCCTCGACACCGGCGGCACCCGCCGCCGGGAGCCGAGGCTCCTGCACCGCAAGCGCCGCCGCTAGCTACAGCGCGAAGACCCAGCTCAGCTTGCCCTGGACCTGCCAGGCCAGGGCCTGCTCGCTGCCCTCGGGGGGGAGGTCGAGCTTGCCGCCCAGGTACACGGCGCGGCCGGGGCTCTGCTCCCAGGCCACCAGGGCCTCCCCGCTGCGGGCCTCGGAGAAGGTGGAGCGGTCGGCGATGAAGCGGGCCCACAGCTGTCGGGTGGCGAAGACGTCGAGCCGACCCCGCCCCACCCAGCCGCGGTACAGCTCGGCGCCGTCTTCGCTGGCGTGCTGCCAGGTGGCGGTGCCACCGATGGCCAGCCAGGGCCAGGGGCGCAGGGTGACGCCGGGCTCGACGTCGGAGATCCAGACCGAGCGGGGATCGACGGGGTCGTAGTAGGGGCGCAGGCCGGAGGCCAGGTACAGCTCGGCCTCGAGCCACTCGGTCCAGGCCTCGCCGATCCAGACCCGCGGGTGGCGTTCGGGCAGCCAGGTCTCCTGCCACAGGGTGCCGCCGTGGTCGTACTTCACGAACACCCCGGTCCCGTTGCCGAACTGGAACCAGCCGTGGGGCTGGATGTTGACGTCCCGCAGCTCCCCTTCGGTGGTCCACAGGGCCCATGTGCTGATGGGCGTGAGGTGGATCATCGGCAGCACCGCGCTGTCGGTCCGGATGGTGAGCCCGCCCCAGGTGCCGCCGCCGCGCTGATCGGCGTCGGTGATGTAGCCGTTCTCTGCGCGGAAGCCGGGGTCGATCTGCCAGGCCCAGACGCCGCCGTGCCAGATCTCGTCGCTGTAGCCCAGCTCCCCCTTGAGGGCGGGGACCCAGTCGGTGGCGCTGTCGGCGAAGCGGGTCTGGGAGGTCAGGGCCGAGGCGTCGAGGCTGATCTGGTCGGTGATGCGCACCCGGGTGTCGAAGCCAGCCAGGCGGTTGCCCAGGGCGCTGCCCAGGATCTCCCGGTCCGACAGCAGCAGGCCCACGTGGCTGCCGTCGCCCACCGAGCGCCGGGCCCGCAGCACGGTCTCGGCGGCGCGGTGGCCGTCGAGCTGCTCCTGGGTCCAGCCGCCGCCTTCGCTCACCGAGGCGGAGGGCAGGGCGTCGAGGCTGTGCAGGGCGGCCACGGTCCAGTCGCCTTGCTCCACGGTGGCCCGGGTGCCGTACAGGGGCAGGACCATGGAGCGGGTGTAGACCAGCTCGCCGAAGCTGTGCTCGAACCACTCGCGGCCCTCGAGGAAGAAGGGGCGCTTCTCGTCGTAGTACAGCGCGTGCCGGCGGTTGACGTCGACCTGGGCGGCGTCGGACTCCACCTGGGAGAAGTCGGGATTGACCGCCCCCAGGATCGAGGCGTTGGGGCTGGGGCTCCAGCGCACGGTGAGGCCGGGGAAGACCCCCTGCCAGCCGATGCGGTGGTTGGCGGGGCCGCTGTCGCTGCGGCCGAAGGCCAGCTCGGGGACGAGGTCGAGGTTGCGGGTCGGGGGCAGGGGGCCGGGGCCACCCACCACGGCCTGCTGCACCAGCAGCCCGGAGATGTCCTGGTCGATCAGGGGCCAGGAGCTCTTCTCCCCCAGCCGGGCCACGTGGCGGAAGATGAACAGGCCCAGCTGGTCGCAGTCGGCCGGATGGCGCAGGATGCGCCAGGGGATGGCCATCTCGGCCTCCCAGCCGGTCTCGGTGCGCCGGGCCTGGGCGTCCCACATGCCGTCCCAGCTCAGGTCGTCGTCGTAGGAGCCGGCCACCTTGGTGCCGTCCATCAGGGCCCCGGCGGCGGTCACCGCGAACAGGGTGGCCCGCTGGCCCTCGCCCGCGGCGTCCAGGTAGAGCCCCACGAAGTCGTCGTTCCAGCGGGTGTCGCGACGGCCCATGCTGGCGCGGATCTTGTCGGGCTCGGGGTCGTGGGCCACGAAGCGCAGGTAGAGCGCCTGCCCGTCGGCCAGCATCCAGACCTCGGTCTCGCCGGTGGCGGGCTGGTCCGTGGAGGGCCGGAAGGTGCGGAAGCCCGTGACCCGCTCGGCGGCCCGCCAGCTGGGCTCGTCGCCGATGGCGTCCACCACGATGGCGGCCTGCTCCACATAGGGGACCTGGACGTCGGCCATCAGCGGCATGATGATCCCGGGGGCGGAGGCGAGCGAGGAGCGTCGGTGCGAGGGCGGTTCTACGCTGACACGGTGCGGCTATTGCCCGGTTTGTTTACGGGTGAGGGTGGAATGCCGGAGGGCCCCCAGCGTACGCCTGGCTCTGCTGGTTGCCCCCGAGAGGTGCAGCATGACGCCTTGGGATCTGAACGCCGTGGTCCTCTGTCACACCCAGCGCTGGTTCGCCGCTGTCACGGCGGTGGTGCAGGCCTGGCGAGACCCCGGTGACCGCGAGCTCGCCGAGCTCACCACCCTGCTCGGCAACGCCATGTGGGCCCACAGCGGCTTCGTGGCCGAGAGCCGTGAGCACGAGCACGCCATGGCCTGGACCGGCGCGATGGCCGGGACCCTGGGGGGCAAGCTCGCGGACCTGTCGAGGGATCGGCGGGAGGGAGCCCTGGCCCTGGTCAGCGCCCAGGAGCGCGCCCTGCGGGAGCTGGACGATCAGCTCCTGACGGTTCTGCTCGCCGAGCTCGGAGACCGCCAGCTGACCCCCGGCCAGCTCAACCGCTGGGTCTGGCAGCGGCTCTTCCCCCACGACCCCTACGCCAGCAGCACCGCCGAGCTGCAGGGGGCGATCCAGCGGCGGCTGACGGCGGCCCTGAGCTAACGCTTCTTGCGCGGGCCGCGGCGGGGGTGGGGCACCTCGAGGGTGGGCTCGAAGGCCGGCAGCATGGTGGGGTCCTCTGGGGGGGCGAAGGGGGAGGACGGCTTCTCGGCGGTGGGCTCGGGGTCGGTGAGGGGTGGCAGGTTCTCTGGGGGGGGCGGCCGCCGGGTAACGCCGGTGGCGCTTCCTACTTCGCGCCGATCTTGTTGGTGGCTGCCGAGGGACGTCTCCGAGCGCTTCGGTTCGATCTCGCCGAAGTACAGCTCCGCGAGCCGGTCGATCGCTGCGGGACTCAGCTCCGCCATGTCTCCGGAGAAGCGCTGGATGTCCACCATCTGCTGCAGCAGATCCCGGGGCTCGCAGGCCTTGAGGACCCGCCCGGCGCCTTTGTAGTGGGTCTCGAGCAGGTAGCGGACCGAGACCTCGTCGTAGCTGATGCCCAGCTCCCGGCACTGGCGCTGGAAGATCTCCCGGTACATGTCCTCGCTGGGGGGCCCCAGGCGGATCTTGTAGCGGATGCGCCGCAGGAAGGCCTCGTCGGCCAGGCTGTGGGGGTCGAGGTTGGTGGAGAACACCACCAGGCAGTCGAAGGGCACCCGCACCTTCTGCCCAGAGGGGAAGGTGAGGTAGTCGAAGCGGCTCTCGAGGGGCACGATCCAGCGGTTGAGCAGGTCGCGGGGATCCGCGCGCTGGCGCCCGAAGTCGTCGACGAAGAGCACGCCGGAGTTGGCCTTGAGCTGGAAGGGGGCCTTGGTGAAGGTGGCCTGGGGCACCGAGGACAGGTCGAGCATGTCCATGGTGAGCTCTCCGCCCACCAGCACGGTGGGGCGCTTGCAGTGCACCCAGCGCTGGTCGTGCTCCTTGGACTCGCCGCCCACGGGCTGATGGTGCACCTCGTCGTAGACCACCACGATCTCCGACTCGCACTGCAGGGCCCGGGGCACGTAGACGGTGCCGCGCATGGCCTCGGCGATGCAGTCGGCCATGGAGGTCTTGCCGTTGCCCGGGGGTCCGTAGAGGAAGATGGGGCGGCCGGAGCGGATGGCGGGGCCGATGTGGCGCAGGACCTTGGGCTCGAGCACCAGCCGGTTGAAGGCGTACTCGACCATCGTGGGGGTCAGCTCGTGCTGGTCGATGCGCTGGTGGGCCAGCTGGGCCCGGTACTGGTCGAAGGGCACCGGCGCGGGGCCGCGGTAGTTGTCCCGCATCAGGATCTCGGAGACCTTCTCTCGACCGGCCCGGGTGACCGACCAGCGGAACCACACGCCCCCCAGGGCGCCCGAACCGCCGCCGCCGGTGACCAGCTGCTGGCGCTTGAGGTCTTCGAGCAGGCCGTTGAGGATGTGGAAGTCCACCGCCATGCGGCGGGCGACCTCGATCGCCTGCAGTCCTGCGCCGAAGTAGACGTGCTTGAGGGCCAGGTCGAGCAGGTAGTTCTCGTCCAGGCCGGTCTCTTCGATGGTCTTGGGGACCGCGGGGATGCGCGGGTCGGGCATGCCGTGCTCCGGGCGTGTGGGCCCGGATCCCATAGCCGGCTAGCGCTCCGCCTGACGCAGCTCGATGTCACCGCTGTGGGTGGAGACCACGATCCCGGTGGTGCCGTCGCCCTCGAGGTGCGCCACGGTGGTGCCCGGGCCGAAGCCCTGGACCTGGCGCCCGGCCAGGAAGCCCTCGATCTCGCCAGAGAAGCTGGCGATGGCGTAGGAGGCGTGCTCGAGGGGCGGCAGCGCGATCTCCACGTCGCCGCTGTGGGTCTCGATCTCCACCGCGGCCCGGGGCTCGAGGCTGCCCTTCAGCTGCACGTCACCGGAGACCGTGCCGATCTCCACCCGGGAGAAGGGGCCGCCGTCCACGGCGATCTCGCCGCTGACGGTCTCGGTCTCGAGGCGACCCCGGGCCTTGTGCACCCTCACGTCGCCGGAGACGGTCTCCACCTCCAGGCTGGGGGTGGCCGCGAAGACCTCGACCTGGCCGCTGACGGTCTCGATCTCGAGCTCGGCGGGGTCGCCGTGGGCCCGGATGTCGCCGCTGACGGTCTCGAGGTCCACCGAGCCGGTCAGGCCCGCGACCTCGAGGTCGGCCGACAGGCCCTCGAGCTCGAGGCGAGCCCCGGCGGGCAGCTCGATCTTCAGCTGCGCGCAGCCCAGCTCGGTGCTGTGGGGATCCACCACCTCGATCTCGACCCGGGCGGCGCCGCCGTTCACCTTCAGCTCGTCGTCGTCCTGCTCCAGCATGGCGGTGACCCGCAGCCTGGGCTCATCCCAGGCGGAGACCACGACGCCGCCGCAGAGGTTGTCCACGTCGACCTTGACGTCGGGGTTGACGGCGACGCTGCGCTCGACCTGCTGTCCGGCCTCGGCGTGGGGGAGGAGGATCAGGCTGGCGATGGAGATGAGGGTGAGCAGGTGCATGGTGGCTCCGGGGATCAGCTGTTCGGAGGGAGGGCGGCGGCCCGCTCCAGCAGGCCCACCTTGGCCTGCCAGGCGCTGAGCATGGCGGCCTCGAGGCGGTCGTCGGCGGGGTCGGCGGCGAGGGCTGCGCGGCAGTCCTCGATGGCGGTGTCGATGATGCGGAGGTTGTCCTCGATGACGGCCACGGTCTCGGGCTGCAGCTCGCCCCGGCGGGCCTCGAGGGTGGCGCCCAGGGCCGCGCTGGCGCTGGTCATCTCGCCCTCCCAGGCCGGGAAGGGCAGGGGGGCGGGGGCGGCGTCGCCAGGGACGGGCTGCTCGGCCACGCTGGGGGCCGGGGCCACGGGGGTCAGCAGCCGGGTGGCGGCCACGGTGCCCCCGACCAGCAGGGCCGCGACCAAGGCCAGCGCCCGGGGGCGGGTGTACCAGGGAGTGGAAACCGTGGGCTCCCCGGGCGTGGCGATGATCGTCTCGGTGCGGTCGGCGGGCTCGATCCGGGCGGCGATGCCGGCCCAGAGATCCCGATCCGGCTCGATGTCGGTGGGCAGCGAGCGAGCCTGGTCGAGCAGCGCCTGCAGGCTGCGCAGCTCGGCGGCGCAGGCCGGGCAGCCGGCGAGGTGGGCCTCGAGGGCGGCGGTCTGCGCGGCGTCCAGCAGGCCGTCCACGCGGTCGTCGAGCAGGGTGATGGCGGTCTCGCAGTTCATGCCAGCGCCTCCCTCAGCAAGCGGCGGGCCCGGTGCAGCTGGCCCTTGGTGGTGCCGGTGGTCACGCCCATGGCGGCGGCGATCTCCGGGTGGCTCATGCCCTGCACGTCGTGCAGCACGAAGACCGCGCGGGCCCTGGGGGGCAGCACGGCGATGGCGCCCTCGAGGTCCAGGCTCACCCCGTCGGGGCGGGCTGGAGCCCGGTGGGCGTCGGGGTCCTGCACCGGCTCGAAGCGCGCCATGCGGCGCCCCATGGCGCGGCGGTCGCCCAGGACCACGTTGACGGTGACCCGGTGCAGCCAGGTCCCGAAGCCCGACTCGCCCCGGAAGGAGCCCAGCCGTTCCCAGGCCCGGACGAAGGCCAGCTGGCAGAGCTCCTCGGCGGCCTCGCGGCTGCCGGTCATGCGCAGGCAGGTGGCGTAGACCCGCCCGACCTGCTGCCGGTACAGCTGCTCGAAGGCCCCGGTGTCACCGGCCTGGGCGGCGGCCACGAGGCTGGCGGTGGGGGTCGGGGTGGTGGCGGGCATGGGGCTCATTCTGTCGCGCTCACCCCTTGGATGCCGCACCCCCGCGAAGGGTTGGAATCGAACCGCGGTTCGCGCTCACGGCGCGTAGGGCACCCGGTACAGCACCGTCCAGGTGCTCACGATCGCCATGCCCGAGGCGGGGTCCAGCGCCATGGAGCGGGCCATGGGCATGATGGTGCCGAAGCGGTCCACCCGCTCGCCGTCGCTGGCGCGCTGCACGTCCACCCTGCCGGTGAGCACCGACGAGGTGACCAGCAGGTCTCGCCCGGCGTCCACCCCCAGCACCCGCACCCCCGGCTGGGTGGGGATTCTGCGTTCGACCGCCGGGATCGCCGGGTCCACCACCTCGACGAAGCGCTCGCCGGGCTTGGCCAGCACCAGCCGGCCCCAGTCCTCGACCCATTGGATCCGGCCATTGAAGGCGCCGGTGTCCAGCCAGGGCTCCACCGTGCAGTCGGCGGGGTCCACGGTGTACAGCCAGGGATCGTAGTCCGGCGAGATCACCAGCCGGCCAAGGGGGGGCACCCACACCCCGTTGCGGGGGGCGCTCTTGCGCTCGCCGCTGGCGGCGTCGGTCAGGAAGCAGTGGCGGGGGGGCTGCGCGCCGGATGGGTCGATGAAGGTGATCTGGCCGTGGAAGCCGTCCAGGGCGGCCACCTCCATCAGCAGCAGGCGCTCCAGCTCCGGGGCGTAGCGGAAGTAGGGGAAGTTCATGCGCTCGGGCAGGGGCACCCAGGCGCTGTCCACGAAGCCCGTGGGGGTCAGGTCCAGCACCCGCAGGGACTGGAAGTGGTCCATCACCCAGGTGCGTCCGGTCTCGGGTTGGGTCCACGATGAGACCGAGCCCACGTCGCCGTGCTCGAGCTGCCGGGGCGGGACGGGGTGGTAGCTGATGCCGCCGCCGGGGGTGAGCTCGACCAGCTGGATGCTGCCGGATTCGGCGGCGACCACCGCTCGATCGCCCACGATCTGGATCTCGTGGAAGTCGCCGACGTAGCCGCCGGGGGAACGCGCCACGACCTCGACCCGGGGGTCCACCATGGACTCGTCCCAGTAGACGAAGTCCCACTCGTGCTGGCCCGGGGTGACCCGGGCGGCCACCGAGCCCACGAACGCCGCGCCGGCGAGCCCGATCCCCAGCGCGACCCCCAGCGCAGGACGCCAGGCGCGGTGCCGCAGCCCCAGGACCACCCGCAGGCTGGTCACCGGCGCCAGCAGGGCGAGCCCGGGGACCCAGAGCGCGCGCCGAAGGCGGGGCTCGGCCGTCAGCCCCCAGGGGCGCAGCTCGGCGGCGAGGATGATGGCCAGGAGCAGGATGAGCAGCGGCTGGGCGCCGGGGACGAAGCTGACCGCCAGCACCAGCAACACCGCGGCGGGGGCCCAGGCCCGACCCCGCAACAGGCCCATGCCCAGCCCGGCGAGCAGCCCGGCGAGCAGCGCCCAGGGCAGCCAGCCCTGGTACAGCAGCAGCAGCCCCCAGGCCTCCATGCCGCCCTTGAAGAGCTTGTGGAGGTTCAGGCGGTGGCGAAGGGCCAGCCCCAGCGCCGAGCTGTGCTGGGTGGCGGCCAGGATCGCCAGGCCCACGGCGGCGACCCAGCTCGTAGCCACGAGGATGCGCAGGGCGCGGGGGGTGGGGCGGGCCACGGGCTAGGGACCCTTCACCGGCGTGAAGATCAGCAGGTGGCGGTCGGGCAGCAGATCCTGCGGCTGCTCCATCAGCTCGAAGCCCGCGGCGGTGATGGTCGCCGTGAGCGTCTCCATGCTCACCGGGCGGTAGATGCCGTCGTGATCGGGCTTCTCGGTCACCACCAGGCGTCCGCCGGGCGCCAGGGCCTCGGCGGCGCTGGCCAGCAGCGGGCGCAGGGTGACCGGGTCGTCGAGCTGCTCGCGCTGGATGGCCTTGAGGGTGTCGCAGACGAAGATCAGGTCCACCGAGTCGGGGGGCAGGGTGGTGTGATCCACCCGGGAGGCCACGGGCTCCAGCGAGCCCAGCCCTGGCTCCTGCGCCAGCGCCCCCAGCAGCTCGAGGGCGTGGGGATCGATCTCCAGGGCGTAGACCCGGCCGCTGGGCCCCACGGTGCGGGCGAAGGGCATGGACAGCCAGCCCACGCCGGCCCCGAGGTCCGCGACCCGCATGCCGGGCTCCAGCCCGATGAGCGCGGTCAGCTCCGCCACGCCGAAGGGGGCGTCCCCCGGGTGCCAGCTGTCGAGCCGGTCCCGGCCGCGGCTGCGCAGGGTCATGCGCTCGAAGATGCTGTAGTCCGCCGGGGTCATGGCCGGATCGAGCCGCATCCCGCCGCAGACGATGGGCTCCGCTCCGGGGACCTCGCCGCCGCGGAGCAGGAAGTCGGGGATCTGGCGGCCCTCGGCCTTCAGGCAGGCGTGGACGCGGTGGGCCATGAGCAGGGGTGGCAGGGCGTGCCGTCGGGCCTCGATCCAGGCCCGGTACCAGGCCTGCTCGGCGGGGTCGAGGGCCTCGGGGGGCGGCGGCTGCCCCCCCAGCGCCAGGCTGTGGGCCCAGAGCAGGCGCAGGTAGCTGTACTCGGGGTCGGCCTGCACCGCGGCGGCGGCCTGGGCCTGCAGCGCCGCGAGGCGGTCCGGTGCCGGGGCCGCGGCGTAGGCCAGCAGAGCCTCTTCGAGGGCCAGGGCGGCGGGGGTCCAGGGCAGGCTGGGGCCGACCTGGGCGGCGGGGAGCGGTGCCGCGCTGGCCTGGGCCTCGATGGGCTGGGCTGGCGCGGGCTCGGGGGCGGGGCCGTCACAGGCGACCAGCGCCAGCAGGGCGAGCCAGGGCCTCAACGGGGGGCCTCCCAGCTGGCCAGCTGCTGATCGATCCCCTGCATCAGGGCCGCGGCGGCGGGCTCGCCGAGCACCGAGCGGGCGGCCACCGCGTAGCGCTCGCGCAGGGTGGCCTGCAGCTGCGCCACGTCCTGGGGCTGGTACACCCCGATGGCGCCGTTCATGCTGGCCTCGGCCCGCTGGCCCAGGAAACGGTCGTGCAGGGCCCGCAGGAGCAGGGCGTCGCTCTCGCCGATGCCCTGTTGCTGGACGAAGCCGTCGAGCCATGCGTGGGCGGCGGTGCGGGTACGGGTGAGCTGCTCGAGGCTGATGCCCGCCTGCCCCGGTGAGCTGTGCAGCAGCAGCGCGGCGGGGTTGAGCAGCTGGACCTGTGCGGCGCCGTCGAGCACGGTCGCCCGCCGGGTCAGCTCGGCGAGGCGCAGCTCGAGGTGCACGATGGCCGCGGCCTGGACTGCCACGACGCCGGCCAGCAGCCAGAGCATGAGCCGGGTCTTCGAGATGCCGCGCGGCGGGGAGGGGGGCATGCTCACCTCGGGAATGTGCTGGGTTTAACGCTTCGAGCCCTGATACGATCCCCGGGACCCGAGGCCACGATGCCCCGACCCGCCTTCACCCTGCTCACCGCGCTGCTGCTCGCCGGCTGCCAGGCCGAGGCCCAGGCTCCGCCCGCGGCTCCCCTGTGGGCCCAGGAGCACGCCCGGGCGCTCTTCCATCAGGCCGAGGAGACCCACCCGTTCTTCTCCACAGCGGAGCTGGCCAGCCAGTACTTCAAGCGCCACACCGATCCCGGTCACGTGCTCGAGGTGCTCGCCGTCGAGCCGGGCATGCGCGTCGCCGACATCGGCGCGGGGGTCGGCTGGTTCACCTTCCCCATCGCCGAGCGGGTGGGGCCCAGCGGGCGGGTGCACGCCCTGGACATCCAGCCCCGCACCGTGGCCGTGCTCGCCCAGCGCGCCACGCAGCCGGCCCTCAACCCCCACGGCAACGTGGACGTGCACCTGAGCAGCGTCAGCAGCACCGGGCTGCCCGCCGCCTCGGTGGATCTGGCCTTCATGGCCCACCTGGACTTCTACCTCGCGCCCCAGCTGGGGCCCGAGGCGCAGGCCATGCTGCGCAGCACCCGCGACACCGTGGCGCCCGGCGGCCGGCTGGTGGTGGTGCAGTACCTGCGCCCAGGCGACGTCATCGACCACCTGCCGCGCCACTTCCAGGCGGCCGGATTCGAGCTCGCCTCGGCCGAGCCCGTGCCCCGCGGGACCTGGATCCATGTGTTCGAGCGGCCCATGCCGCCGGAGGCCCCATGACCTCTCCCCAGCTCGTCTTCCCGCTGCTGGCGCTGCTCGGCTGTACTCCCGAGGGTGGCTCCGTGCTGCCGGACACCGACCAGGACGAGCCCCCAGCCTGCGACGACACCGGCCCCGAGCCCCGGGACAGCGATCCCTGCGCTGGCGGCGCGGGGGAGCTCACCCTCTCCGACAGCGCGCTGGCCTTCGACTGGTGGGAGGGGCAGGAGCTGCCCGAGGCCACCGTCACGGTGGAGGTGGACGACCCCGCCTGCGCGGAGCTGGTGGTGCAGGTCTCCGAGGACTGGGTGGACGCCAGCCTGGACGGCGAGACCCTGCGCGTGACCCTCGCGGAGGACGCGGTCGTCAGCGGCAAGCACAGCGCCTGGGTGTCCCTGTGGGACGCCGACACCGACGCGGTCGCGGGCCGGATCGAGCTCTCCCTGAGCGCCCTGGTGCGCCCCGCCTCCGAGGCCAGCCGCAACGTGCTGGTGGTGGGGGTGGACGGCCTCGACGGCGAGGAGATGATGGACATCGATGTGCCGGTGATGGAGTCGCTGATGCAGCGCGGCTTCTGGAGCTACGCGGCCACCACCCAGCTGACCGGCGCCACCAGCTCCGGCCCCAGCTGGACCTCGATCCTCACCGGCGTCGAGACCACGATCCACGGTGTCACCTCGAACGGCGGCTACGACGGGCGCGACACCGACTACCCGTCGTTCCTCTGGCGGGCCAAGCACCAGCTGGGCCTGAGCAGCGCGGCGTCGATCCAGTGGGACGACATCTGGGACATCCTCGAGGACGACGCCTACGACGCCACCGGCGGCGGTGACATGCAGGACGTCGTCACCACCATGGCCGGCCACCTGCGCAGCGGGCTGCACCAGGCCCACTTCGTGCACCTGGACGACGTGGACGGCGCCGGCCACAGCGTGGGCTACCTGGCGAGCGAGCAGGTCTACTACGACACCGTGGTCCTGGCCGACGCCCTGATCGGCGAGCTGGTCGACGCCATCCTGGATCGGCCCGCCATCGAGGGCGAGCACTGGCTCATCATCGTGACCAGCGACCACGGCGGCGACGCTTGGGGCAGCCACGGCACCATGAGCGAGGACTACCAGACCATCCCCCTCATCATCGCGGCCCCCGGCCTGGCCTCCACCCGCCTGCACGACGGCGCCGGCTCGCACCTGGACGTGCACCCCACCGCCATCGATTTTTTGGGGCTCGACCCCCTGGACTACGGCCTGAGCGGCGGCTCCTGGTGGGAGCGGGAGGCCGACTGTGGCGACGGCGTGGACAACGACGGCGACGGTCTGGTCGATTGCGACGACTCGGACTGCGACGGGGAGATCGAGTGCATCGAGTGCCCCGCGGTGGACCTCGGCTCGACCGTGGGCGCGGGCGTGGTGGCCGACGTGGCCTTCGACCAGGCGCTGATGAGCGGCAGCTGCGGTGGCGCGGGGGCGGAGAGCACCTACGGCTGGTCGGCCCCCGCCGACGGCCGCTACAGCTTCGACACCGTGGGCGCCTACCGGGACACCGTGCTCTACGCCCTGGACGGCGACTGCACCGGCGCCGAGCTGGCCTGCAGCGAGGACGTGCCCGGTCTGGGCAGCGGGCGCTCCGCCTTCGCGGTGGATCTGCTGGCCGGCCAGGAGATCGTGGTGGTGGTGGACTCCTACTCGAGCTCCGAGTCCGCGGCGAGCACCCTGTCCATCTACCCCTTCACCACCAGCTGCCCCGACGGCGTGCTGGGCAACGGAACCGGCAGCTGGACCGGCACCCACACCCACGCGTCCCGGGCCCACACGGGCAGCTGCCCCCCCGCGGTGGGCAACATCGAGCTGAGCTGGACTGCGCCGGCCGACGGCAGCTACACCTACTCCACGGTGGGCTCGGACTTCGACACGGTGGCCTACGTGCTGGACGGCTGCGGCGGCACCGAGCTGGCCTGCAACGACGACGGCTCCGGCTATCAGTCGGTGGTCAGCTTCGACGCCGTGGCGGGCCAGGAACTCATCATCGGCCTGGGGGGCTTCCACACCTCGTCGGGCGCCTACGTGATCACCATCGATTGAAGGAGCGATTCGGATGAAGCTGCAGATCGGAACGAGCGTGTTGTTGGCGCTGTGCTGGGGGACCATCGGCTGTTCGCCGTCCGTCAAGCTGAGGGTCCTCGAGCCCGCCGCGGTGGCGGTGCCGCCGCACATCGACACGGTGGCGGTCGTGGCCCGGACCCGGCCGTCCACCGGCGGCCAGAAGGTGCTCAACGTCCTCGAGGGTGCCCTGACCGGCGAGGCCATCGGCACCGACCGCGAGGGCGCCGCCCGGGCCAAGCAGGGGGTGGTGGCCGCCCTGGCCGAGTCCCCTCGCTACGACGTGGTCGTGCCCCCCCTCGAGCTGCAGGGCGTGGGCTCCGGCGTGAGCGCGCCGCCCCTGGCCTGGCAGCGGGTCGAGCGGATCTGCGAGGACGTGGGGGCCCAGGGCCTGGTGGTGCTCGAGGCCTTCGACACCGACAGCCACATCGACGAGAGCGTCGAGAACCGCACCCGCACCAACGACGCCGGCAAGGAGGTCCACTACAAGGTCTTCCACGCCCAGCGTCACACCCACATGGCCTCAACCTGGCGCTTCTACGACGCCTCCACCCGGCTGCTGCTCGACGAGCTGTACGACCACGCCAACAGCCGCAGCTGGGAGGAGAGCGGCGACACCCCCGAGGTCGCCCGCAGCAAGCTGCCGGCCCAGCTCGAGACCGTGCGGCACGTGGCCTTCGACGCCGGTGAGGACTACGGCCGGCGCATCGCGCCATCGTGGCTGTGGGTCCGGCGGGCCTACTACGGCCGTGGCGATCCGGGCCTGAAGCAGGCCAAGAAGCACGTCAAGGCCACTCAGTGGGCCCAGGCCGAGGCCATCTGGCAGGAGCTGACCGAGTCCGAGGATCCGACCATCCAGGGCAAGGCCCTGTTCAACCTGGCCTTGGCCCGGGAGCGGGAGGGCGAGCTGGACCGGGCCGCCGAGCTGTCCCGGCAGGCCGACGCGCTCTTGGACAAGGGCCGCAGCCGCGACTACGTCTCGACCCTCGAGACCCGGCGGGCGAAGCAGGTCCGCCTCGAGCAGCAGATGCGCGTCCCGGGCCCCCCGCCCGAGATCCCGCCGCCGCCGGTGCCGCCCCCCGCCCACGCGCCTGCGCCCGACGACAGCGGTGATGAGACGGACGAACCCGCGGTGGAGGGCGCCGAGTAGCGCCCGCGCCCGCTAACTCCCGCGGGCCAGGGCGAGCGCCTTCAGCAGCTCCCGGGTGTTGACAGGCTTCTGCAGCACGGACGCCACGCAGGCGCCCTCCATGCGCGTGCGCACCAGCTCCACGGCGTTGCCGGTCATCACCACCACGGGCAGCTCGGGTCGGGCCGTGTGCAGCGCGGCGCAGACCTGGGCGCCGTCGCGCTCGGGCATGGCGTAGTCCAGCAGGGCGAGGTCGAAGGAGCCGGGCTCGGACTCGAACAGCTGGAGGGCCTTCTGGCCATCGGGGGCTTCGACGACGTCGAAGCCGTGGCTGCGCAGCTGGCGCGCCAACGCCCTGCGCAGATCGTCGTTGTCCTCGGCCAGCAGCAGGCGCCCGGTGGCGGGTGTGGCGGGCGGGCCGGGGTCTGGTTCGGCCCGCTGCGGCCGCTGTCGGGACAGGGGCAGCAGCAGCGTGAAGGTGGACCCCGCGCCGGGCTCGGTCCGCAGGTGGATGGCGCCGCTGTGGCGGGCGATGATGCCCTGCGCGGCGGCCAGCCCCAGGCCTCGGCCTGTGGAGCGGGTCGTGAAGAAGGGGTCGAAGATCCTCGAGGCGGTGTCCGCGTCCATGCCGCAGCCGTCATCCTCGACGGTCAGCAGGCAGTAGTCCCCCGGGACCAGCGCGGCGGCCGGCGCCAGCTCCGCCAGCGTGCCCTGGTCACAGTGGCGCGACCCGGCGGAGATCACGATGCGCCCGCCGCCCGGCTTGGCGGCCTGGGCCGCGTTGGTGACCAGGTTGAGCAGCAGGCTCAGCAGCTGGCTCTCGTCGCCCTCGACGTGCAACGGCCCGGGCGGGAGGTCCAGGAGCAGCCTGGTGCGGTCGTCGAGCGCCCCGCTGGCCAGGGTCCGCACCTGCGGGACGAGGGCGGTGAGGTCCAGCAGCGCGGGGGCGAAGGTGCCGCGACCGGCGTAGTCCAGCATCTGGCGGCAGAACCCGCTGGCGCGCTGGCTGGCGTCGATGATGTCCTCGAGGCAGGCGCCCACCTCGGAGCCGGGTGCCGCCTGGGACAGGGCGTGCTCTGCGTTGGTGATGATGGTGTACAGCACGTTGTTGAAGTCGTGGGCGACCCCACCCGCCAGCACGCCGAGGGCCTCGAACTTGGCCGCCTGGCGCAGCTGGGCCTCGAGCTCTCGCTCCCGCGCCCGCTGCAGCTCGAGCTCTCGCTCGGCCTGGCCGCGCTCGACCGCGAGGCCCGTCATGCGGGCGGCGGTGCGCAGGCGCAGCAGCTGTTCTTCGGTGGGGGCGCGGGGCTCGGGGGCGTACAGGGCGATGGCGCCGAGCACTCGATCGTTGCTGCTCGTGAAGGGGTGGGACCAGCACGCGCCCACGCCCGCCTCCGCCGCGAGCGCCGCGAAGGGCGCCCACAGGGGGTCGTTGGCGATGTCCTCGACGATGACGGGCACGTTCCAGTAGATGGCGGTGCCGCAGGAGCCCACGGTGGGGCCCACCGCGTAGCCGTCGATGGCCGTGTTGTAGTCCGCGGGGAGGCTGGGGCCGGCGCCCTTGACGAAGTGGCCGTCGCGGACCAGCAGGATCGAGCAGCGGTAGCCGGGGTTCTGCTCCTCGACGATGCGCGCGATGGTGTGGAGGGTGTCCGGCACGGCGGCGTCGACGACGCCGGTGGGCGCGATGGCGTCGAGTTGGTCGCCAGCGGCGCGTGCGAGCACCACCGTGCGTTCCCCCTCGCGGGTGATCCTGAGCTCGAGGGCGATGGTGGCGTCGGAGGCGCCGCGATGCACTACCAGGAGGGTGCCGGCGCCGCGGTCGAGGGCCTCGCGGACAGCACCGCGCTGGGTGGGGTCCAGCCAGTCCAGCAGGTGTCGGCTGGCCAGGGTGGCTGCGTCCAGCCCGGTGGCTTCGCGGAAGTGGGCGTTGCAGTGCACGAACCCGTGAGGCTCGGCATCTCGGATCAGGGTGGCGCGGTGGATGGTGCTGGACATGACGAATCGTAGCTTACCATCTGCTATGCGACTCTTTCAGCCTACTTCCAGCGCCTCCGGGGGCGCGGTCGCCTCCATGAGCAGGTGGGTGGTGGGCACCCGCAGCAGGTGGTGCAGGGGTTCGGTGCGCACCCGCCCGAAGCTGCGCTCGACCAGGGCCCGGTAGCCGGCCTCGTCGCGCACCCAGGCGCCGCGATCGGCCTGCCACAGCAGCCGGGTCAGCGCGGGACGGCCTGGCCAGCGGCAGGTGTCCAGGCTGACCAGCCGTCCCCCGGGCCGCAGCAGGCCCGCGGCGGTGGCGACCACGGCCTGGGCCTCGGCGTCGTCCATGTGGTGGAGCACGCCGAGCATGAGCACGGTGTCGAAGGGCTCCCCGGCCCTCAGGGCGTCGGCCCGTCCGCACACGAAGCGACCGCGGCCGGCGTGGCGCTGCTCGCAGGCCCTGATGTAGGCCGGGCTCGGATCGAGGCCGGTGTAGTCCACCGGCGGCAGCCAGCGCAGGATGTCCGCGGGGCCGCAGCCCAGGTCCAGGATGCGCTCGCCGGGCCTGGGCCGGAGGTGCTCGGCGACCACGATGGCCCAGCCCCGATCCCAGCCGGCCAGGGCCTGGATGCGGCTGTAGATGCCGGGCAGGCCCATGCCGGCCAGCATGGCCTGGTGCAGCCGTGTGCGCCCCCCGCTCACCGGGCCCTCCGGGCGTCACGGCGGGTCTGCCAGGTCATCAGGGGCTCGAAGACCAGCCGCTCGGGCATGAAGCCGAAGGCCTGGCGGGCGTAGCGGCGGCGGGCGATGGGGCGGTACAGCCGGGCCAGCAGCCAGGCCGCCCGGGACCGGGTGCGGCTGCGGATCTTGTCGTCCACGAAGAGGCTGGCCACCGTGACCCGTCGCGCCAGGTCGTCCAGGGCGTCGGAGACCCAGGGGGGGCGGCTGGAGTGGAAGTCGAAGGCGGCCCAGCCCGCGGCGTCCCGCGGGGGCACGAAGCCCTGGTCGATGGCCAGCTGGTACAGGGCGGAGCCGGGGTAGGGGGTCAGCACGTGCAGGGGGCTGACCCGGGCCTGGGGGTTGTCCGCCAGCAGGCGCGAGGCCAGCCGGACGGTGGCGCGGAGCTCGTCGACGGTCTCGCCGGGGAAGCCGGCCATGAAGTTGTAGTAGGGGCGCAGCCCCGGGTGTCCGGCCAGGCGCCGGTTCTGCTCGATGACCCGCTCCACCGTGATGCCCTTGTCCACGGCATCCAGGATGCGCTGGGAGCCGCTCTCGACCCCGATCTGCACCGAGGTGGGGCCGCAGCGCTCCAGTAGCGCGAGGGTCTCGCTGGGCAGGCCCGCCAGGGTGTCCACCCGCAGGCCCTGGAACAGGGGGCGCAGCCCCAGGCCGTCGGGCCCCAGGCCCTCGACGATGGCGCGGGCGCGGTCGGCGTCGATGAAGAACTCGTCGTCCACCAGGCCCACGCCGCGGATCCCGTGGTCCCGTCGATAGCGGGCCAGGTCCTCGAGCACCCGCCCGGGGCTCTGGGCTCGCCAGCGGCGCCGATGGTAGCTGAGGTTGTAGCAGTAGGAGCAGTCGAAGGGGCAGCCGCGGGAGGTCTCGAGCTCGAGCAGGCCGTCCACGCCGAAGTCGGAGAACAGGTAGCGGGAGACCTCCACCAGCTCGAGGGGCAGGGGCGGGAGCTGGTCCATGTCCAGGAAGGGCCGCTCGGCGGTGCGCACCACGGCGCCGTCGCGGGCGAAGGCCAGGCCGGGGATGGCGTCCCAGGGCTCATCGTCGAGGATGGCCTGCACCAGCGCCCGGAAGGTCTGCTCGCCTTCACCCACCACCACCGCGTCGACGGCGGGCTCGCGGGCGGTGGCCTCGGGGAAGAGGGTGGGGTGCACGCCACCCCAGACCACCGTGATCTCCGGGACGAGCTCCCGGGCCATGCTGCTCGCCTCGAGGGCTCCGGCCAGCTGGGGCCCGGTCATGGTGCCCACCCCGAGCACCCGCGGCTGGCCGGCGCTCAGCTCGGCGCGCAGGCGCCGACGCCAGTCCGGCTCCATGGCCATGTCGATGATCGCCACCTCCACGTGGGGGGGCAGCATGCTCGCCAGCCGCAGCAGGGCGATGGGGAGCCGCACGCCGCAGACCTTGGCCAGCGAGCCCGGGTGGGGCCTGACGAGGACGACCTTGGGGCGGCGTGGGACCACGATCGGGACTCCAGGCCCGTGGGGTGCCCGGCCATCCTATCCGGATCGCTCGCCACCCCGTAGCCCCCGGCGTCGGGGGCTGGCCCACCGGGAATGGAATAGGCCCTCCACATCGTGAAGCACCGTCCCACCATCGCTGCGCTGCTCTACCTGGGGATCCTGGCCGCGCTGCCCGCGCTGTCCCTGGTGGGCGGCGGGGGCTTCCTGGCGGATCCGTGGTCGGAGCTGCCGGTGAAGCTGTGGGGCTTCTCCGCCCACTGGCCGAGCCTGTTCGGCGGGCTGATCACCGGCATCGCCCACCCGGACCCCGGGGTGCTCAACAACCCCGACATCGTGGGCACGGTGGTGGTGCAGACCCAGCAGGGGATCTTCGGCCTCACCGGCGCCTACAACCTGCTCATCGTCCTGCAGCTGTGGGCCACCATGGCCGCCACCTGGCTGTTGGCCCGGGACCTGCTCCGGGATCACCGCGCGGCCCTCAGCGCGGCGGTGGTCTTCGGGCTCTCGCCCCTGGTGCTGGTCTACTGCGTGGCCGGCGCGGTCACCGACATGCTCAACCTCTGGCCCTACCCCTTGGCCCTGCTGTGGCTGCTGCGGGCCCTGCGCCGGGGAACCAGCAGGGACGCGCTGCTGGGCGGGCTGATGTTCGGGGTGGGCTTCGTGACCTGCCCCTACAACGCGGTGATCGTCTCGGCGATGGTGGTGCCCCTGTTGGCGGTGATGCCCTGGCTGTGGCGCGCCGGGGTCACCCCCGTGCCGGACCCCGAAGCCACGGCCTCACCCCGAACCTGGCTGCGGGTGGGGCTGCTGGCCCTGCTGGGGCTGGGGCTGGTCGGTGGCGCCTACGCCCTGTGGATGCGGGGCCTGATGGCCGACGCGGGCAGCCTGATGTCCGACGACCAGGTCTCTTCGAGCCGCCACGCGGCCCCCTGGCTCTACCTCGAGCCCGCGCACAGCGATCGCTACGTGGCGTACCTGCTGGACTACCTCGCCGTCGGCAAGGACCAGCTCATCTCTCGCGAGATGGGCTCCCGCTACTACCGGGCCTTCTCGCTGGGGCTGGTGGCGCCCTGCTGCGCGCTGCTGGGGCTGCGGGCCAGCCGGGGCCGCCGCTGGGCCGTGGGCGCCTGGCTGGTGGTGGGCTTGTTCTTCGTGCTGGCCTCCACCGGTCCCTTCCTGCCCCTGGCCGCGGATCTCTCCCTGCCGGGGGCCTACAACCCGGTCTGGATGGGGGTCTTCCACCTTCTGCCGGGCTCGGACCTGATCCTCGAGCCCTTCCGCTACGCCCTCGGCGCCTCCCTGGGGCTGGGCCTCGCGGCGGCCGTCGGGGTCCTGGCCCTGCAGCGGCGCTTCGGCGCCTGGGTGGGCTGGGCCTTGCCCCTGGTGTTGGTGGCCGAGCTGGCGCTGCTCTCCCCGGTCCCGGTGCCCCTGCCCAGCGCCCAGCTCGAGGTCGATCCGGCCTACGACACCCTGGACGAGATCCTGCCGGACGGGGCGATCGTCGAGCTGCCCTACTTCGACCGCGGGACGCACCGCTTCGACCGGATGCACTTCCTCAACCAGCTGCACCACGGCCGCTCGATCCCCAACCGCGTCGAGGGCTTCCTGCCCAGCACCCTGCTCGAGAACCTGCTGACGGCGCAGCTGGTGGAGTTCGAGCGCTGCAGTGAGCAGCAGCTCGGCCGGGAGCAGGAGCTGGGCCCCCTGGAGCTGGAGATCGACAGCCTGGTGGACGACGGCTTCGTGGCCATCGTCATCGACCACGACGGCTACGCCAGCGCCGAGCGACGGGACGCGGTCATCGAGCTGCTGGTGCAGCTGATCGAGCCCGTGCACTTCCACGGACGGACGGTGTTCCCGCTGGTGGCTGACTAGCCCCTGCGCCTTCGCAACAACACCGCCCCCACGGGCACCAGCAGCAGGCCGAGGCCGCCGGGCCACACCGGCGCCGCCGCGCACCAGCCGCCGCTGTCCTTGCCGCCCCAGTTGATGCCGCCGGAGCTGCCGCCGGTGTCGATGTAGAGGTTCCCGCCGGTCTCCTGGACGATCCAGTCCATGTGCACGTCCACGCGGGTGGCGCCCACGAAGCCGTCGGCGCAGGCGTCGTCGCCCTCCTGGCCCTTCCACAGGCCCACGAAGGCGTTGACCCCGGCCAGCTCGTAGTCGCCGTCGCCCAGGATCTCGAGGGCCGCGCCGCCCGAGTCACCCTGGCAGACGTTCTGGCCGTCGTCGGGGTCCCAGCCGTAGATGACCTCCATGTCCAGGTTGACGATGGGGATGTCGGCGTAGCGCTTCACGCCCATGTCGTCGGCGGTGGAGGCGGTGATGCCGTAGCCGACGAAGCGCAGCTCTTCGCCGATCCAGTCGGCGGTCACCATGTCCTGGTTCAGCTCCATGGGGGTGACCGAGCCGAAGCCGGGGGCCGTGAGCTGGAGCAGGCCGATGTCGTCGGTGTAGGTGGAGTTGTCGAAGTCGGGGTGGGGGATGGTGTCGGAGACCTTGACGTAGCGGTCGATGCCGCCGGTCTGCAGGTTGTCCCCGGTCACCAGGTAGATGTCGGCGCCGGCGTAGTCATCGTCCATGGCCTCGATGCAGTGCGCCGCGGTGAGCGCCCAGGTCGAGCTGATGAGGGTGGCCGAGCAGAACGGGCCGTACAGCTGGCCGTCGTACTCCACCCATCGTATTCATGGAGGGGGGGAGGGGCGGCCAGCGTCGGCCTGTGCTGACC
>CAYZVO010000049.1:0-42449 GCA_964481655.1 uncultured Enterobacterales bacterium | reverse complement strand
ATGTCGACGCCCGGTGTCGACGGACGCGGCGGGCGGTGGCCCGACGATCAGGGCCCAGCCGTCTGCCGACGACAGCCAGCCCCTGTTCGAGCAGCTCGACCTTGCGGGGGTCCCCTGCCCGCGGAACGCAGCCCTCGCCCTGATGCAGTTGGAATTCATGGACGAAGGCGAGCGATTGATGATCGTCGTCGACGACGGGGAGCCGATCCAGAACGTCCCCCCCAGCCTGGAGATGGAAGACCATGTGATCCTGTCCGCCGAGAAGCGCGGCGCGCGGTGGCATGTGCTGGTGGAGAGGGGCCAGGATTGATGGAGGAACCCCGCACCTGCGGCCGCTGCGTCATGCCGGAGCGCCCACCCGCGATCACGCTGGACACCGACGGCGTCTGCAACCTCTGCCGGCAACACGAACGACTCCGGGTCGAGGTGGGACGCAGCCGTGGCCACCTGGAGACGGACTTCGTACGCCTGCTCAAGAAACACAGGGGGAAAGGTCAATACGATGCGCTGGTGATGTGCAGCGGCGGCAAGGACAGCACCTCCGCGCTGCTCTACATGGTCCGGCGCTACAAACTGCGCGTGCTGGCATTCACCTTCGATCACGGCTTCGAGACGGACGAAGCGTTGGGCAACGTGCGCAGGGCGGTGGAGAAACTGGGGGTCGACTTCATGACCTTCCGGTCCATCTGGATGCACGACATGTTCTCCCGGATCTTGCACACCGGCTCCCGTGCGGTCATCTGCCACCTGTGCTCCATCTGGTACATGAACCTGACCTTCGAGCTGGCGGCACGCTTCCGCATCCCCATCATCATCGCGGGCTGGACCAAGGGGCAGTCCACGGACAACGAGATGATGTCCAAGTGCGCCTGCAACATCACCGCGCCCGAGTTCGCCGACATGGGCCGCGCCACGATGGACTTCCTGGACTCCCTGAAGGGCGACCCCAAGTACGGCGACTTCCCCAGGAGCATGGAGGAAGTTCTACGGCGAGCCAAGAAGCGCTTCAAGTCCATCGTGCTCTCACCTCACTGGTTCCTGCCCATCGAGGTGGACGACTACGTGGACACGATCATGCGAGAGCTGGAGTGGGACTACCCGAAGCTGTCCTACCCAGCCAAGTCCACCAACTGCGCCCTGAACTTCATCTCGGTCTACAACTCCATGCGCTACTACGGCTACACGCACTACCACGTGGAGATGAGCAAGCAGATCCGCGCCGGCCTCATGACCCGCGACGAGGCCCTGGAGCTGTTGCGCATCGACTTCGATGAGACCTTGCTGAACGAGATCGCCCGCCCGCTGAACTACACCTTCGCGCCCTCGAGCTGATCCCAGAGCCCCAGCCCAGCTTGGCACAGCGCCGGGCCGGAAGGAGGCAGGTGAGGACCACCGCAGGCCTCGCCCGAGGGTTCGCGACAGGCGCGACACCGCAGCCCACGCCGCGAGGCGGCTTCACCAGTCGAGCCCCTGCCAGCACATCCGTGATCACCCGCGCCTCGCGGCTGGCGTCGATCAGGAGCTTCTCCGCCTCAACGGCCCCGTCCTCGCCCTACTGGTACTTGTCCGTGACGTAGTCCTCGCTGCTCACGGCCAGCTCATCCTGTGCGGCGAGCTCGCAGTCGGCGGTGGACACCACCGCGGTGGGGTCCCCTTCCCAGGGGTCGATGTCCTCGACGCGCAGGGCGCAGACATCGCCGATGGGCTCATCGAAGATGACCGCGAAGTGGCGCTCGAAGTGGTGGTGGCCGGGCAGGTAGATCAGCTGGAAGTAGTCGTCGATGTCGAACGGGGTGCCGTCGAGCTCGCCGTGGGCCCGGGTGAAGCGCCCGGGAGCCGTGGCGATGGTGTTCAGCCCCAGGATGAGCTCGAGGGTGATCTCGCCGCCGTCGAAGACGATGTGGTGCACGTCGTTGTGCCAGTCGGGATCGCTGCAGGTGGAGAACAGCACGCTGGTGGCATCCCAGGCGCTGCCGCCGTCCGGGTAGAGGATCCACTCGCCGCCTGCGCCGGTGGTCGCGTCCGCCGGGCCGCCGTTCAGCTCGAGGGGATCGGGCAGGGCGCCCTCCTTCCCCACCAGGCGCAGGGTGTGGTCCAGCTGCCAGGCGCCCCCGTCGGAGGCGGGCTGTGAGCCGCTCAGGCTGGTGTATCGAGTGCCAGACCAGTCGGTGACCGAGACAGAGCTCTCCCCCGCGCCGTCCATCAGCTGGGTGTCCAGGCCGGGTGCGCGACGCACGCAGAAGGGCAGCGCCAGCTCGTGCTCGCCCTCCTCGGCCGGCAGCGCGTAGCCGCCCTGCACCAGGCGCAGCAGGGCCTTGGCCTCCCGCTCCTGCTCCATGGTGCGGCCCTCGTTGAAGGTGCCGCAGTAGATGGCCTGGTGGCCGATCTCGACCAGCCCGCCCCAGCCGTCGTCGCCCACATAGGCGTCGGACTCGGGGCAGTGCGCCCAGTCGGGGTCGGTGTCCGCGTCCGTGTCGGCGTCGGTGTCCGCGTCCGTGTCCCCGTCGGCGTCGGCGTCGGTGTCGGTGTCGGTGTCGGTGTCCGCGTCGGTGTCGGTGTCACCCTCGGGGGGGGCCGTGTCGTCCTTGTCGCCGCAGGCCAGCAAGGAGAGCATCAACAGGGGCAGCAGGCAGCGGTTCATCACTCCTCCAGGCGCAGGTAGGGTCGGATCTGCTTGATGATCAGGCGGCCGTCGCTCAGCCGCTTCCACTCGGTGTCCCACAGCAGGGTGCTGTCCTCGGGCAGCGCGTGGTCCATGGGGTAGACCTCGCTGATGCTGTACAACAGGGCGCCCAGCTCCTCGAGCACCGCGTCGCTGAGCACCTGCTGGCCCTCCATGACCTCCGAGCTGGCGTCCACCCGCAGGATCTCGGTGACCTCGCCGGCGTCGAGGGTCAGCAACACCCGCTCGGGGGTGGAGCCGTCGTCACCGCTGACCACCTCGATCTCCCCCACCTGAGCGTTCACCAGGTAGCGGTCGTCGCCCGCGGCGGTGGGGTTGCCGCTGAAGGCCACGGCGTTGGCGGCCTCGTCCACGGCGCGGGTGTTCACCAGCACACCCATGGCCACCGCGGTGTGGTCGATGCCGTACCAGTCCCGCTCGTCCCAGGCGGACATCTTCCACAGGGAGGACCACACCACGCCCAGGGCTTCTTCGAGGGTCTCTTCGTCGTCCCGGTCGGGGTCGCAGTGGGAGGGGCCGTCCTCGTCGTCGTCCAGGCTGTCGGCCAGGCAGGCCGAGGTGCTCTCGTAGAGCCCGGCGCCGTTGAAGACCAGGCCGTCCTCGGCGTTGCTCGACGAGCGGAAGCGCACCATCTGCTCGCTGCCGCCGAAGACCTCCTGGATGCGCGCGCCGAGGGCCTCGATGAGGGCGGGGTCCTGGGGCGCGGCCTGCATGGCGGCGCGCAGGGCCTCGAGGCGCTCCCGGCGCAGGCTGGCGTCGCCCAGGAACTCGGCGTCGGCGTGCCAGGCGGCGATGGTCTCGGCGAAGCTGCGCTCGGCCTCGCCTTCCCCGAGGTCCACCTGCCAGGTCCCCGCCTGCATGAAGGCGTCGTACCAGGCGAAGGGCAGCAGGAAGCCGTCGAGCTGGTAGTCGGCGTCGATGCGCTGGTAGAGCGCCGCGAGGTTGGCGCCCTTGGCGCCGTAGCGGCACTTGGCGGTGGCCCGCTCGTCAACCCCGCTGGTGTCCAGCTCGAGCAGGCCTGGCATGTCGTCCACCGACAGGTCGGGGGCGCAGACCTCCACCGGATCGGGCCGCAGCTCCGCCCACCAGGCCTCGGCGTCGGCCAGCTCGGCCGCCGTCACACTCCAGCTGTCCTCTCCGCAGTCCAGCAGCACCAGCTGCCCCTCCCACGCGGACAGCTCTTCGTGGGCGTCGACGATGAAGCAGTTCGGAGTGCCCCGGGCCAGGCTGCGCACGTTCAGGTGCGACAGGTCACCCTGGCGGGTGCCGGTGACGATGCCGCTGACCACCCGCTCGAGGTCGTTGGGGGCCTCGCTGATGGCCAGGATGTTCTGGTAGCTGTAGGCGGCCTGCTCGGTGGCGTCGGCCAGCTCGTCGAGGTCGTACAGGGACAGGTAGCCGTAGGCCTGGCCGGGGTTGTAGACCTCGTAGTCCAGCTCCTCGAGGCCCCGGATCGGGAAGGGCGGGTCGTCCCAGCTCGCCGCCGCCTCCATCTGGTTGCTGGTGCCGGGCACCCAGTACAGCTCGCCGATGGCGAAGCGCTCCTGCAGCTGGCTCCAGGCGCTGGCCACGTCGTCCATCGTGACGGTGGTGCTGTCGTCGGCGGCGTCGTCCCAGACGGTGAAGCCGTAGAAGATTCCCTCGCTGTCGATGTAGACCGCGTGGCCGCCCGCGTAGAACTCCCGGGTGTCCGGGTAGAGGATCAGCTCGTAGTAGGCCTGGGTGTCCAGGCCCGAGAAGCTGTCGGGGAAGGCCGTGACCAGGAAGTCGTAGTGCAGGGCGAAGGCCTCCACGACCATCCACAGGGGCGGCAGGCGGGCCTCGTCCACCGCCGGCACCAGGTACTTGCCCACCTGCAGCTGATCGACGGCCGAGGAGGGGATGGTCACCGCGCTGTAGCTGTCCTCGTCGGGGATGCTGTGGACGCAGGCCTCGTAGCCCAACCGCTCAGCCGCCTCGGCGCAGTGGGGGTCCTCGACCTGCTCGGGGGGCTCGCTGTCGTCCGGGGGCGGGCTGGTGGCGCCGGTGTCGTCTGCCGGGCAGCCACACAGGGCGAGGGTGAGCAGCAAGCCGATCCACGCTGGTGCATCCGTCCGCTTCACCCGCTCCTCCGCCGCAGCACCCCGGGGCAGTCCGCGGTGTACACACCTGGTAGTGCGCCGAGGGCCGAGCTCCGATCGCTTCGGCTCACCGTGCCCTCCCGAACCGCCCGGTCCCGACGACCGCGACGACCGACGCCGCGGCCATGGCCAGCAGCACCCACAGGGGAGGATCGCCGAACCAACCCTGGACGCTGGCCACGACCAGGAAGCCGTTGTGGAGGGCGTGGATGATCACCGGCACCCACAGGGAGCGGCCCCGCAGCGCGGCCGCGCACAGCAGCACGCCCAGCACGCCGGTGGGGAGGATGCGCACCGCGTGCAGGTGCAGGACCCCGAACAGCAGCCCCACGACGAGGCAGGCCAGCGCGGGCCGGACCGAGCGCTTCAGCAGCCCCAGCAGCGCGCCGCGGAAGAGCAGCTCCTCGCAGACGGCCGGCGCGAGGGCGAAGACCAGGATCACCACGGGCAGGGTCGCGTCCAGGCTCATGGACTGCTCGAGGCTCTCCATGAAGGCGCTCGAGGTGGGCAGCAGGGGCTCCTGGGCCGCCGCCACGATGGCGCTGATCCCCGGCGCCCCCAGCCCCGCGACCACCGCCAGCATCAGATCGACGGGGGCGGGCCGCCGCAGCTGCAGGGTGGCGCGCACGGGCTGCCCCAGCCACACCAACGCCCCCACCGCCGTGCCCGCCACCAGCACCACCTGAGTGAAGACCATGCCCCAGAGCAGATCCATGGTCTGGACCCGCTGGCCCAGGAACCACAGCAGCAGCAGGGCCACCAGGAAAGCGCCGATCACGTCGGGCACGAACTGTCCGCGGGCCCGGCGATCTGCGGTGTGGCCCCCGCCGTAGAGCACTTCTTCCCGCGCCAGCAGGCGGGCGCCCACGCTCAAGGCCAGGCCCACGTGGACCACCGTGGCCCCCACCGTGAGCAGCAGGATCAAGGCCGGATAGTGCCCCACCATGGCCTCGCGCATGGCCATGGCGAGGTTGGTCACGGGAACGAGCGCCAGGGCCGCCGAGGGCTGGATGGCGGGGAAGGCCGCCACGCCCCCCGCCGCCAGCCCTAGGAACATCAAGGCCACCGCGGCGAACTGGCCGGTGCGGAAGTCCGGGACGTACGCGGCCACCACGGTGAAGATGGCGGCCATGAGCACCGCGAGGGGCACCAGCAGGAGCAACAGCAGGGGCATCGCCGCGGTGGGGATGGCCAGGCTCTCACCGGGCGCGTCGTACAGGCCCAGGGCCAGGCAGGCCCACAGGGTGGTCACCGCCAGGGCCGAGGTGACCAGCGAGACCAGCACCACCACCCCGAACTTGCCCAGCAGCACCGCGCGGCGGTCCACCCGGGCCGTGAGCAGGGTCTCGAGGGTCTTGCGCTCCCGCTCGCCGGTGACCAGGTGCAGGCTGGTTGTGATGCCGCCGTTCATGGCCAGGAACACCAGGATCAGGGGCAGGAGCCGCCCCAGCAGCCCCCCCTCGCGCTCGCTGTCAGGGGCCACATCCTCGCTCTCCACCGGCAGCACGTCCCGAGGCCGCTGGTCGATCCCGTAGGCCTCGAAGCGTCGCTCCATGTCTCCACGGCGGTGTCGCTTCAGCACCGTCGCCGCCCGCCGTCGGGCCTTGTCGCTGCGGCTGCGGGTGGAGTCGAAGTGCAGCTCGGCGGGCTGGTCACCCTCCGGGAGCTCCACCAGCGCCAGCACCTCGGGGTGCTCGGGGTCGCCCCAGCCCTCGCCCACCACCTCGAGGCGGTCCCGGGGCTTCAGCATGGCCTCGAAGGCCGGGGGCGCCTGGACCACGTAGACCGCCTCCCGCCCCTCGCGGGCGTCGCGGCTGCGCAGCTGGCTGGCGGTGAACAGGGCCACGGGCTGCAGCAGGATCGGCAGACCGATCATGGCCAGCAGCGTCAGGGGATCCCGCAGCTGCTGCCGCAGGGAGCCCCGGAACACCACCAGCGCCTGATCCAGCACGTCAGCGATCCTCCCCGGTGGCCTGCTGCACGTAGTGCACGAACACATCCTCGAGGTAGCGGCAGCCGCTGGCCTCCCTCAGGGCGTCGAGGCGGTCGTCCGCCAGCACGCGCCCCTGGTGCAGGATCGCCACCCGGTCGCAGAGGCGCTCGGCCTCGCTCATGATGTGGGTCGAGAAGAGCACGCAGCGGCCCTCGTCCCTGGCCTGCTCCACGAACTCGAGGAAGGCTCTGGCCACCAGCACGTCCAGGCCGGAGGTGGGCTCGTCGAGGATCAGGATCGGCGGGTCGTGGACCACCGCCCGCGCGATGCTCACCTTCTGGCGCATGCCCGTGCTCAGGGAGTCGCAGCGGACGTGGGCGAAGGGGCCGATGCCGAACTGCTCCACCAGCTGCTCCGCCCGATCCCGGGGCGCGTCCACCCCCTGGAGGCGGGCGAAGTAGGTGATCATCTCGCGGGCGGTCAGCCGCCCGTACAGCCCCGTGGTGGTCGAGACATAGCCGATGGACCCCCGCACCCCCGCGGGGTCCGCGCGCACCTCGCAGCCGTTGAGGGTCGCGGTGCCCTCGTCCGGGGCCAGCAGGGTGGCCAGCATGCGCAGGGTCGTGGTCTTGCCCGCGCCGTTGGGGCCGAGCAGGCCGAAGATGGCGCCGGCCTCGCAGCGGAAGGACACGTCGTCCACCGCGGTGACCTCCCGCGGGCTGTGGAATCGCTTGGTCAGGCCTCGAACCTCGATCATCGTCTGAACTCCAGCCAGGCGAGCCACCGGGGGGTGGCGTGCCCGAAGAGGTAGTCCTCCCGGGACAGCACGCGGCCCCCCAGGATCAGCCCCGCCACCGCGAGGCCCATGTTGACCAGCGCGGCGACCAGGATGGGGCCCAGGCCCAGCTGGCCCATGATGGCGCCCCGGAGCGCCATGGCGGTGCCGCCCACCGGGACCCAGGACCACAGCCAGCCCGGCTCCAGCCCGGCGATCATGCAGGGCGCCGCCAGGGCCAGGCAGAAGGTCATCACCAAGGTGCCCCGGTTCTGGCCGCTCTCGAAGCTCTTGGCAGGCAGCAACACCAGCCCCATCCAGGCTGCCACCGCCGGGGCGAGCAGCACCAGGGCCAGCGCCGCCGCCGCCACCGGGAGGGTCAGCACGTGGGCCAGGTCCACCAGCTCACCCTCGCTCCCCGCCGTCAGCCCGCTCAGGGTGGCCCAGATGGCCACGGCGTTGCCGAGCATGGCCAGCACCCCCGTGATGGAGGCGCAGAGCAGCTTGCCCGCCACCACCGCCCAGCGGGGCACCGCCGCGACCATGGTGGTCTCGAGGGTCCCCCGCTCCCGCTCCCCCGTGATGACCTCCACCAGCGGGTAGATGATGGAGATGATCAGGGTCATCAGCGCCATCAGCGGGATCACCCGCGCCATGGCGTCGAGCACCACCCGCTCGCCCCCCGCGTCGTCCGTGGAGACGATGGGCCAGGGGCAGAGGGCGTCGGTGGGGAGCCCTGCGGCCACGGCCATGTCCTCGAGGGCCAGGTCACGCTGGTGGTCCAGGCGCTCCTCGATGAGGTCCCGCGCCCGATCCGAGCGCCCGCGGGTGGAGCGGTAGGCGACGGTGATGGCGCCTTCGTCATCGCTCTGCACGATGGCGTCCAGCTCATCGGCCAGCAGGGCCTCGCGGCCTCCCTCGGCGGGCATCACCGGGGGCTCGAGCAGCGCCGCGCTGAGATCCGGCGAGGCGTGCACCTCCACCCGCGGAGCCTGCCGCTCCACCACCCCCGCCTGCAGCACCATCAGCTGCACCGCCCCCCAGAGCAGCAGGGGGTAGAGCAGCAGGGGGAAGGCCACCGCGTACAGCAGCACATTGGCGTCGCGGAAGGACTCCTTGAGCTCCTTGCCCAGCACGGCCAGCACTGCGTTCAACAGGCACCTCGGGGGAGGCCCCATCATCCCAGAGGCGACCGCTGCCGCCAAGGGCGGACAGAGGCGACGACGATCGTAAGCCGCTTACGTGCCGCGTCCCGCATACGAACCCCGCGCCGGCGCCGAGCGGGACAGGGGGCACGGGATGTCCTCCTGTGACGGCCTGTTTCATCGCGTACTCGCCAGGCAGCGGGCTTGGCACGGCCCTTGCGAACGGGCGCTCCCACCACACGGAGGCCCATCGTGAAGCCCGTCACCACCACCTTGTACATCCTCGCCGCGCTGGCGCTTTCCGGCTCCGCGCTGGCCCAGGACGCTGAAGAGACCGAACAGACCGATGAGACCGCCGCCCTCGAGGCCAAGGTCACCGAGCTGGAGGCCCAGCTGCAGGCCCTCTCCGACCGCATCGACGAGGACGAGCTGGCCTCGCTGCTCGAGAAGGCCGAGATGACCGCCCTGGCCCCCGCCGAAGAAGAGCGCCCGGAAGACCGGACCTTCATCGCCGCCGGCCGCGCCCTGCAGAAGACCAACCCCGAGATCTCCATCTCGGGCGACCTGCTGTGGGAGCTGCCCATCGACGACGAGTTCCGCAACGGCACCCCCTACGGCATGGGCATGCCCGTGCGGGCCTTCGGGGTGCACATGCAGTCGGTGCTGGACCCCTACTCCATGGCCAAGGTGGCCTTCGAGCTGTTCAACGACGAGGACGCGCCGGTCAATCTCGAAGAGGTCTTCGTGACCTACTACGGGATCATCCCCAACGTCTCCATCACCCTCGGCCGCTTCCGCCCCTGGTTCGGCCAGGTCCAGCGCGGTCACGAGCACGATCTGGACCAGACCCAGTACCCCGAGGCCGTCAACCTGCTGGGCGCCGGCGGCTTCACCGGCAATGGCCTCACGGGCACCTGGCTGATGCCCAGGCTGTGGGCCCACGCCAACGAGCTGACCTTCGCCATCATGGACGGCGACAGCCCCACCCTGTTCTCGGCCGAGCCCTTCCACACCCCCGTCGGGCTGATGCGGCTCAAGAACTACTGGGACCTCAACGACGCCACCTACCTGCAGCTGGGCTTCTCCGGCATGGCGGGGCAGAACAACCCCTCGGCCGGCGCCGGCTCGGTCCCCGACGCGGACACCGGGCTGACGGTCGTGGGTGGCGCGGACCTCAAGCTCTACTGGAGCCCGCCCCAGAAGGCCCGCTACAAGTCCCTGGTCTGGCAGAGCGAGCTGTACCTGGTCGAGAAGCAGTACCCCGACGCCGAGGACTGGCACCGGGGCATCGGCGCCTACAGCTACCTGCAGTATCAGCTGGGCTCCAGCTGGTACGCCGGCCTGCGCGGCGACTGGGTCCGCCCCATCGAGGGCGAGGCCTTCGAGAACCCCCACAGCGGTGAGGTCACCAACTTCGCCCGCCAGGACCTCTACCGGGCCGTCCCCTACCTCACCTTCTGGCAGAGCGAGTTCGTCTACGTGCGCGGCGAGTACTGGTACACGCTGCGCTTCGACGACCAGGTGGAGCACCGCCTGCTGCTCCAGATCGACTTCGCCGCCGGCCCTCACAAGCACACCAAGTACTAGCCTCGATCCCCCCGGAGTACCCCATGATGACGCGCATCTTCGCACCCCTCCTGGCCCTGGCGCTCGCGCTGCCCCAGGCCGCCTTCGCCGCCCTCGAGGTGGTGGTCACCTCATCGTCCTACGCCCCCATCGCCGAGTACATCGGCGGTGACCTGGTCAACGTGACCTACCTGGTGCAGGGCTACCAGGACCCACACATCGTGCGCCCCAAGCCCAGCCTGGCGGTCAAGCTGCAGCAGGCCGACCTGTTCGTGGCCACGGGCCTGGACCTCGAGATGTGGGCCCCGGCCCTGGTGGATCAGAGCAACAACCCCAAGATGCGCTCGGGCGAGAGCGGCTACGTCGCCGCCAGCACCGGCATCCAGATCCAGGAGACCCCCGCCTCGGTCTCCCGCTCCGAGGGTGACGTGCACATCTTCGGCAACCCCCACATCCACACCAGCCCGCTGAACGGCAAGGTCGTGGCCCAGAACATCTGCGTGGGCCTCAAGCGCATCGATCCCGACAACGCCGCCACCTACGACGCCAACCTCGCCAGGTTCGAGCACGAGATCTCGGTCCGGCTCTACGGCGAGGAGCTGGTGAACATCCTGGGCGCCAAGACCCTGGACAAGCTCGCCTACTCCGGCCGCCTCATCGAGTTCCTGCAGGGTCAGGAGTACAAGGGCCAGCCCCTGTACGCCTCCCTGGGCGGCTGGATGAAGCAGGCCGAGCCCCTGCGCGGCAAGAAGCTGGTGACCTTCCACAAGAACTGGGGCTACTTCATGAACCTCTTCGGCCTGGTTGTGGTGGAGTACATGGAGCCCAAGCCGGGCATCCCCCCCTCCCCCGGTCACATCACCGACGTCATCAACACCATGTCCGAACAGGACATCGGCGTGCTGATGGCCGCCAACTACTTCGACGTGGCCAAGGTCCGTGTCGTGGCCGAGAAGACCGACGCGGTGCCCGTGGTGATGGCCCTGGCTTGCTACGGCCAGGACGACATGAACAGCTTCTTCGACCAGTTCGACATCTGGATCGGCTCCTTGCTCGCCGCCTACGAGCAGGCTGGCCAGATCTAGCCGCGCCCTCTCGGCCTCTCCCCCCTGCCTCGAGGACATCATGCACGGCTTCTGGGACATCATGGCGGCACCCTTCGTGGAGTGCCTCATCCTGGTGGGCATCCACTCCTACCTGGGCATCCACGTGCTCAAGCGACGGGTCATCTTCGTGGACCTGTCCCTGGCGCAGATCGCGGCCCTGGGCACCACCGTGGGCATCCTGTTCGGGATCTACAACACCGAGTCCACCGCCAGCTTCGTCATCTCCATGGGCTTCACCTTCCTGGGGGCGGCGGTCTTCGCCCTCTCCAGGCTGAAGGACGATCGCGTGCCCCAGGAGGCGGTCATCGGCCTGGTCTACGCCATCACCGCGGCCGTCGCGGTGCTGGTGATCGAGAAGACCAAGGGGGTGGAGCACCTGATGAACATCATGCACGGCCGCCTGCTGTGGGTGCAGTGGTCCGAGGTGATCACCGCGGCCATCGCCTACAGCTTCATCGGTGCGGTGCACTGGTTCTTCCGCAAGCCCTTCATGCTGATCTCGGAGGATCCCGAGAAGGCCTACGCCTCGGGCATGAACGTGCGCATGTGGGACTTCTTCTTCTACCTGACCTTCGGCTTCGTCATCACGTTTTCGGTCAAGGTCGCGGGCGTGTTGCTGGTGTTCGTCTTCCTGGTGGCCCCGGCCATCATGGCCTTCATCATCACCGACAAGGTCAGCCACCAGCTGATCATCGGCTGGCTCACCGGCACCGTCGTGACCGTCGCCGGCCTGTGGGGTTCCTGGACCATGGACCTGCCCTCGGGCCCCACCGTGGTGACCTTCTACGGTGTCGTCCTGGTGCTGGTGGCCGTGGGCACCTACCTGTTCAAGGCCCAGAAGAAGGGCACGGCCTTCGCCCACGTGGGGCTCGGCATCCTGCTGGTGCTGGGCCTGGCGGCCATGACCAACAGTGGCGGGAAGTGGCTCGCCGCCAGCTCCCTGGCGGGCAACGAGCCGGAGCTGACCTTCGGTGAGCTGGGCGCCGCCACCCACGCCCACTTCCACGGTCATGGAGAGGACAAGCTCGCCCACGCCGGCCACGACGGCCACCACCACGATCAGCTCCACGGCGACCTGGAGCACGGCAACCACCCCCACCCCCACGGTGACGAGGACGGCAGCTACCGGGCCCGCTTCGACCAGGCGGAGATCCCCCTGGACTGCCTGGACATCATCGGCGAGGCCCTGGTCGAGGAGAAGCGCACGGGGCTGCACCTGCTGCACGACTTCATGGCCGACCCCGAGACCCCGCCCTTCTGCCAGGCCTCGGCCTACGATCTGCTGATGGAGCACGCCGGCCAGGACTTCGGCTACGACCCCGACGCCGACGACAACACCACGGCCCTGTCCGCCTTCGAGGTCTGGATCGGCGAGCAGGCCGAGGGGTAGCCTCCCCCACTCCCCTCTCCCCGCGGGGGAGAGGGGCCGGGGGAGAGGGGGATATGGGTGAACCGTCCAAGCGGAGGAACCCCGTGAGCATCCGCGCCCGCCTGCAGAGCGCCTCGCTGCGCCACAAGTACGCCCCCCTGGTGAACCTGGTCATCCTGGTTCCCATGGTGGCCTACCTGATCGCGGACACCCTGATCGAGCGCCAGCACATCCTCGAGACCCGCCTCGAGGTGCTCGAGAGCATGGGCGACCTCCTGGTGGAGGAGGTCGCCAACGACCCGAGCCTGGTCGAGACCTCCGCGCTGCTGGAGCGCTTCGGGACGCAGCACCCCGAGCTCGAGATCATGGTGCTCGAGGGCGACGGCCGCGTGGCCGCGTCCACCCAGCCCGGCCGGGTCGGGAGCCCGTGGCGGGAACCCGCCATCGACGCCGTGCTGGCCGGGGACGAGCGCCGCTCCTGGGGCATGACCGACCACGACGGCGTCCCGGTCCTCGACCTCACCCTGAGCCTCCCCAGCGACGGCGCCATCCACATCGCCGAACCCCAGGAGCGCCTGGACGCCGAGCTGGCCCGGGCCATGGCCCTGGACGCCCTCTTCGTGCTGGCACTGATGGTGTTGGTCACGGTGATGGTCACCTCCGCCACCCAGCGCCTGATCATCAACCGCCTGAGCACCATGGCCGGTCGCATCGGCCGCACCGAGTGGCTGCAGGACGAGACCGACGAGCTGGCCGGGGACGAGCTGGACACCCTGAGCCGCGCCCTGGACACCATGATGCGGCGCATCGAGCTCACCACCGCCGACCTCCGCCGGACCCTGGCCGAGAAGCAGGAGCTGGTGGAACGCGTCGAGCGCTTCAACGAGGAGCTCGCCGCCCAGGTGGCCGCCACCCGCGCGGAGCTCGAAGAGGTGCAGGACGAGCTGCTCCGCAAGGAGCGGCTGAGCGTGCTGGGTGAGCTCACCGCCGGCCTGGCCCACGAGATCCGCAATCCCCTCCAGATCATCCGCGGCACCGCGGAGCTGGCCCGGCGCTCGAGCCCCGACGAGCGCGGCGCGCTGGACGATGTGATCGAAGAGGTCACGCGGCTCGAGCTGCTGGTACGGGAGCTGCTGGCCTACGCCCGCCCCGTCGAGCTCCACCGGGAGCCGGTGGCCCTCCGCGGCCTCGCCGAGCAGGCGGCCGAGGAGCTCGAGCGCGTCAGCCGCTACGCCGCCATCGAGCTGGCCATCCCCCCCGAGCTCGAGGTCGACGCCGACGAGACCCTGCTGCGCCGGGTGCTGGTCAACCTGCTCTCCAACGCCATCGAGGCGCTGCACGATGGCGGCGGCACGGTGCGGGTGATGGGAGCGCGGCTGCCCGATGGAGGCGTCGAGCTCATCGTGGAAGACGACGGCGTCGGCATCGCCCCAGAGGATCGGGAGCGCATCTTCGAGCCCTTCTTCAGCCGCAAGGAAGCGGGGGTGGGCATGGGGTTGCCCATCAGCCGCCGGATCGTCGAGCAGCACGGCGGCAGCCTCGAGCTGCCCCCCCGCCCCGGTGGCGGGACCCGGGTCCGGCTCGTGCTCCCGGCGGGATAGGGAGCGTCCATGGCACGCCTGCTCATCGTGGACGACGAGATCAAGCTGCTCCGGCTGCTCGAGCGCCTGTTCGTGGAGGATGGCCACCAGGTCACCACCGCGACCCGGGCCGAGGACGCCGAGCGGCGCCTGCAGCAGGCCGACTTCGACCTGCTCATCACCGACGTGCGCCTCCCTCGGCGCTCGGGCATCGACCTGCTGCGCTTCGCCCGGGAGCTGCAACCCGAGCTGCAGGTCGTGGTGATCTCCGCCTACGGCACCGTCAGCGGCGCGGTCGAGGCCATGCGCATCGGGGCCTTCGACTACCTGCTCAAGCCCTTCGAGCTCGAGGGCCTGCGCCTGATCGCCCAGCGGGCCCTGCAGGCGTCGCGCATCGAGCGCGAGAACCGCTACCTGCGCAGCCAGCTCGCCGCGGGCGCTGGGCGCAGCCTGGTCGCCTCATCTCCGGCGATGGTGGACGTGCTCTCGCGGGTGGAGCGCGCGGCCCCCGCCCACAGCACCGTGCTCATCCTCGGCGAGAGCGGTGTGGGCAAGGAGCTGGTGGCCGAGACCATCCACGCGCTCTCACCCCGCGCTGAGCGGCCCCTCATCCGGGTCAACTGCCCCGCGATCCCCAAGGACCTGCTCGAGAGCGAGCTGTTCGGTCACGTGCGGGGCGCCTTCACCGGGGCCCAGGCCTCCCGGGCGGGCAAGTTCGAGCTGGCCGACGGCGGCACCCTCTTCCTGGACGAGATCGGCGACCTGCCCCCAGGCCAGCAGGGCAAGCTGCTGTCGGTGCTCGAGACCCGTCGCTTCTCCCGGGTGGGCAGCGGAGACGAGATCGAGGTGGACGTCCGCATCCTCGCCGCCACCAACCAGGACCTCGAGCAGCGGGTCCAGCAGGGCCTGTTCCGCGCCGACCTCTACTATCGGCTGGCGGTGCTCCCCATCTTCGTGCCGCCGCTGCGCGAGCGCCGCGAGGACCTGCCCGGCCTGCTCGAAGAACTCTGCGCCCGCCTGGCCCAGCGCCTCGGGCGTCCACAGCTGCGGGTGGACACCGACGCCGTGCTCGGCGATCTCGCGGGCTACCCCTGGCCGGGCAACGTGCGCGAGCTGCGCAATCTGCTCGAGCGCGCTGCAGTGCTGTCCACCGGCGAGGTCATCCGCAGCATCGAGCTGCCGGGGATCCGCGCGGTTGCGAGCCCGATGCCCGCCGCGCCGGTGTCGCCAGCCCCCTCCGCGGCGCCCCCCACCCCCCCGCCGGTCGCCGAGGACCTCAACCAGGCTGTCGAGGACTTCAAGCGCGCCCGGATCCTGGACGCGCTGAAGGCCGCAGGCTGGCGGAAGAAACACGCAGCGGAGGCCCTGGGGATGAGCCCCAGGGCACTCAGTCACTACATCCAGCGCTTCGGGCTCGAGGCCGAGCGGGGCGGCTAGCTCGCCAGCCGCCGCAGGGCCTCGATGAAGGCGTCCACCTCGGCGATGAGATCCTGCTCCACCGTCAGCATGTGCCGCTGGAGGTCACAGCGCAGGGTCACAGCGTCGAAGGGCTCCACGTCCACGGTGGTGCGCAGCACGGTGTTCCGGGCCCGATCCCGCAGGGTCAGCTCGACCACACCCAGGGGCAGCTCCACCAGCGCGTTGTCCAGGGCCGAGACCGCGGCGATGCGCCGCCCGTCCGCGTAGACATCCACCATGCCGCTGCCCAGGTTGACCACCCTGACCGCGCCCGTGGTGGGCACCGGCACCATGAAGGCGCCGCCGTCGAAGGGGTCGATCCGGACGCTGTCGCGGGTCAGCACGCGGCCGTCGGGGCCGGTCACCACCAGCTCGGCGGGGCCCGGAGCCTGGTTCCGCAGCACGCGGCTGTTGCCGGGCGCGATGGAGACCGGGTCGCGGCCGTTCACCCGCAGCTTGACCGTCACGGGCAAGGGGTTGCGCACCCGCAGCTCGGCGGTGGTCGGGGCCTGGGCGGTCCAGGTCTTGCGCTCACCGGCGCGCAGGTTGGAGCGGAGGCTGTCGAGCACGCGCTCCTGCTGCCGGATCTGGACGCTGAAGGTCCCGGGCGTGAGCTCCACCGCGCGCTGCTGACCAGCGAGCAGGGGGCCGCGATCCGTGCCGTTGACCACCAGGCGGCCGTCGCGACCGGTGAGGTTGCGCACGGTCAGCTTGCCCAGGTCGGGGGTGGCCACCAGCGTGACCTGACCGTTGGGGCGCACGCGCACGGTCTGGGCCAGCACGGGCTGACCGTCGCGGTCCTTGATGCGCACGGAGTGCTCACCGGCGGAGACGCGGAAGCTGCGCTGGCTCTCGGCCGCGATCTCGCCCATGCCCTGGCCGTCGATGCTCAGGCCCACGGGTCCGAAGCGGTGGTTGTCGATGAGGATGGTGCCGTCCGCCGGACGCGCCTGTGCCGGCCCCGCGTAGCCGACCGCACCGATGAGCAGCAGGGAACCGAGGATCATCGCGAGCAGGTGTCGAAGCATTGCCGACCTCCTTGTGTCCAGCCGCGGACGGGAACGACATGACAGGGCCGACGATGGGCACCCGCCACTATTCGAGCTTGACGAACGCTGGACAGCCCCAGGCGCGGCCCCGAGGCCGAGCAGAAGCGCCGCCCATCGCTTGACTCAGGCCCCCCAGTGGGTCACACCAGGGCTCCCCATGAGCCAGCCCAACGAGCCCCCGAAGGCCGCCCAGGTCGGACGCAACGCCGCGGTCATCGCCGTGGCCGCGGCCCTGGTGAGGGTGTCGGGCCTGTTCCGCGAGATCGTCTTCGCGAACTTCTTCGGCGCGGGCGTGAGCACCGACGCCTACAACGCGGCGTTCCGCGCAGCTCAGTTCTTCCGGGAGCTGCTGGCCGAGGGCTCCCTGGCCAACGTCTACGTGCCCATCTTCGCCGAGACCGAGCAGCGCGACGGCCTGCCCGCGGCCTTCCGGCTGGCCAACGCCTTCCTGGGAGTGCTGCTGCTGGCCCTGGGTGTGATCACGGTGGGCACCTTCGTCTTCGCCGAGGGCTGGGTCTACGCCGTGGCCTGGGGCTTCGCAGAGGACCCCGAGAAGTTCGCCCTGACCGCCACCCTCACCCGCATCCTGGCCCCCTTCCTGGCCACGGTGAGCCTGGCCAGCCTGTTCATGGGCATGCTCAATGTGCGGGGCAAGTTCTTCCTGCCCGCGGTGGCCCCGGCGACCTTCAACGTCGCGGTGATCATCGCCTGCTTCCTCAAGGGGCCCTGGGAAGCCGCCACGGGCACCGACGGCATCCTGCTCGTGGGCATCGCCTCGGTGGTGGGCGGCGCCGGGCAGTTCCTGGTGCAGATGCCCTCGCTGATCCGCGACGGCTGGAAGATCCGCCCGAGCCTGAAGGGCCACCCGGCCCTCAAGAAGCTCTTCCTGTTCATGATCCCGGCCTTCGTGGGCATCATGACGGTGCAGTTCAACCTGCTGGTGGAGAGCCAGCTGGCCTCGCGCTTCGGCGACGGCCCGGTCTCCTACCTGCACTACGCCTTCCGCCTGGTCCAGCTGCCCAACTCCATCGTGGCGGCGGCGGTGGGCACGGCGGCCCTGGCGGGCCTCTCCACCCTGGTGGCCGCGGGCCGGCGCCAGGACCTCCCCAAGGCCCTGGGCGAGGCGGTCACCCTCAACAGCTTCCTGGTGCTGCCCGCCTCGCTTGGGCTGTACATGCTGGCCGACCCGGTCATCTCCCTGATGTACGAGCGGGGCGAGTTCTCGGCCGCCGACGCCCAGGCCACGGCCTCGGTGCTGCGCATGTACGCCATCGCCACCTGGGGCATCGGCATGCACCGGGTGCTGCTGCCCTGCTACTACGCCATCGGGCACCCCTGGTACGCCATGGGCGTGGCCATCGGGACCATGGCGGCGAAGCTGCCGGTGGCCCTGCTGCTGGTCTACACCTTCGGGCTGGGCTTCATCGGCCTGCCCCTGTCCCACGGCGTGCTCGTCACCGCCGAGGTGGCCCTGCTGTGGTGGGGCCTGGGCTCCCGCGCCGGCGGCCTGCCCCGGCGGGTGTACGCGGACCACGCCCGGATGGTGGTGGCGGCGGTGGTGATGGGCGGGGTGCTGTGGGCCCTGCGCGACCACTCCCACGGCCTGATGCTGCTGCCGGTGGTGGCCCTGGCTGGCGGCGTGTACTTCGCCGCAGCCCACCTGCTGGGCCTGAACGCCCCGGCCAAGGTGCTGCGCCGCTTCCTGCCGGGCGGCCGCCCCAAGGGCCTGCCTCCCAGTGTGGACCCGGACACCCGCGAGCACCTGGCCTCCCTGCTGGGCAGCGCCCAGGGCTCGGTGGAGCTGCAGGACGGCGTGCTCCGCGTCGAGACGGATGCGGGTCTCTTCGAGGTCCGGTCCTCGAGCGGCGTGCTGAGCGTTCACAGGATCGGTGACGGCAGCGGCTCGGGTGGACCCCTCCCCGTCCAGGCGGTGATGCGCGTGGGGCAGGGTCCGCCGGCCCTCCATGGCGTCGTACTGGACGGCGTCGCCTACAAGGCCAAGGCTGACAGTGTGGTCGAAGGGCAGCCTCCCGGACCCGTGATCCCGGTGGGCTAGTGATCTCGGGGGTGGCGCTCCTTCCTGCGTTCGGCGCCCCTCCTGCCGGCTTGGTGTCGCCGACCGTAGGGGCTGCATGAGTGCAGGTCGGGCGGGCGGCGATCGTCGGTGGTTCATCCGGCCGCCGGCTTCCGTGGCACCTCTCTCCGGGCGTCGCTTGCTGCGAGGGAGACTAGGACGACACCGCTCTGGGCAGCGTGGCGCCGGTGCCGCTCGTCGGCGCGGCTGATGCTCGGGAGGGTCGCTCCACTGCGTCGCCGGCCGCCGCGACCTCGCCTGCGATGCGACGAGTGGGGATTCGTTGCTGCCCCCCGCGTCACCGTGGGCCACAGCCTCCGTTCCGCGACCCCCGCTCGCCGCCGGCCTCCTTCGCTTCCAAAGGATCCTTCTCTTACCCCCCGGCGGAGATGGGCCGCATCGTCCAAGACTCGACCCAGACCCACTCATCCCCTCCCCCATCCACCACGCCCTTGGGCTGACGACTGAAAGCTTCCCTACAGCCACCCCTCCGGTACCCGGTACACCATCCCCCCGGTCAGGTGAGTACTGCCCCCCGCGGTCTCCAGGGTGTCTGGCGCGCCGATGAACAGTACATCGCGGTCACCATCGTCCAGGCGCAGGCTGAGCATGGCATGGCCGAAGCTGTCGTCTGGGTATTGGACCCCGACGAGGTGGACGACGGCATCTCGCTGGGCGTAGCTGCCTGGCTCGACGGGGCCGGGGTAGGCCCGGACCGACCCGTGGCCTCCGAGGGCGAGGTCCAAGGGACCGTCCCCATCGAAGTCACCCACGGCGATGGTAGTGGCGGGAACGGCGAAGGCGGCGACGGCGTCCTCGAGGGTTCCACCCTCGTGGGCGGTCAGCACGTAGACCACAGATCTGGACCCGACGCTCCAGGCCACGGCGAGGTCGCCCCGGCCGTCCCCGTCCAGATCGTCGCCAGCGCGCAGGTCCGGGACCTCACCCACAGGGGCCTGCCAGGTGGCGTCGGCCGCCGCGCCGAGCTCGACATCGGCCGGCTCGAACGCAGACAGGCGCATGATCCTGCCCGCGCCAGCCTCGGCGATGACCAGCTCGTCGACACCGTCTCCGTCGAGGTCCGCCGCGTCGAGGGCCATGGTCGCCGGGTCCGACTCGCTCCAGGTCAAGGAGGGCGCTGGCGCCTCACCCACCGGGCCGAACACGACCCCGCTGGTCATGCACAGCTCGTCCACCCCGTTTGCGTCGAGATCCCCGCAATGAACCCCGTTCCAGCCATCCGGTCCCGCGATGGGCAACACGCCGGGGTCGATGATGTTCATCTCCCCGGAGTGGGGCCCCGGGTAGAGGTAGGCGGGTTCGTCGAGGTCCCCGTCCCTATCGTCGGTGAACAGCAGCACGTCGGGCTCGCCGTCACCCGTCACGTCCCCCGGCAGCACGACCTCAGTACCGATCCGTGTGGCGTAGTACGGCGCGCCGTCGTCATCGGGCCAACCGCCCATCAGCGTCGCGAACGCGTCCCGCCGCATGTCACCCGACGCGCTGTCCATCAGGAAGACCCTGGGTTCCTCGGTGTCCTCCCACATCTCGCTGCCCTGGCTCGGGCCGGAGATGACCAGCATGGCACCGGGCCCCGCAGCCAGGGCCGCCCCGAGGCGGTGGTCGTTGTACTCGATCCAGGTCACCCCGTCGGGCACGATGGCCTCGGGGCCGGTCGTGTCCTCCACCGGAACGCTATCGCCCCCTGAATCGACGGTGCTGTCGGGAGCCGGATCACAGCTGCACGACACGGCCAGCGCGAGCAGCATGGTGGCGTTCATGTCCAACCCCGTTCGTGTGAACCTCGACGGTACCATCAGTGCGGCGGCGTTGTCGCTCCTTCCTGCGTTCGGCGCCCCGCCGTCCGGCTGTGGACTGCAGGTCCTCGCTCCACCTCGAGGCAGCCGAGCGAGGGGGAGCACTTCACGTGCTCCCGCCGCCCAGGATCGAAACACGCACCAGCGACATCGCAGCGAGGGGAGGCCGCGCCAGGGCCGGCCCACGGCGAGTGTTCCGACGCCACCAACACGAAACCCTTGCGTGACGTGCAGCCAGGACGCGAGCAGATGTGGGCCGGACCGTCCGGCAGGCCGGACCGAGCATCCCCGCCAACACCGCACGCACCGCCCGAGCCCGCCCCATGCACGACTCCGACCAATCCAGCGTCGGTCCGATTCGCGCAGGTCCCGCGCTGTGCCTCACCACGACACCTGCCCAGCCCTCACCCACCGACCCGGGCTCTCTACCCCCCAAGCGGTAGGCTGTCGGCTGCAGGCGGTAGGCCCCCGTGGCGATCCCCCCACTTCGACGCTAAGGTCGGGGCGTCTCCCCCCCTCTCCCGAGGTCCGTCCATGAAGGTCGCGCTGATCAACCCCACCCCGATGGACCACTACGCCCCCGCGCTCCGGGCGCTGTCGGCGTGGCTCAAGGCCCACGGGCACGACACGCGCATCATCTTCCTGCCCGCTGACACCTACAGCACCCGCTTCAAGAAGGGCTCGGCCGCCATCATCCAGGCACCGCAGACCATGATCGAGGACCTGCTGGGGCTGGTGGAAGACTGCGACATCGTCGGCATCAGCTTCCTCTCCACCATGTTCGACATGGCGGTGCAGGCCACCCGCGCCATCCAGAAGCGCTTCCCGGACAAGCCCATCGCCTGGGGTGGCTTCCACCCGACCACCATGCCGCAGCAGGCGCTGCAGTTCGTGGACATGGTCTGCGTGGGCGAAGGCGAAGAGGCCTTCCTCGAGCTGGTGGACGCGCTGGAGCAGGGCAAGGAGCCCTGGAACATCCGCAACTGGTGGTTCCGCAAGCCGAACGGCCGCGTGGTGGGCAACCCCATCCGCCCCCTCATCCAGGACCTGGACACGATCCCGTACCAGGACTTCCTGCTCGAGGACGACTGGTCCTACGACGACAACGCCGAGCGGCTCATCCGGCTGGACTGGGACCGCTGGCGCAACGTGGGCCCCCGCTACATCGATCGCGCCGGCACCATGCGCCTGGCCTACAAGACGATGATCACCCGCGGCTGCCCCCACAAGTGCAGCTACTGCGGCGTGGCCTTCTCCCACGACCTGTACAAGGGCCAGCGCTACCTGCGCCGCCGCTCCGTGGAGCACATGATCGGCGAGGTCAAGGCGGTGGTGCGTCGCTGGCCCGAGATCGGGATGGTCCACTTCCAGGACGATGTGTTCTTCTCGACCTCCACCGCCGAGATCGTCAAGTTCTGCGAGCACTGGAAGCGCGAGATCGGCATCCCCTTCCGGGCGCAGTGTTCCCCCACGACGATCAACGAGGAGAAGTACTCGGCGATGGTCGACGCCGGCCACGTCTTCACCGAGCTGGGCATCCAGACGGGCTCCGCCGACGTGATGAAGATGTACAAGCGCGGCATGACCAACGAGCAGCTGCTCAAGGCCGTCAACATCATCACCAAGTACGCCCACAGCACTCAGATCCCCGACTACCACGTGATCCTCGACAACCCCTGGGAGACCACCGAGGATGTGCTCAAGAACCTGAGGCTGCTGTGGACCCTGCCCACGCCCTACAACCTGCTGCCGTCGTCGCTGGTGCCCTACCCCGGCACCGAGTTCTACCACAAGACCATCGAGGACGGCTTCGTCACCGACGAGTACAACCAGATCTACCGCAAGGGCTTCCACACCCCCAACGGCTCGTACCTGAACTTCCTGTTCTTCCTGACCATCTTCAACAACCTCCCCAAGGAGGTGGTGGAGTTCATGGCCCAGGATCGTTTCGTGCGCCTGTTCAACCAGCGCAAGTACGACGACTTCTGGGGCAAGGTCTACCAGTACGGCGAGGTGTTCCGGCAGGTCCAGAAGCTGTCGACCTTCGCCATGAAGGGTAAGCTGTTGGAGATCCCGAGCATCCGAGAGCTCAAGCGCGTCGCGAACCAGATGAAGTGATCCGAACGCACCGCAGCACCGCCCCCTCACCCACAGCCCTGGTCGCGGCACTCGGGCTGGTGGCCGTGCTGCCCGGTGTCGCGGACGCCTCCGGCTACTACCTGCTCGAGGCCGACCTGCGCGCCGGCGCGGTCGAGGGTCCCCTGGCCGAGGGGGGCCTGGGTGTGTCGCTGTACTCGGATGAGCTGACGGCCGTGGTCACCATCGGTGACGCAGCCGAGACAGGCGGTCGGCGCGCCAAGGAGTGGTGGATCGAGAGCCGCAGCCTGGGCCCCCTGATGGGCACGCTGCCCCCCGCCATGCAGGCGGCCGGCTTCGACGAGGAGGTCCGGGCGGGCAGGAAGAACCTGTGGATCCCGTTCCGCTCCTGGGCCTTCGGCTCCGACTACACGACCGGCCGCTGGCTCGAGTGGGACGCGTCCCACCACCTGCTGGCCAACCTCGCGTCACTGACACGTGTCAGCCACCGCAGCCTGCTCTTCGGCCCCACCATCGGTGTGGGGCTGAACCTGAGCTGGTGGGAGGGCTGGCGAGGCAACGACGAGCGGCTCATCAACACAGGCAAGATCACGGCGGAGGCCGGTTGGATCGCAGGGGTCTGCCTGGCCGACACGGTCTACACCCAGGCCCGTCTGTTGACCTGGATCGACGCGTTCGGCATCCACCAACGCCAGCTGCGCTTCGCAGGCGTCGCCGGCTTCACCGGCGCCGAGCTGGGCGTGCCCCTCGGGCTCGAGCTGCACTGGGAGCTCGAGCGCGGCGACGACAGCGTGGACACCCTCCCCCGGGCGCACCACACGGTCATGGTCGCGGCCACCTGGCGGCTGATGCCCAAGGCCTCGACGGTGGACAGCCAGGCGGTGCTCGACGCCCTGCGTGGCCTCGAGACCAGCGACGACGAGCAGCGCTCCGCGCCCCTGGACGACGAGCCCGAGGCGGGGGATGCCTCGCCGGATGAGCCCCCCGAGCGGCCCCCGGAAAGCGACGCTGCCGGGCCCGCGGACGAGCCGGGTTCGGCCGCTCCACAGCCCGATCCGACACCGCCGGCTCCGCCCCAGGGGGACGAATCGGAGGGCCCGGCGCCCCAAGGCCCACCCCTGTGAGCCGAGCCGGGTAGACCCCGCTCGTCGCGGCGGAGAGTTCCGGCTAAGGGACCTCTATGACCAAGCATCAGTCCGAAGCCGAGCGCCGCGCTCAGATCCTGGACGCCGCGCGTCTGCTGTTCGTCGAGCGGGGTTACCTCGCCGCCCGGGTCGAGGACATCGCCCGCCGCGCCGGCCTGTCCAAGGGCGCGGTGTACTTCTACTTCCCGTCCAAGAAGGCGATCTTCGAGGCGCTGGCACAGCAGGAGTACGCCCGCACGAGCACCTTCCTGCTGCAGGCCCAGGCCGCGCCCATCCCGGCCAGCCAGAAGCTGATGCTCATGGCGCGTCAGTACCTGGACTACTTCTCGGGGCTCGAGGACCCGCCTCGCTTCTTCCTCCTGATGACCGAGATGGCCATCCGCGACGAAGCCATCCGCGACAACGTCCAGGCCATCCACCAGCAATACGTGCAGGGCCTGGCGGCCATCATCGCCCAGGGCTCGGACGAAGGCATCTTCCGCCCCGTGGACGCCGAGTCCCTCTCCACCCTGCTCAAGGCGCTGGTCGACGGTCTCTCGGGCCAGGCCGCGGCGGGGATGCGCCCGGACGTCGCGCGCCTCACCACCGCCGGCATGGACATCCTGCTCCATGGCCTGCTCATCCAGGACGACCCCAACCGTGACTAGCCCCGCCTCTGCAGCGCCCATCCAGCAGGCAGCGCGCCACGCCCGCCTGCGCTGGCTGGGTGTCGGTCTCTTCCTGGCCTCCGCCCTGGCCCTCGGCGCCGCCCTCGCGGGCCTGCCCATGGGCATCACCAAGATCGGTGATGTGTTGGTGTGTCTCTTCGCCACGGGCCTCGGCCTGGGCACCTTCGGCAGCCACAACGACACAGCCCTGGCCATCCTGCGCGAGCACCGCTGGCACGACGCGATCCCCAAGGCCCTGGGTCGGGAGCTCGACGCCGAGATCCTGTTCAACCGCCTGGAGCTGTCCGAGCTCGAGTCCACCCCCAAGACCGCCTGGTTCCTCACGGTGGTCGCGCCGATGGTGTTCGCCTGGGCCGTGTCACGCCTCGTGTTATAAACGCGACACATCGCTTCTCGACAATCGTCTTTCATCCTCGCCTCACAGGAGCCGCCCGTGGCAATCACCGACCTTCTCTCCAGCGTTGTCTCACGTCCCGCGGGCCGCATCCTCGAGAGCTCCGTGCGCACCCTGGTCAACGATCTCATCCGCGACCACGACCTGGCCTCCGCCGCCGAGGTGGACACCCTGCGCCGCAGCCTCCGCGAGCTCGAGTCCCGCGCTGACACGCTGCAGGCCGGGATGGACGCCGCCAAGGCGCAGGTCGCCGAGCTCGAGGCCGCCCTGGCCAAGGCCGAACAGCAGGTCGCCGACGCCAAGGCCGCGATGGCCGCCCTCGAGGGCGCGGCCCACAGCCACGAAGCCATCGAGCCCAACCCGACCCCCGAGCCCGCGGTGGCCCCCGCGCCCCCCGCCACCCCCGACGGCTGCCAGGTCGAAGGCTGCACCAACAAGCACCGCTCCAAGGGCTTCTGCTCCCCCCACTACCAGCGCTGGCGCCGCGGCACCCTGCCCGGCTTCGTCCTGACCGACGGCTCCGTCACGGTCGACGGCAAGACCCGCAAGGTGGGCAAGAAGAACGCCGGCCTGCCCTACACCGTGGTGGACGGCAAGGCGGTCGTCGGCGCCTAGCGCCTTCGGCCTCTCAGAGCTTCTTCCACGCAGTGCGTGGGAACTCCGACGACGGCGGTGGTGACTCCGCCGCGATGACGTAGTTCGAGCGCCGGTTGGCCTGCTCGGCGGTCTCGTCCGGGGTCGACACGGCCAGCGCGGACTCACCGAAGCCCTGGTAGTAGATGGGCCGGTCCCAGCCAGCGGCCCGGAACCAGGCGGCGATGGACTGAGCGCGGTGCTGACTGAGCACCTGGTTGGAGCCGCCGTCGCCCACGGTGTCGGTGTAGCCACCCACGTACAGGTTCATCTCGATCTGGGTGGCCGAGAATCGCTCGAGGACCTCCCGGGCCTGCCGCAGGGCGTCCTCGAGCTTGGGCTCCTCGGCGGGCAGGATGTCCCACTTGGCGGTCTCGAAGACGACGTCCTCGTGGGGGATGTTGTAGGACCAGGGGAACAGGTCCACGCCGGCCCAGAAGCCGTCGCTGTCCAATACCTTGACGTGGATGCGGAGCACCTCGCCTGGCTCGGCGCTCCAGTCGGCGGTGACCGGGCTGCCCGGGGCCGCGCCCCCCACCGGAGCCGTGCCGTGGCCCAGCATGGCGCCGGTCTCGCCGTAGACCTCGACCTCGACCTGCTCCACGGCTCGATCCGCCTTCAGCACCAGGCTGCGGCCCTCGAGATCGAGCTCGTCCCGGGGCACCACCACCTCCATGGGCGGCAGCTGGACGATCTCGAAGGACAGGGGCATCTCACCCTCGCCGTCGGCGAAGCTGGCGCTCAGGGTCCCGGTGCAGCTCGCGCGCCCCACGGGGATCTCGAGGGGGATCTCCACCAGATCCCCGCTGCCCATGGTCCCGCTCTCGCTCAGCTTGGTCCCGCCGCACTTCAAGCTCACCACGTACTGATCGATGGGCTGATGCCCCCGCAGGGTGAGCCGGGGGTGGGACGATCCTTCCTGCCCCTTGGCCACCAGATCCAGGGTGATGGGCTCCGAGGCCAGGGAGGTGGAGGGGGCGAGCAGGAGCAGCAAGGCGAGGGGGTGGTGTGGCATCGGGGACCTCCAGATCCGATCTCTATCCAGGACCAGCAGCGGTCACAGCTCCCGCGACAGCTTTGTCCCAACCTCCAGCTCGCCTGTGGGACCTAAGAGGGACACGCGACCACGATGCGACATCCTGGACCCGTGACGGCTCGCGCGTCCTGCTCGATATGCGCGGTTCTACCGTGCGCTGACGCCCGGATGGACCTTGGCACGAGCCTTGCTTATCCATCGTGCGTCTCAACGAACTCCACACCCCTTCCCCAGAACACCTCGAAGGAGACCACAATGAACGCCATCACCCGTTTCGTCCGCGAAGAGACCGGCCAGAGCACCGTCGAGTACATGCTGCTCATCTCGGTCATCGTCATCGCGATCGTCGCCGCCGCCTACATCTTCATCCCGACCTTCCAGCAGGGCGTCATGGCCCTCGCCGAAGACGTGAAGTCCATCCTGGACACCGGTAAGATCGGCAGCACCGGCACCGACCGCTAGCACACGCCGTCTCCTTCACAAACGCGGCAGTCCCAGCCCGGGGCTGTCGCGTTGTGCGTTCCGGGATCACCATCGTCGTGATAGGGGCCCTGCGGTCCCACCATGAACTCCCTCCGCATCGCCAGCCTCATGCTCCTGTCCGCGCTGCCGACCGCAGCGCAGGCCGCGCTGATCGGCAACCCCGTGGCGCAACCCCGGGCGGGCCGTGTGTCCGTGGGGGCCGAGCTGTCCTCCCAGGCCATGGTGTTCGAGGCCGCCAGCTGCACCGGCCCCTGCGAGGCCGTGTGGCGTCCCGCCAGCGCGGGCGGTCGGGCCGAGCTGGCCATCCTGCCGGGCCTCGGCCTGGCGGGCGGCGGCTCATGGCTGCGGGAGACCATCGACGAGGCCAGCTTCGCCGGGACCGGCGCCAGCTACTGGGGTGGGCTCGAGGCGGCCCTGCCCCTGGGGGACAGCGGCGTCTACATCGCCGCGGTGGGCCAGTTCGAGCGCTCCACCACCCACCAGCAGAGCTCCACCACCGGGGTGCTGCTGGCCGACGCCGCCTCCACCCGCGTGCTGGCCGCCGGCCTGCTCGCCTGGGCACCCTCCGACGACAGCTTCGCCCTGTACGGCGGCGCGGCTGTCCACCCGCTGCACAGCCACCACACCACGCTGCACAGCCTGGACGTGGAGCTCGATCTGGACCGAGGCTTCCCGGCCCAGGGCGTGCTGGGCCTCGAGCTGCGCTCCGCCCCCCTGGGGTTGCCCTGGGCGACCGTCAACGGCCGCATGACCATGGGCCTCGAGGCCCGCATCGAGCGCGGCCTGGCCGGTGGGCTGCTGGTCGGCGCGGCGTTCTGACGATCAGTCGCTGAGCACCAGCTCCACGCTGGACTCCCAGCCGCGCCCGCTGGCGGTGCCCGGCCAGCGATCCTGGCTGATGGTCGAGGCGTCGTCGGTCTCGATGCTGGCGCGGCCGTAGCTGGCGACGCCCCCCCAGGCGAGGGTGCCCCGGGAGGGCAACAGGGCGTCGGGCGCGTAGGCCAGCCCGTCGTCGCCCTCGGCGCCGGCGAGGGTGATGTCCCAGGCGTAGTCCCCGCTGACGGGGAAGTCGAAGTTGCCAACGACCTGGGGGCCGGTGCCGCCGCAGCGCGAGGTGGCGAGCAGGGCGCTGGCCAACACCTCGGCGTCGTCCTCGACAGCGCCCGTGTCGCCGCCGGTGTCGACGGTCGCCTCGCTCAGCTCGGTCAGGGTGACGGTGAAGGAGCTCATCGCGGTGGCCACAGAGACCTTCAAGGTGACGTCCTGCCCGAAGGCCCGCCCTCCGTTCCAGCTCAGGTCGTACTGCCCGCGGGCTGCGTAGACGCGCATCTGGGCGGGCTCGTCGACGCCGAACCAGGCCGCGACGTCCTCGGCCAGGGCCGGGGGCTCGGTGCCCATGGCCTGCCAGTCTTCGAGGCTGTAGCCGCACAGATCCGCGGCCACCGCCGCCATGCCCAGCGCCGCGTACACCGACGGCTGGGCGTCCTCCGCCGCGATCCCGGCGCGGGCCTCGGCCACCGGCGCGAGCAGGTCCCGGTCCTGGACACAGGCGGTCAGCAGGAGGGGGACGACAGCGAGGATGCGGGGGGACACGCTCATGGGCTGTCCATATCACCCAGCATGGCCATCAGCGCCCCTTCATCGATCACGGGGACGCCCAGACCCTGCGCCTTGGTGAGCTTGGACCCCGCCTCGGCCCCCGCCACCAGGAAGTCAGTGCGCTTGGAGACCGATCCGGTGACCTTGCCTCCCGCGGCCAGGATCAGGGCCTTGGCCGCCGAACGCTTCATGGTGGGCAGGGTGCCGGTGAGCACGAAGGTCAACCCCGACACCCCGCTGGGCTCGTCCTCGTCATCGGCCGGCGGCGCCAGCTCGAGCTCGGGAAAGAGCACGCCGTGCTCTCGCAGCAGCGCGATCTCCTGGGTCAGCTCATCGGACCCGAAGGCCTCGAGGACCGACGCCGCGACCTTGGGCCCGACGTCCGGGACCGCCTCGAGGGAGTCCGCGTCCGCCGCGGCGATGGCGTCGAGGCTGCCGAAGTGCCGAGCGAGGTCGCGGGCGGTGGACTCCCCCACCTGGGGGATGCCCAGCGCGAACAGCACCCGGCCCAGCGGGCGGCTCTTGCTGATCTCGAGGGCCTCGAGCAGGTTGGCCGCCGACTTGTCGCCCATGCGCTCGAGCCCGGCGAGGGTGGCGTGGTCGAGCTGGTACAGGCCCGCGAGGCGGCCCACGTGGCCGCCGCTGACGAGCTGATCCACGAGCTTGGAGCCCAGCCCTTCGATGTCCATCGCGGTGCGACCGGCGAAGTGCTCGATGGCCCGCTTCAGCTGCGCCGGGCAGCTCACCCGGTTGGTGCAGTACAGCACCCGCACGGTGCGCTCGGCCCGCTTGTCCTCGGTCTCATCCCAGCGCACCGCGGCGCCACAGGCGGGGCACTCGGTGGGCCAGGTGGGCGGCGAGCGCATGGCGAGCAGGCCGTCGTCGACCACCGACTCGACCTTGGGGATGACGTCGCCGGCCCGGTAGATCTCCACGGTGGCGCCGATGCGCAGGCCCAGCTCCTCGACGAAGGAGACGTTGTGCAGCGTGGCCCGAGAGACGGTCACGCCGCCGACCCGGACCGGAGCCAGGTGGGCCACGGGGGTGATCACGCCGCTGCGCCCCACCGACCAGCCCACCTCGTCGAGCACCGTCCGCACCCGCTCGGCCGGGTACTTGAAGGCGATGGCCCAGCGCGGGTGGTGGGAGGTGGCCTCGACCTGCCCCTGCAGGGCGATGTCGTCGAGCTTGACCACAGCGCCGTCGATCTCGAAGGGCAGCCCGGCTCGGGCCGCGCCGAGCTCTCGGATGGCGTGGATGACCGCGTCGACGCCCACCACGCTGCGCTCGAGCCCGGTGGTCTCGAAGCCCCAGGCCTGGAAGCTGGCCAGGGCCTCGGACTCGGTGGCCGGGGCGACGCCGCCTTCGACCCAACCGAGGGAGTGGGCGTAGAAGGCCAGGGGCCGCCGTGCGGCGACCTTGGGGTCCAGCTGCCGCACGGTGCCCGCCGCGGCGTTGCGCGGGTTCTCGAAGGGCTTGTCGCCGCGGGCCTCGCGGCGGGCGTTCATGTGGAGGAAGCCCTCGAGGGGGTAGAGCACCTCACCCCGGACGCTCAAGCGGGCCGGGAACGGCGGGCGGAGGCTGCGGGGGATGTTGCGGACGGTGCGGATGGTGTGGGTGACGTCTTCTCCCACCGCGCCGTCGCCGCGGGTGCCGGCGCCCACCAGCGCGCCCTGTTCGTAGATCAGCTCGAGGGCCAGCCCGTCGAGCTTGGGCTCGACCACGTAGGGGATGGACTCCGGGAGCTCGGCGCCGGCCCGACCCAGCAGATAGACCAGCCCACCGCGGAGGCTGCCGCGGTCGTCGATCTTGCGCTCGAAGTCCCGCAGGTCCTGCTGATCGAAGGCGTTGGCCAGGGACAGCATCGGCCGCTCGTGGGGGAACGGCTCGAGCCCATCCACGGGGTCGCCGCCGACCCGCAGGGTCGGGCTGTCCGCGCGCTGCAGCGCCGGGAAGCGTTCCTCCAGCAGGCGCAGCTCGAGCAGCAGCAGGTCGTAGGCGCGGTCGTCGATCTGGGGTGCCCCGAGCTCGTGGTACAGCCGGTTGTGGTGCTGCAGCTCGGGCACCAGCTCCGCGATCCGGGCGGCGGCGGTCGCGTGATCGGCGGCGGCGGCGGACGCCCTGACGTGCGAGGCGTCGTCGGAACGAGTAGGTTCCATGGGTGTTCCTCGGTTCCCGGCCGCTGAGCGCGGCGCGGCTCGAGGCCACGAGCTAACCCCGTGCGACGGCTGGAGCATGCCCCCGTGGAGGTGAACGTGGAGCCCACTCGCCAAGCGCTCGGCACCCTGCTCGCCAAGCTCGGCGAGCAGCCCAAGGCCCATGACACCCGGCTCGAGGCCGCGCGTACGGCGCTGGCCCTCTGCTTCCGCCGCGGCGATCCCCACTTCGCCGATGTGGCCGAGGCCCTCGTCGCCGACGCCCCCCGCTTCTTCCCCAAGGCCAAGCGCATCGAGCTGGACAAGCTCGCCGCCCAGGCCACCGCGACGCGCAGGGCCCTGGCGATGGCCCACCGGCAAGCCCACAAGGACCCCAGCAGCCTCTCCGAGGCGCTCATCCGGGACCCCGAACAGCTGGCGATCGAGATCGAGCAGCGGCTCGACGAAGGGCAGATCGGGCTGGCCAAGGCCGTGCTCGAGGTGGGCCTCACCCGCCATCGGGACGACGCCCGCCTGCAGGACCTGCGCCTGCGCCTGCAGGGGTCCTGGGCCTTCGAGCCCTCCGGTGGCGAGCGCTGAGCATCCTCACGCGGACAGGAGCTGACCTCTTCCGGCCTTGACACCCCCCGGTCCCAACCGGATAATCACCCCTCCTCTCTCATCCCCTCCCCGCTCCCTCCCCCCCCTCCCCTCCCTCCTCGGCTCCCCCATGGACATCGATCTCAACGACCTCAGGTCGCGCTCGACGGCGGAGCTGGTCAAGCTCGCCCATCAAGCCGGCATCGAAAAAGCCACCAGCCTCGGGCGCCAGGACCTCGTCTTCGAGATCCTCTGCAAGCGCACCCCCAGGGGCGCTCAGGTCCCGGGCGCCGGCGTGCTCGAGATCCTCCCGGACGGCTTCGGCTTCCTGCGCACCCCCAGCGCCGCCTACCTCCCCGGCGCCGACGACATCTACGTCTCCCCCTCGCAGATCCGCCGCTTCCACCTCCGCACCGGCGACTACGTCCAGGGCCGGGTCCGCACCCCCAAGGAGAACGAGCGCTACATCGCGCTGATCAAGGTCGAGCAGGTCAACGGCTACGACCCCGAGCACCAGGACCGTCCCCTGCTGTTCGACAACCTGGTGGCGCAGCACCCCACCCAGCGCCTCGAGCTGGTCCACGATCCCGCCGAACACACCACCCGCCTGCTGGACCTGCTCTGCCCCATGGGCCTCGGCCAGCGCGTGCTGGTGCACACGGACCCCGGCGGCGACGTCCTGCTGCTGTACCAACACATCCTGGCCGGGCTGCGCGCCAGTCACCCCGACGCCGTGCCCTTCCTGCTGCTCGTGCAGGCCCGCCCGGAAGACGCCAGCGCCGCCGCGTCCCTGCCCTGCGAGGTCGTGGCCACCACCTTCGACGAACCCGCCAACCGCCACACCCAGGCCGCCGAGATCGTCGGCGAGCGCGCCCGCCGCCTGGCCGAAGCCGGCAAGCACGTGGTCGTCATGGTGCACTCCCTGACCCGCCTGTGTCGGGCCTACGAAGAACTGGCCGGCGGAAACGCCCGCCTCGGCATCTCCGGCCTCGACGGCGCCATCCTCGGCAAGCCCCGCCACCTGCTGGCCGACGCCCGCAGCCTGCGCGAAGGTGGCTCCCTCACCGTGTTCGCGTCCCTGACCATCGGCGGCGGCTCCCGCCTCGATCAGGCCCTCGTCGACGCCTTCCAGGACGCCACCAAGGTCCGCATCACCCTCGACAGCCAGCTCGCCGTCCCCGGCGTGGTCCCCGGCATCGATCCGCTGCGCACCGCCAACGGCACCGCCCACCGCCTCATCGCTGCCGACCAGCTCCGCGCCTACGCCGATCTGCGCGCTCAGCTGGGCAGCACTCCCCGCGAAGCCCTCCAATCGCTGGCTCGCGCCTTCGACTCCAGCCCGGACAACGCCAGCCTGCTGGCCAACGGGCTTGACAAGCACGCCCAAACGGGCGAATAGGCGCGCCACGTCTGTCCTCTTCCATCCGGACCGCCCGGAGCGTTGGCCATGAAGCCCAAGATCCACCCCAAGTACGTCGAATGCACCGTCACCTGCGTTTGCGGTTCCTCTTTCCAGACCCGCTCGCTGAACCCCGAGATGAAGATCGAGATCTGCTCGGCTTGCCACCCCTTCTTCACCGGCAAGCAGAAGATCATCGACACCGCTGGCCGCGTCGAGCGGTTCATGCGTAAGTGGGGTCTGCAGGCTGCCGAAGAGACCGAGGCCTAGGCCCCGCGCTCGATGCTCCACAGCGCCCCCTCGGAGGCCAGCCCACGTCCCTATGTCGGCGGGCAGGCCATCATTGAGGGGGTCTTCATGCGTGCCCCCCGCGCGCTCGCGATGGCCGTGCGCCTGCCCTCCGGTGCCATCAGCACCACGGCCAGGCCGTACACGCCGTTCTACTCCCGCCACAGGCTCCTGAAGCTGCCCGGTCTGCGGGGCGCGTTCGTGATGATCGACGCGCTCGTGGTCGGCATGAAGGCCCTGTCCTGGTCCGCGGAACAAGCGGCCATCGAAGAGGGTGACGACGGCGACGACGGCGCCACCGAAGCTGAGCGCCCCGAGCGAGCCCCCCTGAAGGACCGGCTGGCCCTGGGGGGCACCATGGCGTTCTCCCTGGTGCTGGGCATCGGCCTGTTCGTGGCGCTGCCCCACCTGATGACCGACGGCCTCGGCTGGCTCACCGGCACCGACCTCGACGTCGAAGGTTCCGCCTTCCACGTGGTCGATGGCATCGTCAAGCTGGGCATCTTCCTGGCCTACATCGCCCTGATCCGCCGCTCCCAGGAGATCCTGCGGGTCTTCGCCTACCACGGGGCCGAGCACAAGACGATCTACGCCTACGAAGCCGGCCTGCCCCTCGAGCTCGACGCGGTGCGGCAGCAGTCCCGCTTCCACCCCCGCTGCGGCACCAGCTTCATCCTGTTCGTGGTCGGCATCTCCATCGTCGTCTTCGCCGCGGTCTTCCCGCTGCTCCCCGAGCTCCCCATCGAGCAGCGCCTGCTGAAGAACCTGGCCCAGGTGGGGATCAAGATCCCCCTCACCCTCCCGGTGGCCGCGTTCAGCTACGAGATCATCCGGGCGTCCAGCAAGTTCTACTCGAAGGCCGCGTTCTTCAGGTGGATGGCCATCCCCGGCCTGGCCCTGCAGCGGCTCACCACCGAAGAACCCGACGACGAGCAGCTCGAGGTGGCCATCACCGCCTTGCAGTGCGCCCTCGAGATCGAGGACGGCCAGGAGGGCAGCTCGATGGGGCTCGAGGGTGAGGTGTTCGACATGGGCGCGACCGCCTCCTGACAGGCAGCCCACCCACCCGCCGATATCGGGCGGAGATGTGCCGCGGTGACGAAGGCACCGCCGGCACGGTCTCCACGGGCCGAGGCCGCCCTGTCGGCCCTGGCCGCGTTAAGCACCACGCCGACTGCAGGCTCAACCTGCGCCCTGGAGACTCCAATGTTTGATCGTCTGGAACAGGTCCAGGCTCGCTTCGACGAGATCAACCAGCTGCTGATCACCCCCGAGATCGCCTCCGATCATCGCAAGATGACCGAGCTCGCCAAGGAACAGTCCAAGATCGAGCCGGTGGTGAAGGCCTACGGCACCTGGAAGAAGGCCACCTCCGACCTCGAAGAGGCCAAGGAGATGCTGGATGATCCCGAGATGCGGGAGATGGCCAAGGAAGAGATCGACGTGCTCGAGGGCCAGCTGGTGGAGCTCCAGGACGAGCTCAAGCTGCTGCTGCTCCCCAAGGACCCCTACGAGGGCCGCAACGTGATCCTCGAGATCCGTGCCGGCACCGGCGGGGACGAAGCCGCCCTGTTCGCGGGCGATCTGTTCCGCATGTACAGCCACTACTGCGAGAGCAAGAAGCTGAAGTTCGAGGTCTTCTCGGCCCACGAGATCACCGTCGGCGGCGGCGGTGGGCGCTCGGCCATCGGCTACAAGGAGATCCTCTGCAAGATCTCCGGTGAATCCGCATACACCCACCTGGGCTTCGAGGGCGGCACCCACCGCGTGCAGCGCGTGCCCCTGACCGAGACCCAGGGCCGGGTCCACACCTCGGCGGCGACCGTGGCCGTCCTGCCCGAGGCCGACGCCGTGGAGATCGACATCGCCCCCAACGAGCTGCGCATCGACGTGATGCGCGCGGGCGGGCCAGGCGGCCAGTCGGTCAACACGACCGACTCCGCCGTGCGCATCGTGCACATCCCCACCAACATCACGGTCATCTGCCAGGACGAGAAGTCCCAGCACAAGAACAAGGCCCGCGCCATGTCGGTCCTGCAGGCCCGCCTGCTGCAGAAGAAGCAGGACGAAGCCGCAGCCGAGGAGTCCGCGGCCCGCCGCTCCATGGTGGGCTCCGGCGACCGCTCCGAGAAGATCCGCACCTACAACTACCCCCAGAACCGGGTCACGGATCACCGCATCAACCTCACCCTGTACAAGCTGGACCGGGTGATGGACGGCGCGCTGGACGAGCTCATCACGGGCCTGCAGTCCCACCAGCAGGCGAAGCTGCTGGCCGCTCAGGAAGAGGGCTAGGCCGCGGTGGAGACCATCGGCCGCGTGCTGGCCTTGAGCGCCGAGCTGCTGCAGCGGCGGGGGGTGGGCAGCGCGAAGCTCGACGCCTCGTTGTTGGTGGCCCACGCGCTGGGCCTCAGCCGGATGCAGGTCTACCTGCAGACCGACCGCCCCCTCGCCGATGACGAGCTGCACCGCATCCGCGAGCTGCTGCGACGCCGCTCGGCCCGAGAGCCCCTGGCCTACATCACCGGCAGCCGCGAGTTCATGAGCCTGGACTTCGAGGTGCGCCCCGGCCTGCTGGTCCCCCGTCCGGACAGCGAGCTGGCCGTGGAGACGCTGCTGGCCCGCATCCCGGAGGACCGCGAGGATCCGCTGTTCGTGGCCGACATCGGCTGCGGCACCGGCTGCCTGGGCCTGGCCCTGGCCAAGCTCCGCCCCTGCGTCCGGCTCTACGCCGTCGATCGCAGCCGCGTGGCCCTGGCCTGCACCAAGGCCAACGCCGAGGCATTGGACATCAAGGCCCGCGTGGCCCTGCTCGAGGGCGACCTGCTGGCACCGATCCCCGCGGGGCGCCCCATCGACTGGGTGCTCTCGAATCCGCCCTACATCCCCAGCGCCGAGCTCACCGGCCTCGAGCCGGAGGTCGCCCAGCACGAAGACCCCGCGGCCCTGGACGGCGGCCCCGACGGCCTGGACCTCGTCCGCCGCCTGCTCCCCCAGGCCCAGCAGCGCGCCCGCGTCGGCCTCGTCATGGAGCATGCCTGGCAGCAGGGCCCCGCCACCGTCCAGCTGGCCACAGACGCCGGCTTCACGTCAGCCGAGACCCTCCAGGACCTCGCAGGCAAGGACCGCTGTCTGATCGCCACAGTCTGACCGAGCCCGGCTAGACCGTCGCGATCTTGCCCTGGCCCACCCAGGGCACCTTGCCGAGCACCGAGCTCTTGATGATCTCGGAGAAGACCACCGCTCCACCCATCATCTCGGTCAGCTCCTCGCGGCTCTCGGTCTTGGAGAGCTTGCGCCGGAGCAGGTCGGGGCGGAGGTAGAAGCTGGCGTAGGCCTTGGTGCGCCACTTGCGCAGGTCTTCGGCGCTGAAGGTCTCGGTCTCGAGCTGAGGCAGGGTGCCGCCGCCGTTGTGGGTGTAGTCGAGCCAGGGATCGCCGCTGACGTAGCCCCGCTCCCGGGCGATGGTGTACAGCTCGGTGGCGGGCAGGATGGTGGCCACGGAGAAGCTGGCCCAGTCCAGGCCGAGCTCGCAGGCGAAGTCGATGGTGGACTGCAGGTCGTGCTCGGTGGCGTCTGGGTAGCCCAGCATGAAGTAGCCGCGGGTCTCGATGCCCACCGCCCGGGCGCTGCGGAAGGCGCGCAGGCAGGTCTCGCGGGTGATGCCCTTGTTCATGATCTTGAGCATGCGGTCGGTGCCGGCCTCGACCCCCATGTGGATGGAGCGCAGCCCCGCAGCCTTCAAGGCCTCGAGGACCTCGCGGTCCACGGTGTCGACCCGAGCGCGGATGTTGAAGCGCACCTTCAGATCCCGGCGCAGGACCTCGTCGGCGAAGCGCAGCATGCGCTGCTTGCCGATGGTGAAGGTCTCGTCGAACATCACGATCTCGCGGATGCCCCAGGTCTTCTCGAGCCAGGCCATCTCCTCGACCACGGCGTCCACCGAGCGGAAGCGCAGCTTCTCGGAGTAGACCTGCGAGCAGTAGCCGCAGTGCCACGGGCAGCCCCGGGAGGTCACCATGGTGGCCATGGGCTTCAGCACCGTGAGGCAGTGGTAGCGCTCCATCGGCATCAGATCGAAGGCCGGGAACGGGAAGCGATCCAGGTCGTGGTTGAGGGGCCGCGGCGGGTTGAGCACCACCTCGCCGCTGGGCAGCCGGGCCGCGGTCCCCGGGACGTCCCAGGGGGAGTCGCCGCCCTCGAGGCGCTCGCAGAGCTCGAGCAGGGTGTCCTCGCCGTCGCCCACCGCGGTGATGTCGATGCAGTCCCAGACCAGCGACTCGGTGGGGTAGATGGTCATGTGGGGGCCGCCGACCACCACCAGGGCGTTCGGGGCCACCTTCCGGACCAGCTGCGCGATCTGCAGCACCGCGGGCCAGCCGAGGGTCTTGCAGGTCAGCGCGACGATCTGGGGGTCGTACTCGCGGATGCTGTCGCCGGCCTGCTCCACCAGCACGTTGGCGGCGTGCAGGTCCACCATGGCCACCGGGAAGCCGTTCTGCCGCAACCAGGACGCCAGGCTCCCCAGCGAGAGGCTCGGATAGATGCCCATCTTCTCGGCGGCGCGCCGGGACAGCGGCTGCTGGTCCGCCGCCTCGTGGTACTTCACGAAGAGCACCCGGGTGCGCTTGGTGCCTGGGCTGTGCTGGCCGATCATGGGAATCCGGCGGGTGGAGTGAGCGCACAATGTAGCACCGCTGGGCCCGCGGGCATGTCTCCGACGCTACCGTGACCGGGCTCCAGGCTCCCTCCCCGGTGCCCCCGCCATGATAAGGAGGCGGCCACCTCGCTGCCCAGGAGAGTCCATGTCGAGCGCGTCGTACAAGTCCGTGGTCGAGATGTTCCGCGACCGCGTGAGCTCCACCCCCGACGCCCAGGCCATGCTCTTCAAGCGAGCCGGCACCTGGACCCACATCGACTGGCGCGAGACCGGCCGCCGCGTCCACGAGGTCGCCTGCGGGCTTCGCGCCCTGGGGCTCGAGTCCGAGCAGCGCTGCTCCATCCTGGCCAAGACCTGCCCCGACTGGATCATCGCCGACATCGGCATCCTGACCGCGGCCTGCGCCACCACCACCATCTACCCCTCGAACACCGCCGACGAGTGCGCCTACATCATCCAGGACTCCGGCACCCGGCTGCTGTTCGTCGAGGACGCCGACCAGGTCGCGAAGATCCGCGGCGTGCGGGATCAGCTGCCCGATCTGTTCATGCTGGTCACCTTCACCGACGGCGCCGACGAAGACTGGGTCATCACCCTGGACGAGCTAAGGGAGCTCGGGCGCACCTGGGACCGTGACAACCCCGGCGCCATCGGCGAGATCGGCGACGCCATCGAGCCCGACCACCTGGCCACGATCATCTACACCTCGGGCACCACCGGGAAGCCCAAGGGCGTGATGCTCACCCACGACTGCTGGGTCTACGAAGGCGAGGCCATCGACAACCTCGACATCCTGCTGCCCTCCGACAAGCAGTACCTCTTCCTGCCCCTGGCCCACAGCTTCGCCAAGGTGATGGAGCTGTGCTTCATCCGCATGGGGATCCCCACCGTGGTCGACGGTGACATCGACAACCTGGTGGATCAGCTGGGCGAGACCAGCCCCACCTTCATGGCCTGCGTCCCCCGCATCTTCGAGAAGGTCTACAACAAGGTGGTCGAGAACGCCAAGGCCGGCGGGCGGGTGAAGTGGGCCATCTTCCAGTGGGCCATGCAGGTGGGCCGCCAGGTCAGCGCCCTGCGCCAGCAGCGCAAGGAGCCCGGCCGCCGCCTCGCCCTGCAGCACCGCATCGCCCACAAGCTGGTGTTCTCGAAGCTCCAAGCCCGCTTCGGCGGCCGGATGCGCTTCTTCATCTCCGGCGGCGCGCCGCTGTCCAAGGAGATCGCCGAGTTCTTCCACGCCGCCGACATCCTGATCCTCGAAGGCTACGGCCTGACCGAGTCCTCCGCGGCGACCTTCGTCAACCGCCCCGACAGCTTCAAGTTCGGCACCGTCGGCCCCGCCCTGGACGGCACCGACGTCAAGATCGCCGAAGACGGCGAGATCCTGCTCAAGGGCCGCGGCGTGATGCAGGGCTACTACAACCGCCCCGACGACACCAAAGAGGTCTTCACCGACGACGGCTGGTTCTGCACCGGCGACATCGGCAAGGTCGACGGCGACGGCTTCCTGGCCATCACCGACCGCAAGAAGGACATCATCGTCACCGCCGGCGGCAAGAACGTCGCCCCCCAGAACATCGAGAACCTGCTCAAGGCCCGCTGCGGCTACGTCTCCCAGGTCGTGGTGCACGGCGACACCCGCAACTTCTGCTCCGCCATCATCACCATCAACGAGGAGAGCGTGGGCAACTGGGCTCGCGAGCAGGAGCTCTCCTACCGGGACTACGCAGACCTGGCCTCGAAGCCGCAGGTGAAGCGCCTCATCCAGCAGGCGGTGGACGCCCTGAACGCCGAGCTGGCCTCCTACGAGACCATCAAGAAGTTCCACATCCTCGACCACGAGTTCAGCATCGAGTCCGGCGAGCTGACCCCCAAGATGTCCATCAAGCGCAAGGTCGTCGAGGCCAACTACCAGGACATCCTGGACGGCTTCTACCAGGGCACCATCGAGCGGATGTGAGCATGGGTGCCTCCGAGCTCAGCCCCCAGGACCACCTCCGCGCCGTGCTGGCCCACGTCGGCTTCGACACGGATCCGGAGTGCGCCGCCACCCCCGAGGCCTTCCTCGAGCTGCTGTCCAGCCTGGACCCCCGGCGCGCGGCCCCCTCGATCACCCTGATCGACACCCGCTCGAGCGACCCCGTGGTGCTGCGCACGGTGCCCTTCCACTCCCTCTGCGCCCACCACCTGGTGCCCTTCCAGGGCCACGCATGCGTCGGCATCCGCCCCGCCGGCCGCCTGGCCGGCCTGGGGAGCATCGCCCGGCTGCTGCACCACCACGCCCTGCGCCCCCAGGTCCAGGAGCGCCTCGGCGCCCAGCTGGCCGACGATCTCATGGAGCGCCTGGGCGCCCGATCCGTGTTCGTCCACCTGCAGGCCCGGCACCTGTGCATGGAGATGCGAGGCTCCCGCACCCCCGCCCAGGTCGAGACCCTCGCCTGGCGTGGGCCCGAAGACCCCGCCCTGCGGGTGTTGCTGGGCGAAGTGGTCAGCGACCAAGAGTGAGGCGCGAGGGGGTAGACCCCTCCCCTACGGTGCTGGCGCCTCGGTGTCCTGCTCGCTCAGGGCCTGCTCGAGCTCCTTGGCCAGGCGGCTGTCGCAGCAGCCGCGGAAGCGCGGGAGGCAGGCCAGGATGGTGCCTTCGCCGTCGATGACGAAGATGGTGGACATGCCCGGGACCTCGAGCTCCTGCAGGGCGTCGCGGCCGGCCCAGGCCACGCTGAACTCGCGGGGCGGGGCATCCTGCCAGAAGTTCTTGACCATCCACGGCTTGTCGTCCACCGACAGCAGGAAGACCTGCACGCCCTTGTCCTGGTAGGCGTCCGCCAGATCGTTCAGCGGATCGAGGGTGTCCAGGCAGGCGTCGCAGGTGCTGGCCCAGATGTCGATGACCCGGATGCCGTCGAAGTCGGACAGGGTGTGGTCTTCGCCGTCCACCTGGATGGTGAGATCCGGGAAGGTCATGCCGACGTTGAGGTGATCCGGCGGCAGCGGGGCCTCGCCCTGGAAGGTGTCGGGCAGGCGGCTGCCGAGCCAGGTGTCCAGGCCCCCCGGCGCCCAGCGCTGAGCGGCGTAGAGCTGCTCGGCGGCTTCCCGCGCGGCGAGCTCGAGCTCGGGCTCGTCGCTGGGCCCCATGGCCAGGCCGCGGCCGAGGTGCTCGAGGGCCGGACCCTCGAGGCCCAGCTCGACGTAGACCAGCCCCAAGTGCAGGTGGAAGATGGGCTCGGACTCGCGGGCCACCATCAGCACCCGACGCAGATCCGCGGCGGCGGCTTCGTCGTGGCCGAGCAGGTGGAGGATCCAGGCGCGGGTGTCGAGCCGGGCCGCGGTGAGGTGGGCCATCTTGTCGGTCCACGCGTCGTAGCCGTCGATGGACGGGTCGGACTGGGGATCGTAGGCGGTGACCTCGATCAGCGCGGTGTTGATGGCCTCGAGGGCCTGGCCGAGATCCCGCTGCTGCAGGGCGGCGGAGTAGGCGTAGGTGTTGGCCATGGAGCCGTTGGCGGGCTCGGCCTGCCAGCCGTCGTAGTAGGCCTGCAGGGCCTGCTTGTCCTTGCCGGCACGCTCGAGGGCCATGCCCAGGGCCTCCTGGTAGTAGGCGCGGGTGAGGCCAGCCTCGGGGACGCGGTCCTCGAGGGCCTTGAGCTCCCGGACGGCCACGCCGGCGATGGCCTTGCGGCGGGCGCGGTCGATCTTGGTCATCAGCGGCGACCAGGGCTGGGTCTTGCGCAGGGCCCACTGGGCCTGGATGCTCGCGGCCTGGCGCGGGCCCTTCCAGTCGGGGTCGAGCTCCTGGCAGCGCTTGGCCGACGCGGCGACGCCGGTGATGTCGTCGGCGGCCTTGAACACGTGCAGGGCCGCGTGGACCTGGACGGGATCCTCGGAGCTCAGCGCCGCACGGGCGGCGTCGATGGCGTCGGCGCGGGCCTGGTCGAGCTGGGGGCCTTCGGGCTCCACGCCCCACAGGGCCGCGGCGTAGCGCAGCTCCCGCGGGCGCTCGGCGTAGAAGGCGGCCAGGTCCTTGACCAGGGCTTCGTCCACCGGCTCGTTGAGGAAGCGCAGCTGCAGGCCGTAGCCCCGGGCCTCGGCCGTGGCCGCGGACAGGGCGATGATGACCTGGCGGTCCTTCACCTGCTCGAACTCGCAGTAGCGGCCTGCCTCGTAGCGGGCGCGCAGGGCCATGAAGCGGGCGTTGTCGTCCGCGGGGAGCGGATCCACCAGCGCCGCGACCTCCTGGCACCAGGGGCCGGCGTCGTCGTGGCGCCAGGACAGCAGGGTGGCCAGGGCCACGCGGGCGGTGGGGTTGTCGGGTTCCGCGTCGACCCAGGCGCGGTACTGGGCCTCGATGGGCGGGCCGTCGCGCACGGTGCGCACCAGGGACCAGATGTAGAGCCGGTGGGCGTCGAGATCGTCGGGGTCGGCGGCCAGGGCCTCGGCGGCGATGCGCACGCCCTCTTCCCCGCGGCCGGAGTCCGCCAGGTACCAGCCCTGCTCGAGGTCCGCACCGAGAGTCACACCAGCCAGCAGCAACGGCAGCAACATCGAACACCTCCTGCGCCGGGGCGGCGGCCCCCGCGAATACACCAAGAGCAGGCGACAGAACCGGGAGCCAGCCTCTGCGGGTGGCCTGCGCCGAC
>CAYZVO010000048.1:0-43298 GCA_964481655.1 uncultured Enterobacterales bacterium | reverse complement strand
GGGGGGGGGGGGTATCGGTTTTTCCGTCCACGCCGATAACCCCCCCCCCGCCGAGGTCCAGCCCTTTCCCCCCTCCCAGGGGGGGCGCGACCCCCGCGTGACCCTGGCCCCGCGCGTTCTGTCATGTGAATCCCACTCGAACACAAAAAACACTTCTCAGTGGCGGCTAGGGATTATAAGAAAATCCCTCAGGAGCGGCCCATGTCCGAACGTAGAGCCCGAGCCCCCCGCACCGCCTCCGTCACCCTCGTGGCGGCGATGTTGCTGTGTGGCACAGCCACCAGCGCCTGCGACCAGGTCGCGCGCGGTACTCCCAAGCGCCTCGGCCACGAAGAGGTCAAGCCCAACCTCAACGGCATCCGCGCCGCCCAGATCGCCCACCGCGCCGTGCACGGCAGCTATGTCGAGGTCAGCGCGCCGGTCCCCCGCGCCGAGGCCGAGCTCGACGCCAAGACCGTGGCCTGGCCCGAAGGCACCGCCTTCGACAAGCTGGACTGGGCCCCCGCGGGCAACGTCGCCGGGGTCTACTGGATCGAGCTGACCAACGGCGGTGAAGGCTTCGTGGCCCACGGCGTGATCGACGCCGACGGCGACGGCGTGCCGGCCCACTACACGGCCGCTCGCGACGAAGAGGCCAAGGCCATCACCTCGGAAGGTGTCTTCTAGCGCGCTGGCCTGGGCTACACTCCCCCCATGCCCAGCGACCCGCTCCCAAACGCCGGCCTCGCCGAGCTGCACCGGCACCTCGACGGCTCCCTGCGACCCAGCACCGTGGTCGAGCTGGCCGCAGCGCTCGGCCTCGAGCTGCCACCGCGGCTGCCCTTCGAGCCCGGCATGGGCCTGCAGGCCGCCCTGTCCCGCTTCGCCTTCACCCTCTCGCTGCTGCAGCGGCCCGAGGCGGTGCGCCGGGTGGCGGACGAGATGTGCGTGGACGCCGCCGACGAGGGCACCTCCACCATGGAGATCCGCTTCGCGCCCCAGCTGCACCGGGGCGCCTCCCCCGCCGCCACCATCGACGCCGCCCTCGAGGGCATCGCCGGCCGCGCGGGGCTGATCCTGTGCGGGCTGTACGGCGAGGATCCCGCCGTGCTGGCGGAGCTGGTGGAGCTGGGGGGCTCCCGCCCGGGGGTCGTGGGCGTGGACCTGGCCGGAGGACCGCTGCCGGACCATGCCTGGCGGATGGAGGACTACGCGGCTGTGTTCCAGCGGGCGGCCGAGCTCGGCCTGGGCCGCACGGTGCACGCCGGCGAGGGCCGCCCACCCGCCGAGATCGCCACCGCCATCACCGCGCTCCACGCCCAGCGCATCGGCCACGGCACCAGCCTGCTCGCCGACCCCGCCGTGCTCGAGCTGGTGCGAGAGCGGGGGGTGACCATCGAGGCGTGTGTGAGCTCCAACCACCACGTCGGCGCCATCGCCAGCACCGCGGACCACCCCCTCCCCCGCTGGCTGGAGGCCGGTGTGCGGGCCTGCGTGTGCACGGACAACACCCTGCTGTCGGCGGTGGACGCCCCCGCGGAGTTGGCCGTCGCGGCCGCCATCCCCGGGATGAGCCCCGCCAAGGTGGCCGAGGTGGTCGAGCACGGCCACAGCGGCGCCTTCCCGCGCACCAAGGCCCTGCTGGGCCGCACCTGAAGGACCCATGGCGGCCCCGACCGGCTGGGAGCAGATCGGCGCCGGCGCGCCCCTGAGGTCCTACCAGCGACGGGCGGTGGGAGAGCTGCTCGGCGCCCTGGCCGAGCCCGGCTCCCGCGCATGCCTCGTGGCGCCGCCAGGGGCCGGCAAGACCCGCTGCGCGCTCCACGTGGCCGCCACCATGGCCCGGCCGGTGGCCGTGCGGGTCCCCACCACCGCCCTGGTGCGTCAGTGGCGCGAGCGCCTCGAGCGGGTGCTGGTGTCCCTGGACGCCGACGCGGAGGCACCGCCGGTGGAGGTCTCGACCTACGCCGCGGCGGCCCCCCTCGCCCCGGGCGCCCTGGTCATCCTCGACGAAGCCCACCACCTGGGCGCGAGCTGGGGCGCGGAGCTCCAGGCGCGCCTGACCCCCGAGCACCGCGTCCTCGGCCTCACCGCGACCCCGCCCTACGAGAGCAGGGGCTGGAATCGCTTCCTGGCGCTGGTGGGCTCCGATCCCGTGCAGGTCGAGAGCCCTCCCCTGGTGCGCCACGGCCACCTCTCCCCCTACCAGGACCTGATCTGGCCGGTGCTGGCCGAGCTCGACGACCTGCCCGAGCTCCGCTCCGTCCACCACGGGCTCGCCGAGGCCGAGCGCGGTGTGAGCGAGGAGCTCGGGCTGTGGGTCTCCACCCGCCTGCGCGAGGACCTGTGGGAGCTGACCGAGGCCCGCTTCTCGAAGCGGGAGGGGCTGCTGGTGGCCCTGTGCCGCTACCAGCACGCCCGCGGCTTCCCGCTGCCCAACGATCTTCCCGCGGACCCCGAGCTGCTCGCGGCGCCCACGCTCCACGACCGCGCGCTGCTGCTGTGGCGCTTCGGCAAGGATCGACCGGCCCTGCGCGCTGCCCTCGAGGCCGCCGGCTTCCGGGCCCGGGGGCGCGCGCTGGTGCTGCAGGACGATGTCTGCTGGCGCAGCCTGGCGGCCTCTGCGGCGCGGGTGCGCGGCTGCCTCGATCTGCTGAGCTCCGAGCGCGCCGCCCGGGCCGACGGGCTGCGGGCCCTGGTGTTGACCAGCCGCGACGTCGAGGGTGGCCCCCTGGGGGCTCGCCAGGTGCTCGAGGCGCTGGTCTCGGATCCGCGCACCGACCCCCTCGATCCCATCCTGGTCACCGGCAAGGTGTTCTGGGTGGACGACGATCTGTACCCACGGATCGCGGATCGGCTCCCTCCCCTGCCCTGGCAGCGCGTGGGAGACCACCACGAGGTGGACGTCTCCCGCTGGTCGGTGGCCGAGCGCATCGGCTTGGCAACCACGCTGCTGCGCGAGGGTCTCTGCCGCTGCCTGGTGGGCACCCACCACCTGCTCGGCGAGGGCTGGGACTGCCCGGCGGTCAACTGCGTGGTGGACCTGACCGGCATCGTCAGCGCCGTGACCGTCAACCAGGTGCGCGGCCGCGCGCTGCGCCCCGATCCAGACGACCCCAGCAAGGTCGCCTCCCTGTGGGAGGTCCTCGCCCTGGCCCCGGGCGCCGCCGGCGGGGAGCGGATGTTGGACCGCGCCCAGGAGCGCCACCGCAACACCTTCGGCGTGGACGACCGCGGCCGGATCCGCGCCGGGATCTCCCGCATCGATCCCGTGCTGGAGCGAAGCCTGGAACAGGTCGTGCAGCAGCTGCCCACACTGCGGGCGCGCATGGAGCAGCGGGCGCGGCAGGCCGACGCCGTGGCCGCCCGCTGGGCTGTGGGACAGAGCTACCTGGACCGACATGTCTGGCGGGTCGAGCTGGCCCCCACCCCGGCGCCGCGCCGCACGCCCATGAAGCCCAGGAAGCCGACCCCCGCGTCGGGTCGCTCCCTGGCCCGCGTCCACCGGCGGCGGCGCTGGGGCGCGGGCGCCCTGGCCGGCGGCGGGGTGGTCGCGGGCGCTGCCGGGGCCTGGGGCGGCCTGAGCCTGCTGGGCCCCCCGGGGCTGCTCATCGGCGGCGCGGGCCTGCTCGTGGGGCTGGGCTGGCGGCCGTGGTGGCGGCCACCACGGGGGGCGCTCGCCGTCGACAGCGCGCGGTGCTCGAGGCGCTGGCCGTGGCCCTGCGAGGCCTGGACGATGAGCTGGGCGCCCTGAGCTTCGACGGCGACGAGGCCCACGTGGACGGCCCCCCGGCCAGCAGCCGTCGCTTCGCCGAGGCCGCCTCGGAGCTGCTCGGGCCCATCCGCTACCCCCGCTACCTGCTGCTCGAGCCCGACGGGCGCGTCTGGCCGGTGCCCGGGGAGCTGGGAGCCCGCCGCGACCTGGCCGATCTGTTCGCCGAGGCCTGGGCTGCCCATGTGGGGGCGGCGGAGGTGCTCTTCGCCCGCCAGGGCCGCGGCCGGGAACTGCTGGAGCTGGCGTGGAAGGTGGGCGGGCGCCGCGAGGTGGAGGTCGTGGAGGGATGGGCCTAGGTCTAAGCCTGGGGCATCTCCTTGATGTAGACGTCCTGCTTGCTGTACGGGATCTCGATGCCCGCCGCGTTGAGCGACTTGTAGATGGTGGTGTTCAGGGCGTCGGTGGCGCGGCCACGCAACACCGGCTGCTCCACCCAGCCCATCACCTGGAAACGCAGCCCCGAGGGCGCGAACTCCCGGAACCGCACCCGCGGCGCCGGGTCGGTGACCAGGTAGCCGCAGTCTCGGGCGGCCGCCGTCAGCACCTCTCGCACCTGGTCGACGTCGCTGCCGTAGGCGACATCGAGGGTCGCGCGCACCCGCCGCATCTCGTGGGGCCCACCCGCCTCGTTGACGATCTTGGCGCCGGCGATGACCGCGTTGGGCACGATGATCTCGAAGTCGTCCCGGGTGAGGATGCGGGTCGTGCGGACGCCGATCTCGGTGACCATGCCCCGCTCACCGCTGCCCAGGACCACGAAGTCCCCCAGCTTGTAGGGGGCATCGGCCATGATGAACAGCCCTGAGATCAGGTTGGCGACAGTGTCCTTGGCGGCGAAACCCACCGCGACGCCCACCACACCGGCCGAGGCGATCCACCCGGTGGCGTCGATCTTCCAGGTGAGCAGGACCAGGTAGACGGCGCCACCCCACACCAGGATCTTGGCCGCGAGCTCGAAGATCGGCTGGGTGCGAACCTGGATCAGCCGGTAGTGGGGGTTGTCGGTCATGACCTCGAGCAGCAGCGCGATGACCTTCGAGGCCGCGACGGACCACATGATGATCACGACGCTCTTGACCAGCGAGGCGATCACGTAGGGGACCGGCTCGGGGGGGGCGAGCACGGCGGTGGACGCCCAGACACCCAGCAGCAGCACGGTGACGAAGACCGGGCGACGGGTCAGGGCCACGATCTTGTCATCGACGTCGGTGGCGGTCTTGGCGGCCAGCCGGGCGAACACCCGCACGAAGAGCACGCGACAGAGCGCAGCGACGAACACCGAGCCCACCACGATCACCAGCGCCTGAGCCCAGGAGTGGGACAACCAACCTTCGTTCCAGAGCAACACGAGCTGTTCAGAGGACATCGAAACCTCGCTGCGAGCACCCCGCAGGGTATGCTACCGTGCCTGCGAAAGCACACCCCCGACGCGTCCCTTGGAGGAGACATGAAGCTCAGCCACCTGCTGTTCCCGTTGGTCCTTATCGCCACCGCCTGCGAGATCGGGACCGGAGAGCTCGACGACACCGGGCTGGACCCCGAAGGTGACACCGACACCGACACCGACGCGGACACCGACACGGACACGGACACCGACGCCGACGGTGACACCGACGCGGACACGGATGCCGACACGGACGCCGACGCCGACGCAGACAGCGACGCGGACACCGACTGCGAGTTCAACGACGACGCCCTCATCGCCGACACCGGCCTGCCCGACGACTCCGTCGAGTTCGAGCCGGCCTACTTCATCGCGACCGCGGTGATGATGATCGACGACAACGAGGTCTGGGACTTCGAGTACGACAGCACCGCCAACAGCTCGTACATCGACTTCACCTTCTTCGGGGACTCGAGCACCAGCTACGCCGAGCTGTGCACCATCATCTACGACATCTCCGACGCCGCCGAGACCACCAGCACCTGGACCACCGACAGCGGCGGCCAGCTCTACGGGGCCTTCGATCTGTCCCTGGCCGATGGCTACACCGACTGCGGCATCCTGGACGAAGGCTCATGGGACACCACCGACATGCGCGACGTGCTCGAGAAGCACAAGTTCGGGGTGGGCATCGGCGAGATGGTCAATGTCGCCGACGATCTCAAGCCCGCCGTGCAGGACGCGGGGCTGGACTGGGACAACGACTGGGAGCCCTACGTGACCTCCGGCTACCTGTACTGGGACCTGGCCGCCGGCGCCCTGGAGTGGATGTACACCTTCGGCTACGACACCTCCTGTGACGTCGCCCTCTTCGACGGCGACGGCTACCTGATCCCCCTGGACAAGCCCACCAGTGGCCCCGTCGAGCGCGGGCTCTGGGTCGCCAACGGCTTCTACTACGTGGACGCCAGCTACCTGAGCCACTAGCGCTCCGACGACGCCCAGCAGCCCCCGTAGCGGCCCTCACACGAGGGCCGCGCGTGCGTGGTCATATCGCCTCGTCCGCATAGGGTGGACCTGCGGATCGAACCCGCAGATTCCACAAGGAGAAGGACCATGGAAGAGCAGAAGCAGGCCGTCGCCAAGGCCCTCGAAGACGCCGGCAAGCCCGTCCGCCCCGGCGACATCGCCGCCGCCACCGGCATCGACAAGGCCCAGGTCTCGAAGATCATCAAGAAGCTCAAGGCCGAAGGCCTGGCCCACTCCCCCAAGCGCTGCTGGTGGGCCGCCGGCCCCGGTGAATAGCATCGAGGAACCACCGCGGCGGGTCAGGTGTCCATGACACAGCCATGCCCGCCGCCCACCGCCTCGTCCCTTTGATCATCGCCCTGTGCTGCGCCTGCAGCATCGGGGCGGCGCGCGTGGACGACGACGAACCAGCCCAGATCGAGGCGGCGCCCCCGCAGTGGGGCCCCGCCCTGGTGGACGCCGTGCCGTGGGTGCGCCAGCGGCCGGACTTCTGCGGCGAGGCCTGCGTGGCCATGGCGATGCAAGCCCTGGGACACGACGTGGACCAGGACGCGGTCTTCGCCGCGACCGGTGTGGACCCGGCCCTGGGCCGCGGCGCCTGGACACCCGAGCTGAAGCGGGCGGTGGAGCACCTGGGCTTCGCGCCCGGCCCCGTCTGGGAACGCCTGGGTGCCGAGGCCTCGCCGGAGGATCTCGATCGCGCCTGGAGCGCCCTGCACGCCGACCTCGAACAGGGCATCCCCAGCATCGTCTGCATGCACTACGACGACAGCCCGAACACCACGGAGCACTTCCGCCTGATCCTGGGCTACGACCCCGTCAGTGACGAGGTCCTCTACCACGAGCCCGCCGAGGACGACGGCGCCTGGCGGCGCATGGAGCGGGCCAGCTTCCTCGAGCTGTGGCCCCTGCGAGGCCGCTCGGGCGCCACGCTCATCCGGCTGCGCATGGACCCCCAGCAGCTCCGACCGCCCATCGCGTCGGACCAGCACAGCGCCGGCGACTACGCCCAGCACGTCCGCACCCTGCAGGGGGTGCTACCCCAGGGCTTCACGACGGTGGTGGAGCCCCCCTTCGTGGTGGTCGGTGACGAGAAGCCCGAGGTCGTCAAGGCCCGCGCCACCAAGACCGTGCGGACCTACAGCAAGGCCCTCGAGCAGGACTTCTTCGAGCGCCGCCCGGCCGACATCTACACCATCTGGCTGTTCGGGGACGCCGACTCCTACTACCGTCACGCCAAGGCGCTGTGGGGCGAGGAGCCCGACACCCCCTACGGCTACGCCAGCGACACCCACAAGGCCCTGGTGATGAACATCGCCACCGGCGGCGGCACCCTGGTCCACGAGATCGTGCACCCCTACGTCCACGCCGACTTCCCGGACTGCCCTCAGTGGCTGAACGAGGGCCTGGCCAGCCTCTTCGAGCACGTCAGCATCCAGGACGGCCACATCACCGGCCACACCAACTGGCGCCTGACCGGCCTGCAGCGAGCCATCGAGCACGACATGGTCCCCAGCTTCGCGTGGCTGATGGGCCAGAGCTTCGAGCAGTTCTACCGCGAAGACCCGGGCACCAACTACGCCCAGTCCCGCTACCTCTGCCAGTACCTGCAGGAGAAGGGCCTGCTGCGGGAGTACTACGCCCGGGTCCGCGCCAACCAGCGCCGCGACCCCACCGGCTACGACACGCTGGTGGACATGCTCGACATCGAGGACGAGGCCAGCTTCATGCAGACCTGGCAGGCCTGGGTGATGGGGCTGGAGCAGTAGCCGAACGCCGGCCTAGGGCTGCACCCCGATGGCTCCCGGGATGGAGTCGAGGCCGGAGCCGAAGCTGGACAGGCCGAGATCCGTGACCGAGCCCTGGGCGAACTGGACCATGCGGAGGCCCTGGTTCTCGGTGAGGATCACCAGGCCCTTCCAGGGACCGCGGGTGACCTGGTCGGCGGCGGTGGGGAGCTGCGGGGAGGCACCGTCGTAGCTCGGCTCGCCGGCGTAGCTGTAGGGCGCGGCGGCACCGGGCTCGTAGTCGAGCACGAACAGGGCGTCGGAGTACCCGGACAGCACCAGGGCCTTGTCCCCGAAGGGCGACGCCACGATGTCGATGGGGTCGTCGATGTCTTCCAGCACCTGCAGGGGCTCCAGGCCGTCGTCGGTCACCGCGGCCACGGCCACGCGGTTGGGGAGCCCGGAGAAGAAGGAGTTGTCGCCGATGAGCAGGGTCTGGTCGTCGAAGCTCAGGGCCGCCCCCGCGAAGATGGCCTCGTCGTCCCCGAAGGCGTCAGCGCCCGCCAGGATGCTCGGGCTCTCGCCGGGCTCGAGCAGGAAGGCGTCCTCACCGGCGCTGGCACCGGCCGCCTCGCGACCCACCAGCAGCGCGCGATCCAGGCGGTGGTGCGTGAAGCCCATCCACGCCGGCAGCTTGGCCTCCAACACCCGCGTGGCCCCGGACAGCTCGCCGGTCGTGCAGTCGATCTCCGCCCGGTACAGCCCGCCGCCGTTCTCGGCCCAGTTGCCGTCCACGATCCAGGCGTGCTCGCCGCTGGGATCCGAGACCACCGCGGAGGCGTAGAAGCCACCATCCCAGGCCTCCTGCAGCACCCGCACCTCGCCGGCTCCGATGGCCTCGAAGACGCCGAGGGTGCCGTCGTCCTGGGCGACCATCCCGATGCTGCCGTCGGGGGTGAAGGCCACGTGTCCACCGTAGCCCCGTCCCATGTCCACCCGGGCGCCGCTGTCCGTCAGCGCGCCGTCCGTGGAGAGGGTGAAGACCCCCCAGCTCACCGCCTGGGAACCATCCGCACCGTAGGGATAGGAGACCATCACCAGCCGGTCGCGATCCGCGGCACCGGGCTCGGCCCGGCAGCCCTCGGCCACCGGGGGGGCGTCCCCCGTGTCGGCGGTGTCCAGCGCCGTGTCGTCCTTCAGGTCACCGGGATCGTGGCGGTCGAGGTCATCGGGCTCGCAGGCAGAGAGCGAGAGCAGGGCAGAGACGCAGACGAGGGCGCGACGCATGAACGACCACTCCAGCTGTGGGCTGTAGGCTGTAGGCTGTGTAAGCCCCTAGCCGATTTCGTTCAGCTGGGTCAGCCACTCGTCGAGCAGGATGAGCACCCACAGCGCCCCACCGTGGTAGCGCTCGCCGTTGCGGTGGGCGCTGACCATCGCGCGCACGGGGTCGGGCTGCCACAGCCCCCAGGGGGCGTCGAGCAGCCGCTCCTCGCGGGCGCGCAGGAAGTCGGTACCCTCGTGGCGCAGCCAGCGGTTCAGGGGCGCCGGCCAGGAGCGCTTGGGGCGGTCGTACACGGTGCGGGGCACCGACGAGCCCTTGAGCAGCTCGCGCAGGGGCCACTTGGGCTTGGGAAGCCCCCAGCGGGTGCGCACCTTCCAGCTGCCCGGGATCCCGTTGACGTAGTTCACCAGGCCGGTGTCGAGCATGGGGAAGCGGTGCTCGATGCCGCAGGCCGCCGCGAGCCGATCGGCCCGCGCCAGGACGTCCTCCGGCAACCAGCCGCGCTGGAAGATGGCGAGCAGGGTGTTGAGGGGATCGGACTCGATGCCCGCATACAGGGGCATGAGCACGTCGTGGCGCAGGCGTGGACGGGCCGACTCCCAGCCGAGCAGCTCCATGCGCGCAGCATGATCGAAGACCTCGGTGCCACCGGCCACCCGCTGCAGGCCGTAGCGCATGGGCCGCAGCGCGAGATCCGACAGGCCCGCACCCCGCAGGCCCTTCTCCACCCGATAGCGCAGCTTCGAGCTCACCCGGCCGAGCATCCCCACCCGCTTCATGACGACCGCCAGCGCCGCCAGGTGCCCGCCGACCAGCAGCTCGTCCCCGCCGGTGCCGCTCAGGACCACGCGCACGTCCCGGCGCGCCTCGCGCAGGAGCACGTACTGGCCCACACCGCCCGGGTCGGGCAGCGGGGCCCCCATGGCCCGGGTGCAGCGCGCCAGCGCGTCGTCGAAGGTCGATGCATCCAGCTCCACCTGGTGCAGCTGCGCCTCGAGCAGCCGCGCCACCCGCCCCGCGAACGCGGCCTCGTCGACGCCGGACTCGGGGAAGTGGAGGTGGAAGGTGTGCAGGTCCACACCGAGGCGGGAGGCGTGCAGCGCCAGGGCGGTGGAGTCGGTCCCCCCGGAGAGCAGGATGCCGACCGAGCCCGACGCGGGGATCCGCCGGTGCACCGCCCGCCGCAGCAGGCGCTCGATCTCTCGCAGGCCTTCGTCGGTCCCCGGCCCGGGATCGTCGCTGGGCGCCATGGGGGACCGCAGCCGCTGCTCGATGCGGGTCCCGTCGCGCCCGAAGCGCAGCAGGCACCCCGGCGGCAGGGCCTGGACGTCGGCCAGCAAGGTCCGCGGGGCGTGTACGTAGCGGAAGGCCAGGTACTCGCAGAGGCTGTCCCGGCACGGCTCCCGGGAGACCCAGGGCATGAGCGCGAGGCGATCCGGGAGGGAGGCGACCGCGCAGCGCCGCCCGGAGATGCTGTAGTAGAGGGAGCGCTGCCCCATGGGGTCCCGGGCGAGGTACAGGACCTGCTCCTTGCGATCCCAGACCGCGATGGCCCAGGCGCCGTCGAGCCGATCCAGGCAGGCCGGGCCCCAGGCCTCCCAGGCGCGGAGCAGCACCTCGGCATCCTCGGCGGGCAGGCCCTGAGCTTCGCGGCCCTGCAGGCGCCGGTCGAGGTCCACGTGGTCGTACAAGCGGCCGTCGAAGGCCAGCACGTAGCGATCGGAGATGATGGGCTGTCGCGGTCCACCGGGGGTCACCCCGAGGCGGTTGTGGGAGACCACCGCGGGCCCCTCGGCGAAGGTGCCGTGCTGATCGGGACCGCGCAGGGCCACGGACCGGGACAGGCGGGCCGCCAGCTCCCGGTCGGGCGGGGCGCCGTGATCGACGATGGCTGCGATTCCACCCACGTCTCATCCTCCGGTGACGCTACAGCATGGCCCGCTGACGGAGCCTGTCAAGTTCCGCGGCCGCTCACGGTCGTGCAGGGGGGGCGGGCGGGCGTCCACCGAGCCCGTCACAGAGCTGGGTGAGCTCCGAACCGGAGGCCGGGTCCACCCGCAGCGTCCCGCTCCAGGGCCCCTCGGGCTCCACGACCGGCGCCAGGGCGCTGGCCCAATCCTCGAGGCCGTGGGGCAGCGCCGCGGTCTCACAGCGCCCCGTGGGCTCCAGAGGCACCACCAGGGCTCCGCCCCCCGCCCGCCCGAGGGCGTCGGGCAGCAGCTCGGCGCAGCGCGCGGGCGCGTGGGGGCAGCACTCATCCGTGAGCTCCAGCAGGCCGAGATCCGGACGCGCCGCGGCGAGGGGGCCGAGCAGGTGCCAGGCTCGCCCGTCCCGGAGCGGCAGGGTGACCACCGTGCCACCGCGGGGCGCCCGCTGCACCAACCCAGCGGCGACGCGCTCGAGCTCGAGGGCGCCGCAGAGGGAGCTGTCGGCGTAGGCCTCGGTCGGCCGCCAGTCACCGGCCCAGCCGGCGAAGAGGCCCTCCGGCGGCGCCGCGCCCTCTTCCTGGGCCCTGAGCAGCGCCAGGCCGTCCCAGAGGGTGAGGTTGGCCATGATGAACAGGGTCGCCACGAAGGACAGCGGCAGCGGCCCGAGCAGCACCCGGCGCCACGAGTGCGGGACCGCGCCCGAGGGTCGGCGCAGGGCGGCGGGGGTGAGCGCGATCCCCGCGAGGATGAGCCAGCCGAAGCTCGCGGCGGCGAGATAGCGCGCCTGCAGGCGCGTCCCGAGCATGGCCGCCAGCAACAGCAGGCCCCCCGCGGACAGGATCAGCAGGCCGACGCGGAAGCCCCGCCGGGGTGCCGCGACCACACAGCCCAGCACCGCCAGCAGCGCCAGCGGCCCCAGCTGGGACCAGCTCTCGGCCTGGGCGACGGTGCCCAGCTGACGGGCGCCGGCCCACAGCCAGGCCGGGAGCTCCCCGGCGCTCGGCGGGCCGGGCAGCCACCAGGAGCCCAGCAGCCCCATGGCGGGTGCAGGGCGCAGCAGCGGACCGAGGAAGGGCAGCGCGACGGCGAAGCCGACGATCAGGCCACCGCCGAGCCAGGGCAGGCAGCGGCGCCCACCCATGAGGGGGGCCGCGAGGAGCAGCGCCGTGGCCGGCAGCGCGATGGGCTTGGCCGCGGCGGACAGACCGCAGAGCAGGCCCGCAGCAACGAGGGCGACCTGGGGCCACCGGGAGGACCGCGTGCGTGCCCCGGCCAGGGCGTGGGCGCCCTGGAAGCCCAGGGCTACCCCCCAGGTGACCAAGGCGATGGCCAGCGCGTCACCACCCCGCAGCAGGCTGCTGTGGACCAGCAGCGGGGCCGCCGCGGCGAGCAGGGCGGTGGAGCGGCCATCCCGGCCGTCGGTCAGCACCCGACCGATGAGCCAGGCCGCCCCCACGGTGGCGAGCCCAGCCGCCACGGACAGCAGCAGCGCGCCCTGCACGCCGTCGCCGCTGGGCAGGGCGAAGACCCGGATGAGCAGCGGATGCAGCGGGTAGGGGTGGCTGAAGGGGCCGCTGAAGGCCGCCGCTGCCGCACCAGGGGCGTCGGGCCCGAAGGCGCCGCGGAGATCCACGCCCCACAGCACGCCGAAGCGCACCACGGCCCCCACCGCGAGGCAGAACGCGAGCGACAGCAGGGGAGCGTCGCGGTGTGGGGGTGGAGAGGGCATGGTGACAGAGGCTCCCTAACGGCCGAGGTCCACGCGCATCCCGAAGCTCGGGGTCTCCCGATCCTCCGCCCAGGTGGCACCCAGCTCGAGCCCCAGGCAGTCGCAGCGGGAGGCGAAGTAGAGGCCGAGGTGCTGCTCGACGAAGCGGGCGTCCGCCATGGCCCAGCGCACCCGGGCCCTGGGCTCCCAGCGATCGGCCCCGAGGGGGAGCTGCCAGGCGGCGCGGGCGGACAGCTGGCCCACGCTCGCCTCATCCTGCAGGGCGATGACGCCGACGGCGGCCGAGAACAGCTCGCTGCGCCGACCGGCCTCGACCCAGGCGAGACCATCGCTGGGCTCGCTCCCGGGCTGCCAGCGCGCGGAGCCCTGGACCCGTCCCCACCAGGGGCCGTCGGACCACCAGCCCACCGCGGTGGGTGCCAAGCCCTCGTCGGACCAGGGCAGCACCGCCCGGACATGCACGGGGACAGCGGTGGCGCTCAGCCAGCGGCTCTCCACAGCGGGCCCCGCCCACCACAGGGGGGTGTCCTCGAGCCTGCGGGTCCAGCGGTCGAGCCCGTCCTGGGCGTGACCCAGCCCGCCGCCCACCACCAGCCCGGCGCGGAGCAGGTGCCTGACGCGCCCGTGATCGGCCCACAGGGGCAGCATGGCCCGCCCCTCGGCGCTCAGCTGGCCCTCGAGCAGCGCGCTGTCCGTGGCCCCGGCCGGATCGAGCGGCAGCGCCCCGAAGTCGGCGGGGACCAGCACGGCCCCCTGCCCCACGAGCTTGGCCTCGGCCTCGACAGGACCGATGGGGCGCCCGGCGTGGAGCCCGGCCCCTCCCCAGGCTCTCAGCCACTGATCCGTGGTCCAGCGCGCCGTGTCTCCGTCGCCCCCGAGCTCGAGATCGAGCCAGGCCTCGGGCGAGAGAGGGCCCGCGTCCCCAGCCGGCCGGGAGACCACCAGGCCCAGCAGCCGCTGGGGCCGCTCTGACTGCGACTGGAAGCGCTGGTGCTCGAGGCGCGCGGGGCCCAGCCCCACCAGGGCGCGCAGCTCGTGGAAGTCCTGCTGGCGCCGGGCGAAGTCCGACTCGTAGTCCACCAGGTAGGCCTCGTCGCTGGCGATCTCGCCGGAGACCGCGCTGCGGAACGCGCGGTCCACATAGCCGTGCTCGATGGCCAGCAGGCCCCGCGGCAGGTCCTCCACGGCGTCCCAGCCCGCGACGAGATCGAGCTGCCCTCCACCGTCGTTGGGCAGCGCCCAGCGCAGCTCGTTCCCCATGCGCAGGCCACGCTCCTCACGCCAGATGGGCTCGAGCGTCAGGTCGGCCGCGCGCCCCAGGGTCAGGTAGACCGGCTGCCCCAGCTCCAGGCCGTCCTGGGTCCAGCCCACCCGGGGCGCCAGCAGACCCGAGTGGCGCTCCCCCAGCGGGAACGCCCCCGCGGGGATGGGCAGCACTGGACAGCCGCCGATGCGCAGCAGCCCTCCGACGAAGACCGCCGAGCGCTCCGGATCGACCCGCACCCGCCAGGCCGACACGCTCCACAGCTGCCGTTCGCCCTCGCAGGCACAGAGGCTCAGATCCGCGCCGTCGATGCGGGCCGAACCCCCGGGCTCCAGCTCCAGGCGCTCGAAGCAGACCCGCCCGTCCTCGCGCTCCCAGCAGCCATCCTCGAGCAGGGCCCAGCTGCCGTCGGTGGCCAGCTCGAAGCGGGCGGCCGTCAGCGCGCCCCCCTCGATGACCGCCCGCACAGCACCCTCGCCGGACACCACCTCCCCGTCCAGCTCGATGCGCTCCGCCGACAGGCGCAGGCCATGGTCGTCGGCCCCCACGGCGGGCGACGCCGCGAGGATCAGCCCGCCCAGCAGCGCCGGGGCCGCGATCACCGGATACCGAGGAGGTCCCGCACCGCACCCACCAGGAAGATGGAGCCAGCCGCGATGACCTCGCCTCCCCCCGCGCGGGCCAGGGGCAGCGCCTGCTCGACGGGGCCCGCGGGCATCACGGGGACGGTCAACCCCTCGAGGGCGCTGGCCACCACCCCCGGGGCCATGGCCCGCGGGTGGCTGCAGGCGCTGGTGAGGATGCGGTCCACGTGGGGCGCGAGCAGCGCACCGATGGCCCGGATGTCCTTCTCCTGGGAGGCTCCCAGCAGCAGCGTGCGCCGAGGCCGGTCCCGCTCGGCGCGGGCGCGCAAGTAGGACGCCAGGGTGACGGCGCCGTCCACGTTGTGGGCCGCGTCGACCAGCACGTCGGGGGCCAGCCACTCGAGGCGGCCGGGCACCCGGACGTTGGCCATGCCCGCCCGCACGGCGTCCTCGTCGCAGGCCAGCTCGAGGGGCAGCAGATCGAGGATCGCCAGCGCGACCGCGGCGTTGTCCACCTGGTGGTGGCCCGCCATGCCGACGCTCAGGCCGCGCCGCTTGCTGCAGGGTCCCTGCCAGGCGAAGCCAGAGCCATCGCGCAGCAGGTGGAAGTCCTCGCCGTAGACCACCAGGCGCGAGCCGCGGGTCTGGGCCATCGAGCGGATGACGCGCAGGGCGTCCAGGGGCACGCCGCCCACCGCCACCGGCAGATCCGGCTTGAGGATGCCAGCCTTTTCGCCCGCGATGCAGGCGATGTCCGGCCCGAGCACGTCGGTGTGGTCCAGGCCGATGGAGGTGATGGCCGCGACCACGGGCTTGGCGATGGTGGTGGCGTCCAGGCGCCCGCCCATGCCGACCTCGACCACCGCCACATCCACCTCGGCGTCGGCGAAGTGCAGGAAGCCCGCGGCGGTGATGGTCTCGAAGTAGGTCAGAGCCTCCTGCCGTTCGTCGAGCTGGATGAGATCGCGCCCGAGGGTGCGCCCGAGCTCGCCGACGCGGTTCAGCAGCCCCTCCATCACGCCGTCGCTGACCTCGCGGCCGTTGACCTTGATGCGCTCGTTGATGCGCTGCAGGTGGGGGGAGGTGTACAGCCCCACGCGGTAGCCCTGCTGCCGCAGCACCTCGGCCACCATGTGGCAGACAGACCCCTTGCCGTTGGTGCCCGCGACCTGGATGATCGGGTAGCGGTCCTGCGGGGATCCCAGCGCGCGCATGAAACGCCGCATCCGATCCAGACCCAGCCGGACCCCGTGCAGCGCCGCTGCCGCCAGGACGGGATGCTCCCTCATGGGCTGACCTCGCCGGGTGGCCTCTGGCAGGGTGCCAGAGCGAACCCCCCCAGGCTATCGCGCAGAGGGGCCCGAGGTCCAGCGCAGACCGAGCTCAGCGTGCGTCCAGCACCCTCCAGAAGGAGCCGAAGCCGATCCACAGCTCCCCCGCCAGGTAGCGGGTGCCGTTGCGATCGCTGCTCTTTCGGGACCGCAGGTAGCTGTTGAGTTCCTTGCCGGCCTCGCCCGCGTGGTCCGAGGGCTGCCGCAGGTTCATGACCAGCGGCGTGATGCCCCGCCCGCCCTTGTGCACCATGTGGACGGTGCCGTCCTCGTCCACAGCGGTCACGATGGCCACGTGGGTGATGGGGTCGTCCAGCCGGCCGTTGCCGTTGCGGTCGTAGGTGTTGGCGAAGAAGGCCACGTCCCCCACCCAGGGCCGCTTGCGGCGGTGGTAGACCCCGGACTCCTTGGCCATGGTCAACATCGAGGCGCTCGAGCCCGCCAGCGAGAGCCCCGCCCGGGCGTGGGCCGCCATGACCAGGCCGGAGCAGTCGTACCGGAAGCTCTCACCTCCGTGTCGGAGGCTGCGGGTCCCGAGGTAGTGCGATGCGGCCTTGGCCACGTCGGCGCCCTGCTTGCGCGCGCGGGGATCCGGAGTGGGCGCGCCCTCATCCCGCGCGCTCCCCTCACCTCCCCCGCTCTCCGTCGCGGCGGCCACCTCGCCCGGCTCGATCTCGTCCCAGACCGATCCCGACGCATCGTCATCCCCCTCGAGCGCGAGGGGCGGTGGGGGCTTGCCCACCGTCGCCAGGGGCCCCGGCACGACGAAGTAGGAGTGGGCACACCCCTGTGACAGGGTCAGCGCTCCCAGCGCGGCGACGATGGCGACCTTTGGTGACACGTCAACACTCTACCCCAGAAGGGTTCGAAATGAAGACACCGCAGCCCATTTCGAGTGCCACCCGTCCCTGACCTTCGAGCAGGAGGCAGGACTCTACACTACGTTTCTGTTGTTCTTTGCGGCGACAAATCAGTGCCCGTCGAGAGCTTCCCGACCGCAGCCACACACCTGTCGCTCCCGCCCCTGCCCAACCACGCCCACGAACCATTCCCCGCATACTTCCCGCCACAACATTTCCGTTATTCTCCGCAACGCCTCCACAACCTCCAGCGAAGCTGATGGCTGACGGCTGACGGCTGACAGCTCCACAATCAGAACGCCTGCTCCCACAACAGATACACATTGGGCACCACCCCGAGCTCCAGCACGGGATCGGTCGCCAGCGGCCCCGCCACCACCAGCCCCGCCAACGCCGGCTGCCCGCCCAGCACATCGATCACCACGAAGCTGCCCCCCGTCCACCCCGCGGCGCGCATCCACCCATCGGGGGAGGCATGACCGTAGCGCTCATCCACCAACGCCCCGCTCACCAGGCCGGCCTCGAGCCCACCGCTCAGCTGCAGCTCATCGAGCCAGGCGAAGCCCAAGGGTACGGACACGTGCCGGAGCGGGGCGACCCGGAGCTCGCCCCTGCCAACAAGTTTGCTGTTCCCCACCACAGCGTTGGCTGGGAGGGATCGCAGGTTGTCGACACCACCGAGCACCTGCAGGCGGTGCTCCACCTCGGCCCAGCTGCGCCCAGCGCGGGCCTCGGCCGCGACAGCGACCCGGGGGTGGGGGGACGCGACCCCGGTGGCGCGCCCCGAGACCCCCGCCCAGCGCTGATCGCTTCCAGGGACACCACCGCCGTGTCCGCTGATGACCAGCTGGTGTCCTCGCAGGGGGAATAGCCAGTCGACCTGAGTGTCCCACGCGAAGGTCGCCCCCGCATCGACGGCCACACGGCCGCGCTGGGTGGGGCGGAAGTCGGCGTCCAGCAGCGAGCCTGCGCTCCACAGGTAGAGGCGGTAGGGTCGCCAGCGGCGATCCTGTAGCGGCCCCCAGCTATGACCGACCGCGGCCCGCACGCCGATCTCATCGACCTCATCACGAAAAACATAACTGTCGTAATACCAGCGGGTGTCGTGCTGGCGCCGAAACCGCAGGGCCAGGTATCCCTCGAGGCGGCCCGAGCTCAGGTTCCACACCGTAGGGAAGGCCGACACCACGGTGGTCCAGCGAGAGGGCCAGCGGTCGTTGGCGCGGTCGGTCTGACGCAGCAGCCTGTCCGGGTCCAGCACCACGCGGGTCGGTGCCTCGTCCAGGGTCAGCTCGATCTCGTCTTCTCCCTCGGGCAGCTCGAGGACCGGACGGGCATCATCCACGGCGAGCACCAGCGTCTCGGCGGGGGCGCCAGGAGGCGCGTCGCGGGTGATCCGGACAGCCGCACCAGCCCCGTCTCGGCGTACATCGATTTTGTAGTCCTGCTCGTACGGGGTGTATCGACGCCTCGCCAGCCAGGCGGGCGCAGCCTCTCCCGCCAACAATCCCTGGGCCAACAGCGCCGCAGGCTCCCCGTGAGCGAGGGCACGGGCCGCGTACACCGCCCCGGGGACGCGCGGATCCAGGACCTCCAGCAGGTCGTCCGCCAAGGGATCACCCGGCCAGGGCTCCCCCATGACCTCGGAGACGTAGGGCACCGATCCCGAGTACAACAGCTCGTCGATCTGCGGCAGCCACGAGAACCAGCGCAGCAGTCCCTCGGCGGTGGGCGTCTCATCCATGGCCAGGGCGGCGAGCAGCGCGGCCGCGAGGTCCCGCTCGCCGTGCCCTGGCAGGACATCGTTCAGCCCGGCGGTCAGCGCCGCATGGGTCACCGCCCCGAGGTGCAGGTGCTTCAAGCCGGGGTTCACCCTGAACGCCCTGGACGACAGGTATAGCAGCCCGGGCCCGGGCCGCACCAAGCGCCGCATCAAGGGCGCGTCGACGATCACCAACTGCAGCTGCTGCTCCCTCGGCCAGGCCGCCTCGAGGCTGCGGCGAAGCCAGCGCTGCCGGGCCTGGGTGAAGCCGCGCTCGGACAGCAGCACCGCCTGCCCGGCCGCGGTGTCGAGGCGCTCGATGCGGCCGCCGGGGATGACCGCGAGGGGCACCCGCTCCCCGGCGCCGCGCCAGCGCAGCTCATCCTCTCCGACGTCGCACGCGAGCCCGCCCACGGCGTCATCGGGGATGTCCACGACCACGTCCCACTGGGCCTCGAGCACACGCCCGTCAGCGTCCACGGGCACCGGATACCAGCCCCCGTTCAGGTACAGCCCGTAGCCTGGGACCCGCCCGACGGCGCCGTAACGGTCCGGGACCTCGAGCTCGAAGAACAGCAGGCGCCCGCGATCATCGCTGGTCTCGTGCCAGCTCAGGCCCCCCTGCTCGGGCCCACCCGGCCAGGTCCGCAGCGCGGTCCGGTCATCCGGGGGGGGCGGGAGGGCGCCGATGTAGTCCTCGAAGCGCACACCCGGGGGGCCGTCCCAGCGCAGCATCCCGGCGATGTAGGTCAGATCGTCGGAGACGTGGGCGCGCAGCTCCACGCGCAGCTCCTGCCCCAGCGCCGGCCCGGCCCAGCAGAGCAGCGCCGCGGCCGCGGTCAGCCGCCCGGTGGAGGCGGCGGCGGTGCCCAGGGGCATCTAGAAGGCGAAGCCGAGGCCGCCGTTGAGGGTCACCAGCTGCCCGGGGGAGAACTGCACGGCCATGCGCAGCTGCACGTCCCCGGAGAGCACCCGGAAGCCACCGTTGAGGGTCAGGTGGCGCAGCTCGTCGGTGAAGCCTTCGCCGTTCTTGAAGCCCGAGATGCGGCCGATGCCGAGATCTTCCTGCAGGCCCTCGTCGATGCGGGGTGCCGCGTGCACGATGACCTGACCCACCCCGATGTAGGGGCTGAACTGGGCCTGGTTGATGCCCACCAGGCTGCCGAAGGGCAGCGTGTAGCCGATGGTCGCGGAGGTATCGAGGGCCCCCAGCTCGAGCTCATTGTTGCCGACGTAGCCGGCGTAGCCCACCTGGATGCTGAAGTCGGGGATGGGGTGGTAGCCCTCCCACAGGCCCCAGCGCCCGTAGCCGCTGAAGATGGTCTGCCGGGAGAAGGCGACGTAGCCCAGGTTGCCACCCACCTCGAGGGACAGGGGCAGGCCCTTGCGCGCCTGGAGCCAGGGAATCCACATCACGGCGTTGGGTTCGCCGCTCTCGTGCACCCGCGCCCAGGGAGAGGGCTGGCCCTGCGAGCCGTCCTTGGTGTCGGTGAAGGCGACGGTGGACGACATCCCGATGTCGAAGCCGAACACACCGAGGGTCTCCCCCGGGGCCATGGGCTTGTTCGAGATGGCGAGCCCCAGCTGGTTGACCACGATGCCGTAGGCGTCGGCCGCCACGGCCTCGTCGACCGGCGAGCCGTTCCAGGTGGCAAGGTTCGAGAGCACCACGTCTTCGGCCGCTACGGCCTGGCCGCAGAAGCAGAAGGCGGCGAGACCGCTACCCAGCATGGTCGTCACGAGCCTGCGCATGGCACTCCTCGGGGAAAGGCGTCGGGTGAATCCTACCCGGCGCCCCTCCACGCATCAAGCGGGGGAGGCCTACAGAGGGCTACAGATAGCCGAGGGCCTTGAGCTTCTCGACCTCGGCGGGGTCCATCTGATCGGGGGAGCCGAGCTCTTCGATGGCCTTGACGAAGGCCGCGCTCTCGTCGGGGAAGCGCTTGTTGCCGGCGTCGAGCACGTCGATGGCGGCGCTGGTCTGGCCGGCGGACTTGAGATCCGCAGCCACGGACATGTAGAGCGGGGACTTGACCTGGGCCGCGTACTCACCCGCCAGCTGCTCCAGGAGGGGGGCAGCGCCCGCGTCGCCGCTGCGCGCGAGGGCCTGCAGCTTGATCTGCTGGCTCTGCCAGATCATGGCCTTGTCGTCGGTCGCCATCCCGATGGCCTTGTCGGCCTGAGCGATGGCGGTGGGGTAGTCAGCGGCGTCCAGCGCGGCCTGGGCGGCCTCCTTGACGTCGGAGGCCTTCTCACCGCAGCCGACGGCCAGGGCGGTGACGAGGACGAGGGTGGCGAGTCGGAGCATGTTCCTGCCTCCACGGCGGTTGAGCGGCCCCTTGGTAACAAGCTGTCGGGGCGCTGCCATCCAGCCTTGTGATGGGGCCCACCACCACCGGAACCGAGGGATGGCGAGCATGGGTCGGTGTGTATCCAGGGGCTCTTCGATTTTCGTGTCGTATAGAAACTGCCAGGGACGGTCCTGGGGGTTATCATGCGCCGCTTTCCAACCCGGGGGTCCTCCGGCGTGTTCCGCTCCAAGGCCCATACCCATCAGCTCCTCGCTGCCGTCGCTCTGATCACCCTGTCGTGGTCGGCGCCGGCCCAGGCCTACATCGGTCCCGGCGCAGGCTTCGCCTTCGCCGGCTCCGCGATGGTCCTGGTGGCCACCTTCTTCCTGGCCTTCGGCACCATCCTGATCTGGCCGTTCTTGTGGCTGTACCGCACCATCAAGGTGGGAAATCCCTACAAGAAGGCGCAGGTCAAGCGCGTGATCGTGCTGGGGCTCGACGGCCTCGATCCCGGCATCGCCACCCGCTTCATGGAGCAGGGCAAGCTCCCGACCTTCGCCGAGCTGGCCGAGAAGGGCGCCTTCCGCCCCCTGGCGACCACCTACCCGTCCATGTCGCCGGTGGCCTGGTCCACCTTCACCACGGGTGTGGACCCCTCCCGGCACGCCATCTACGACTTCCTGGACCGCAACCCGAAGAACTACGGCCCCCGCCTGTCCTCCACCGACATCGGCAACCCCAGCCGCATCCTGTCCATGGGCGGCTGGCGCATCCCCCTGGGCAAGCCCCGCCTGTCCCTGCTGCAGCGCTCCCAGCCCTTCTGGAAGCACCTGGGCCTCAAGCACATCTTCTCGATCATCCAGCGCATGCCCATCACCTGGCCGGCCCAGGCCTTCAACGGCCTGCTGCTGTCCGCCATGTGCGTCCCGGACCTGCGGGGCACCCAGGGCACCTTCAGCTTCTTCTCCACCGCCACCGACGACGGCGGGGCCGCCCACGAAGGCGGCGAGCAGACCGTGCTCCGTCGAAACCCCAAGGACCCGTCGGTCATCCGCTCCCGCATCGTGGGTCCGGACAACACCATGCACGCCGACGGCGGGCGCATGCTGCTGCCCTTCACCATCACGGTGGCGAAGGATGCGCAGAGCGCCAACATCGCCATCGAGGGGATCGACGCCTTCGACCTGAAGCTTGGCGAGTACAGCGAGTGGATCGAGCTGATCTTCTCCCCGGGGCTGGGCATCAAGGTCCACGGCATCGCCCGCTTCTACTTCACGTCCCTGGACCCGGACGTGAACCTCTACATGACCGCCATCCACATCGACCCGGAAAACCCGGCGATGCCCATCAGCCACCCGTCCACCTACGCCATGTACCTGGCCCGCAAGCAAGGCAAGTTCGCCACGCTGGGCCTGGCCGAGGACACCTGGGCGCTGAACTCCGAGGTCATCGACGAGAGAGTCTTCTGGGATCAGGCCTGGCTGATCTACGAAGAGCGCAAGCGCATGTTCCTGGATGCGTGCAAGCAGACCAAGAAGGGTCTGGTCACCACCATCGTGGACACCACCGATCGCTGCCAGCACATGTTCTGGCGGTACATGGACCCCACACACCCGGCCAACGAGGGCAAGGACACCACCGAGTGGGCCCACGCCATCGAGACCCTCTACACCCGGATGGACGGCCTGCTGGCCGAGGTCCGCCACGAGTGGGAGCGCGAGGACACCCTCTTCCTGGTGGTCAGCGACCACGGCTTCACCAACTTCCGACGCAGCGTGAACCTCAACGCCTGGCTGCGCGACCACGGCTACCTCTTCCTGAAGGAGGGCGTGGACGTCGGCGGCGACTGGTTCGACGGCGTGGACTGGTCCCGCACCAAGGCCTACGCCATGGGCCTGACCGGCCTGTTCGTGAACCTGAAGGGCCGCGAGGGCAAGGGCATCGTCGAGCCCGGCGAAGAATACGACGCCCTCGTCGACGCGATCTGCGCTGAGTTGCTCGAGCTCGAGGACCCGGAGAACGGCCACAAGGTCGTGCGCTCCGCCAAGGCCTCGGCCCACTTCTACACCGGCCCGTACAAGATGGACGCTCCCGACGTGCTGGTGGGCTGGGACGGCGGCTACCGCCACGGCTGGAACTGCGCCACCGGCGCCACCCCGACCGAGATCTTCTCGGACAACACCAAGGGCTGGTCCGGCGACCACTGCGTCGATCCCACCATCGTGCCCGGCGTGCTGTTCTCGAACCGCCCCCTGACCACCGACACCCCCCGCCTGCTCGACATGGCCCCCAGCATCATGCGCATGTTCGGCCAGGAGCCGCCCAAGTACATGCTGGGCAGCTCCGTCTTCCCCGAGCCCGGGCAGCAGGGTGACGTCCGCGGCTGGCTCGACCCGCAGGTGCTCGCCGGGAGCCAGCACTGCACGGCCCCCGGCGCCCGCATCCCCTCCCTCGAGGACGAAGAAGAGGTCACCGATGCGTAGCGCGCTGCTCATCACCGCCACGCTGCTGGCCACCGCCTGTGCCACCGAGGCCCCCCAGGGCCCCGACGTCCCCGGCCTGTTCGTGCTGGGCGTGGACGGCATCGACCCGACCATCCTGCGCCACATGATCGACGACGGTCGCCTGCCCGCCATCGCCGAGCTGGCCGACGGCGGCACCTTCCAGCTGCTGGGTACCTCCACCCCGCCCCAGTCTCCGGTGGCCTGGTCCGGCTTCATCACCGGCATGAACCCCGGCGGGCACGGCATCTACGACTTCGTGCACCGCGACCCCCAGAACTACCACCCCATCTCTTCGGCGACCCCGCCCCCCTCCGAGATCGAGCCGACCGAGGCCATCGAGATCGCCGGGATGTACATCCCCACCAGCGGCGGCGAGATCCTCAACAACCGCGGCGGTGTGCCCTTCTGGGACTACCTGCACGCGGCCGGGGTCGACGTCGAGATCTACCGCATCCCGGGCAACTACCCGACCCCCGAGTCCGAGGCCAAGGTGCTCGGTGGCATGGGCACCGTGGACATGCGCGGCGGCTACGGCACCTACACCTGGTACACCGACCAGCCCATCCTCGACACCTCCGAGATCAAGGGTGACGTCAAGCTCGTCACGGTCCAGGACAACGACCTCGACGGCACCCCCGAGACCGTCATCTCGACCATCGAGGGCCCGCCCGATCTCTTCCACCTGCCCCCAGGGCAGGAGCCTGGCGACGGAGACTACCTCTCGGTCCGCGTGACCGTCACCCTCGATCCCGAGAAAGACGTGGCCCTCATCGAGGCCGGCGACAGCAAGGCCGTGCTGGTCGAGGGCGGCTGGACCCCCTGGATGACCCTGAACTTCGAGGCGCTGCCGGCCCACATGATGGACATGACGGGTGCTGTGCGCTTCTACGCCAAGGAGCTGCGCCCCGGCTTCCAGCTGTACGCCTCCCCCGTGCAGATCTGGCCCGAGGCCCCCGCCCAGGTCATCTCCTCCCCCGACGACTTCGCCACCCAGATCTACGATCGCATCGGCGGCTACTACACCCAGGGCCTGCCCGAAGAGACCAACGCCCTCAAGGACAAGCTCTTCGACGACGGCGACTACCTCTCCCAGGTGGCCATCGTCCAGGAAGAGACCCAGGGCATGCTGGACATGGCGCTCGATCACTTCGAGCGCGGTGACATGACCTTCGTGTACATGTCGGACCTCGACCTGCAGTGCCACATGCTGTGGCGCCACAAGGACCCCAAGTTCGCCTTCGCCGGCCGGCACCCGGCCTACGAGCCCGCCCTGGCGGAAGACTACGCCGACGCCATCTTCGAGATCTACGAGCACGTGGACCGCACCGTGGCCCGCGTCCGGCAGTCCCTGCCCGAAGACACCGTGCTCATCATCATGTCCGACCACGGCTTCGGCCCCCAGACCCGCAGCTTCCACCTCAACGCCTGGCTCCGCGACAACGGCTACCTGGTGATGAAGGAAGGCAAGGAGACCGGCTTCCTGCTGACGGGCGATGTGGACTGGTCCAAGACCAGGGCCTACGGCATGGGCTTCAACGGCCTGTACCTCAACCTCGAGGGCCGCGAGGCGGAAGGCATCGTCACCGCCGACGAGGCCGCGCCCCTGGCGCGGGAGCTGGCCCGCAAGCTCGAGGGCTGGATCGACCCCGACAACGGCCGCAGCGGCATCTACCGCATCGACCTGGCCACCGACGCCTACAGCGGCGAGCGCACCGACTCGGCCCCCGACCTCATCGTCGGCTACGACATCGGCTACGCCTGCTCCGACGAGTCCACCCTGGGCGAGGTCACCGTGGACATCGTCGAGGACAACACCACCCGCTGGTCGGGCAACCACCTCGGCGCCGCGGAGCTCTTCCCCGGCACCCTGCTCATGGACCAGAAGCTCGCCACCAAGGGGCACGAGCTCACCGATCTCCCCGTGAGCATCCTGGATCACTTCGGCCTGCCGCCCGCCGAGGGCATGGTGGGCGAGACCATCTTCACCGACTGACACACCAAGGAGAGAGACATGTTCGGCAACACCGTGAAGGTCAAGCTCGACAAGGACCTGGTCAAGCGCCTCAAGCACATCGCCGACGTGGCCGGCTACGCCACCGTCGAAGAGTTCATCACCCACGTGCTCGAGAAGGAGATGACCAACTTCGAAGGCACCGACGGCGACGACGACATCCGCGACAAGCTCCGCGGCCTCGGGTACATCTCCTAGCCCAGACCCCTCGGGAACAGCTGAATGACTGCATTCAACCGCATCACCAGCGCGATCTTCGATCTCATCCTGGACCTCCCCCCGGGTGATCAGCACGCCTGGTTCGACCTGATCGTCTGGCCCGTCCTCGGCGGCATCGTCGCCCTGTTGGTCTACAAGTACACCAGCAACCAGGGTGGGATCACCCGCGCCAAGGGCCAGATCAAGATGCGGCTGGTGGAGATCCGGCTGTTCTCCCACGACATCGGCATGGTCGTGCGGGCCACCGGGCACATCCTCTGGAACAACGGCAAGTACCTGGGCCTCAACATCGTGCCCATGTTGGTCATGATCGTCCCGATCATGTCCATGCTGGTGCAGCTCGAGGCCCGCTACGCCTTCGACCCGTTGCCGGTGGATCACGAGCTGCTGCTCGAGCTCGAGCTCGACGACGAGCACTGCGACGTGCCCGTCACCGAGGTCAGCCTCGAGCTGCCTGATGGCGTCTCACAGCAGGGTCACCCGGTGCGCACTCCCGATGGGCGCATCTTCTGGCCCCTGCGCACCGAGGCACCCGGCGACCACGTGCTGAACATCCACGTGGGCGACACCGTGGTCACCAAGGGCCTGGCCGTCGGCGGCGATCCCCGCAAGGTGCCGATCATGCGCACCAAGAGCCTGGACGCCCTGCTCTACCCCGGCGAGGAAGGCCTGCCGTCCGACTCTCCGGTCTACGACGTGCGCGTGCAGTACATCACGCGCGAGCTGGCCTACCTGCCCGACGGCGAGCTCGGCATCCTCATCTTCTTCTTCGTGCTCTCCCTGGTCAGCGGCTACGCCCTCAAGGACGTCTTCGGCGTCGTGCTCTGACCCCGCACGCCCCCTCCCCTGCCCCACAGACAGGACTCCACCATGCTGGACGATCTCCAGAAGCAGATCACCCTTGGCCTCGACAAGATCCGCGCCGCCAACCGCAAGCGCATCTACGGCGAGGACATCATCATCGTCTCCGGCCTGCCCCGCTCGGGCACCTCCATGATGATGAAGATGCTCGACGCCGCCGGCATCGGCATCATGCAGGATGGCGAGCGGGTCGCCGACGTCGACAACCCCAAGGGCTACTACGAGTACGAGCGGGTCAAGGACCTCGAGAACGAGACCGACAAGTCCTACCTGCAGGACGCCCGGGGCAAGGTCATCAAGGTCATCAGCTTCCTCATCAAGGAGCTGCCCGATGAGAACTCCTACCGGGTGCTGTTCATGCGGCGCGACATCGACGAGGTGATCGCCAGCCAGAACAAGATGATCTACCGGCTGGGCACCGAGGACACCTCGGCCACCGATGCCGAGGTCAAGAAGCTCTACCAGCGCCACCTGGTACAGGTGAAGAACCTGGTCGACAAGCGCAAGGACATCGCGATGATCGACGTGAACCACCGCCAGGCCATCAACGATCCGATGGCGGTGGCCACCCAGGTCAACGACTTCCTCGGCGGCGGCTACGACGTCGAAGCCATGGCCGCGGTGGTGGACAAGAAGCTCTACCGCAACCGCGCCAAGGACCTCGCCGCCCAGGCCAAGAAGGACGAGGGTTAGCCCCGATGGCGGAGTCCCCCGTCTGGTCCGCCGTCATCCGCAGCCGCAGCTCCTGGCGCAGCTACCTGCCTCAGCCCCTCGAGGACGCCCACGTGGCAGCCCTCGAGGCCGCCTGCGCGCAGCCCGCCCCCAGCCCCTTCGGCACCCCCATCCGGCTGCAGCTGGTCCAGGGTGAGGCCAAGGACGGCAAGCGCCTGGGCACCTACGGCTTCATCAAGAACGCCCAGGCCTACCTGGTGGGCGCCCTGACCCGCGGCGATCGCGATCTCGAGGACTACGGCTACGTCTTCGAGCGCCTGATCCTCGAGGCCACCCGGCTGGGCCTCGGCACCTGCTGGCTCGGTGGGACCCTGGATCGCGACGCCTTCGGCGAGATGGTGCAGCTGAGCGACGACGAGTGGCTCCCCGCGGTCACCCCTGTGGGCCCCACCACCTCGAAGCGCGGCCTCATCGACGGCGCCGTGCGCATGTTCGCCGGCTCCCGCAAGCGCATCGCCTACGACAGCTTGTTCTTCGACGGCGACTTCGGTCGGCCGCTCCCGGCGAGGCAGGGCCCCTGGGCTCCGGTGCTCGAGGCGGTCCGCATCGGGCCCTCCGCATCCAACAAGCAGCCCTGGCGGGTGGTGACGACCGACACCGGCGCCCACCTCTACCTGCAGCCCAACGCCGGCTACGCCAGCTTCCTGAACTTCGAGATCCAGCGCCTGGACATGGGCATCGCCATGTGCCACCTCGAGCTGGTGGCGCGGGAGCAGGGGCTCGCGGGGCGCTGGGAGCGCGTTGTGCCCCCCTGTGAGGCTCCGGAGGGCGGGCGGTATGTGGTGAGCTGGGTGCTCGCGTAGGGTCGTCCCCTACCACCCCTCCGTACACAGCACCTGCATCGCGTCCTCGAAGTCCAGCAGGCCGCCCACGTACTGGTTGGCCCACATGTCGGCGTCCTCGTCCACACCGTTGACCCAGCCATGGCTCCACAGCGCGGACAGGTGGATGCTCCGGCTGTCGCCGCGGGGGATGTAGACCCCGACGTGGTAGCTCTGCTCGTAGCCGCCTGAGCTGTACTCCTCGGCGGCGGGCTCCGGCATGACCGATCGCACCAGCATGGCCCCGGGCTCACCCGCCTCGTCGCGGCTGCGCCTCATCTTGGCGGCCACCTGGTAGGTCATGGTGCCGAAGCCGCCCACGAAGCCGTCCTCGATGTCGGCCACCCAGTCCACGGCGTCGCAGTCGCCGTCGAGGTAGCACCCGGGATCATCGTCGTAGCTGCGGCTATAGGCGCGGTAGCTGTCGGGGAACAGCGCGAGCTGATCCTCGTGGAGGTTGACGGCCTCGGCGGTGGCGAGGGGGCAGTCCAGCTCGGAGATGGCGAAGACCCCGACCGCAGGTGTGGGGTCGGGCTCCCAGCTCAGCTCCTCGAAGGCGAGGACCTCGTCGGTGCTGAGATCGCTCAAGGTGCCGCTGGCGGCGCCGGGGCCGCTGAGGCCCTGCTCGTCGAACCACAGGGCGATGTTGGCCGCCCCCTCGAGGATCCGGGCGTGCTCCTGAGCGTGGACCTGAGCCAGGAAGAAGTGCGCGAGCTCGTCGAGCTCGGTGGGCGCCGGATCGGGGGGGCTGCACCCCGCCAGCGCGAGCAGCAGCAGCAGGGCGGGCGTCGATGGGGACATGGTGTGCTCCGTGGCTCACAGGCCACCATATCCCTTCGGCCGGCCAGGGATCAGCCGCCATCCGACACGCTATGTTGCAGGGAGACCCCGAGGCCCCCGACCATGTCCGCTCCCTGGTTCACCCTCTGCCTCTCGATCCTCCTGCTCGGCTGCACCCCGGATCCGGGCGACTCCACGGCCGACACCGCCCCCCAGGAGGACGAGCACATCTCCACCGAGGGCCGGGTCTGGATGACCGTCGCCGCCGGCGGCGTCACCAGCTGCGCCATCGACCGGGACGGACAGGCCGCCTGCTGGGGATCGGACGAGGTCAACCAGGCCAGCCCCCCGGGCAGCAGCCTGATCCAGCTGGGGGTCACCTTCTACCACGGCTGCGGCCTGGACCTGGACGGCCGGATCCGCTGCTGGGGCTGCGGCGACGAGGAGAACCACGGCCAGTGCGACGCCCCCGACGGCGCCTGGGCCCAGATCACGGTGGGGACCTACCACTCCTGCGCCATCGACGACAAGGGGGTCTCGAGCTGCTGGGGCTGCGGCCACGACTACGGCCAGTGCGACCAGGTCTACACCATCTACGACCAGATCTCGGCGGGCTCACAGCACGGCTGCGGGGTCGACAGCGACGGGGAGCTGCACTGCTGGGGCGACGACGACAACGGGAAGCTCGACGCCCCCCAGGAAGGGGCCTGGGCCGAGGTCGCCGCGGGCAAGTGGCACAGCTGCGCCCTGGACAGCGCGGGCAGCGTCGAGTGCTGGGGCTGCCTGGGCACCGACGACGGCGAGCCCTACGACCACGGCCAGTGCCAGGTGCCCGCCGGCAGCTACACCCAGGTGGCGGTGAGCAGCTACCACAGCTGCGCGGTGACCACCGACGGCGCCGTGGTCTGCTGGGGCTGCATCGGCCAGGACAACGACAGCGACGTGGACCTCGGCCAGTGCACCACCCCCGAAGGCAGCTTCACCGAGGTCGCGGTGGGCAAGTACCACTCCTGCGCCCTGCGCGAAGACGACCGCATCGAGTGCTGGGGCAACAACTACTTCGGCCAGCTCGACCCGCCATAGCCGACTGAGCTACCCCCCCATCTCCGACATGGTGTTGGGGAACAGCTCGTCGTTGTCCATGGCGCAGGCGTGGCCCTTGGCCTTGTTCCAGATGGTGTCCTTGATGGCGTCCACCATGGCGTCGCGGCTGGCGCCGGAGCGCAGCATGTCCCGCAGGGAGAGGCCGGCGCGAGAGCCCAGGCAGGTGACCAGGCGGCCGTCGCTGGTGAGCCGCAGGCGGTTGCAGCGGGCGCAGAAGTGCTGGGTGAGCGGAGCGATGAAGCCCACCCGCAGGCCGGATGACGCCACGCGGAAGTAGCGGGCGGGGCCGTCGCCGGGCACGTGCTCGTCGACCTCCATGGCGAACTGGCGCTGCAGGGCCTTCTGCAGGTCTGTGAGCGCGGTGCCCGCCGCCGAGATGTCCTGGAACGGCATGCACTCGATGAAGCGGGGGATGAAGTCCTGGGGCGCGGCGTTGCACCACAGGATGATCTCCCGGGCCTCGTCGGGCTCGAGATCCGGCAGCACCACCGTGTTGAGCTTCACCGGGGTCAACCCCGCGGCCCGTGCGGCCTGGATGCCCTCGATGGCCTCGGCCAGGTCGCCGCCACGGGTGATGCGCTCGTAGCGGTCGGCGCGCATGGAGTCGAGGCTCACGTTGACCCGATGCAGCCCCGAGTCGGCCAGGGACTGGGCGCGGTCGCCCAGCAGGGTGCCGTTGGTGGTGAGGCTGATCTCCTGGAGCTGCTCGATCTTGCCCAGCTCCGCGATGAACTGATCGGAGCCCCGCCGCACCAGCGGCTCACCGCCGGTGATGCGCACCCTGCGCACCCCCAGCTCCACGAACAGCTGCACCAGCTCGAGGGTCTCCTCGAAGCGCAGGATGTCGGTGTGGGCCTTGTGGGGCACGCCGTGGGCCGGCATGCAGTAGAAGCAGCGCTGGTTGCAGCGATCGGTGACGCTGACCCGCAGGTAGCTGTGGCTGCGCCCCGCCCGGTCGGACAGGGGGGAGATCTCATCCCAGCGGGAGCCCATCAGGCGCCTCCCGCGGGCAGCTTGCCGGCCACGGCGGCCGCCATGGCGTCGAAGGCCTGGGCCGAGGCGCCGTCGGCCTCGAGGCCCGGCTGACCGGTGTCGCCGGCGACGCGCAGGGCCGGGTCCAAGGGCAGCTCCGCGAGCAGATCCACGCCGCGCTCGGCGGCCAGGGCCTTGGCCCCACCCTCACCGAAGGGGTGCATCCGGGTGCCGTCGGGCAGCTCGAGCCAGGCCATGTTCTCGACCACGCCGAGGATGGGCATGTCGAGCTGCTGGAACATCTCGAGGCCGCGCACCACGTCCAGCAGGGCGAGCTGCTGGGGGGTGCTGACGATCACGGCGCCGGAGACCGGCACCAGCTGGGCCATGGTGAGCTGGGCGTCGCCGGTGCCAGGGGGCAGGTCGATGACCAGGTAGTCGAGCCCGGCCCAGTCCACGTCCTCGATGAACTGGCGCACCACGCCCATCACCATGGGACCGCGCCAGATCAGGGGGGTCTTCTCGCCGATGAGGAAGCCCACCGACATGCACTTCAGGCCGTGGGCCAGCACCGGCAGGATCCTCTTGTCGTCGTTGAGCCCCGGACGCTCGCTGGTGCCCAGCATCATGGGCATGCTCGGGCCGTAGATGTCGGCGTCCATCAGCCCCACGCGGTGACCCGCCCGCTCCAGGGCCAGGGCCAGCTGCAGGGAGACCGTGCTCTTGCCCACGCCGCCCTTGCCCGAGGCCACGGCGATGACGTGCCCGACACCGGGGATGGGGGTCTTGCCCGGCTGCTTGGGCTCGGGGGGCGGTGCAGGGGGCTCCTGGGCCTTGTCGGCGCCGCCCGGCGCGAACTCCGGCAGCTCGGTGAGCTCGGCGTCGATGGGGCCCTCCCAGCCGGCGTGCTTGATCTGGCGTCCCAGGGAGGCCAGCATCCTGCGCCGGTGCTCGTCGCTGTGCTGGGGCGAGACCACCACCTGCAGCACCAGGCGACCGTCCTCGAGGCGGGCGTGGCCCACCATGCCGGCCTGCTGGAGGGACTGGCCGGAGAGCGGGTCCCGGACCTTGCTGGCGGCGTCCTTGAGGAGCCGGAGGATCTCGTGTGCAGGCATGTCGTTCTCCCTCGAGGCAGGGGGGAACTATGCACCGCGGCGCCCCACAGCAAGCGGCCACCCGCAGCCCAGCGTCGGGCGTCACCGCGAGCGCCGCGATACGGCCGGAGCAGGTTCCCCGATGACGGACATCTACCAGGCCATCCACACCGCATTCCACCGGCCCGCCACCCGCCTCTACCGCGTGGTGCACGGGGTGGTCTGGGCCCTGATCGCGCTCTCCATCCTGCTGTTCGCCCTCGACCTGGCCGTGGGCGACGACGGCCCCGGGGCCACGCTGCTGCTGGTCATCGACCGCGTGGTGCTCGGCCTGTTCGTGATCGAGATCTGCCTGCGCATCCTGTCCTACCGCCCCGCCAAGCTCGACATGTTCGAGCTGACGGCCGCGGAGCGGCTGCGGACGCACATCGTGGGCCGCCTGCTGTTCGCCATGCGGCCCCTGAACCTGGTCGACATCATGACCTGCCTGGCCGTGGTGCCCGCCTTCCGCGGCCTGCGCGCCCTGCGCCTGCTGCGCACCGCCCGGGTGTTCCGCTACTCGAACCTGTTCCAGGCCATCCTGGGCATGTTCCAACAGAACGCGCTGCTGTACGGCTTCGCGTTCTCGCTGCTTGGCACCGCCACCCTGGTCGGCGGCGTCTCCATCACGCTGATCGAGAAGGGCACCAACCCGGACATCCAGAACCTGGGCCACGGCATCTGGTGGGCCCTGGTCACCCTGACCACCGTGGGCTTCGGCGACATCACCCCGATCACGCCCCTGGGCAAGGTGGCGGGCGGGGTCCTGATGGTCGCCGGCATGTTCACCCTGGCCCTGTTCGCCGGCATCGTCAGCCGCACCCTGCTGCACGCGGTCTGGCGCCTGCGCGAGGAGCAGATCCACATGTCCACCTACATCGACCACATCGTCATCTGCGGCTACGACGCCGGCACGCGCATGCTGCTGGACACCATCGCCCAGGAGGTCGATCCGGACCTCACCTCGGTGCTGGTCTTCGCCGACGGCGATCAGCCCCAGGACTTCCCCGCCGACGTCACCTGGATCCGCGGCGACCCCACCAAGGAGAGCGAGCTGGACAAGGTGCGCCTGGACCACGCCCGGGCCGCGATCATCGTGGGCTCCCGCGAGGTCTCCCCCCAGCACGCCGACGCCACCTCGATCCTGACCGCGTTCACCATCCGTTCCTGGATGCGCCGCCGTGACCGGGCCCACCACCGCAAGCGCCCCCTGTACCTGGTCGCCGAGATCCTGGACTCCGAGAACGTCGCCCACGCCCGCACCGCCGGCTGCGACGAGGTCATCGAGACCACCCGCCTGGGCTTCTCCCTGGTGGCCCACGCCGTCGAGATGCCCGGCACCGCCGCGGTGCTCGGCTCCGTCGCCGTGGCCGGCGCCCACAACCTCTACGTGGGCCCGCCCCCCTCCGAGCTGAAGCTCCCCTGCTCCTTCGGCGACGCCTGCGGCCACATCAAGACCACCACGGGCGCCATGGTCATCGGCCTGCACGACCCCGACGGCGACCGGGTCAACCCCCCCAGCGACGCCATGGTGGGGCCCACCCAGCAGCTCATCTACCTGGCGGAGAGGCCGGTGTTGAAGGGCTAGGCCGGCTGGGCCGGCGGGCGAGGCCCGCCTAGCCTCTCCCGTGCATCCACTTGGTCAGCAGCGGCGCGCACATGAGCAGCAGCACGCCGGGCACCACCGAGGTGACGATCAGCGAGCCCCACAGATCGAAGCCCATGGTGTGCGTGAGGTGCTCCATCTGGCCCGAGAGGTAGTCGGCGAACGCGGTGCAGAAGAACCACACGCCCATCATCAGGCTGACCGTGCGCACCGGCGAGAGCTTGGTGACCATGGACAGGCCGATGGGCGAGAGGAACAGCTCAGCGATGGTGTGGATCAGGTAGACCGCCACCAGCCAGTACAGGGCAGCCTGGCCGTGTTCCTGGGCGGCTTCCTGGCCCATGTACATGACCCCGAAGCCCACGCCGAGCAGGATCAGGCCCCAGCCCATCTTGCCCGAGGTGGACAGGCCGAACTTGTTCTTGTCGTTCCAGGCCCACAGGATGGAGAACACCGGGGCGAGGATGAAGATGAAGATGGGGTTGAAGCCCTGGAAGAAGACGATGGGCATCTCCCAGCCAAAGATGTGACGGTCGGTCTGCTCCATGGCGAACAGGGTCATGGTGCCACCAGCCTGCTCGAAGCCCATCCAGAAGAAGATGACGAAGACCGAGAGGACGAAGATGACGATGGTCCGGTGCCACTCTTCCTTGTCCAGCTTGGACTTGAAGAGGCTGCCGAGCACGAACACCATGAACACGCCACCCAGGGCGAAGGGCAGCCAGACCGGGATGACCGAAGGCATGAAGCCGGAGACCAGCCAGATGGAGACCACCGCGGAGGCCGCGGCGGAGAGGCCGAGGCTCCACAGCACGATGTCGCGGGCGTCCTTCATGTCCAGGCGGGATTCGACCGTGACCTCGCGCCCGGGCGGGAAGCCGGCGGTGCCCAGCAGCTTCTGACCCCAGTGCCACAACGCCAGGGAGCCGATCATGCCCACCGCGGCGACGATGAAGCCGATGTTCCAGCCCCAGTCGTGGGTGGCGGCGGTGCTCTCGGCGATCCAGGCGCCGAAGATGGCCAGGAAGGCGCCCAGGTTGATGCCCATGTAGAAGATGGTGAACGCGCCGTCACGCCGGTTGTCGCCTTCTTCGTACAGGCCGCTGACGATGGTGGAGATGTTGGGCTTGAAGAAGCCGTTGCCGATGATCACCAGACCCAGGCCGTAGAACATGGCCGCGGCGCCCGGGATGCCCATGACGAACAGGCCGGCGCACATCACGATGCCGCCCATCCAGATGGCCTTGCGGGAGCCCAGGATCTTGTCGGCGAAGTAGCCGCCGATGAGCCCGGATGAGTAGACCAGCAGCAGGTAGAGGCCGTACAGCGCCAAGGCCTCGGTCCGCACCACCCGCTTGACCTCTTCCTTGATGACCCACTGCCCGAAGGGCTCCGGATCGACGCTGGCGCTGGCGACTGCGCCCTCGAAGAGCTCGTCCAGATCGGTCTTCAGGTCGGTCATGGCCAGCTGGACGTCAGCCGCCAGGTCCGAGCTGATGGACGTCTGCCACAGGGCGGCGACCTCGGCGGGCACCTCGGCGTCGTGCCCGTCTGCATCGGCCGCGACGGGGGCCACCCCCAGCGCCTGGTAGAGCGCGGCGGTCTGGTCACGGTTGAGATCGCCCAGCGCCGACTCGAGCACCGCCGGGGCGTCGTCCTGGATGGACTCGACGATCTCCTCGCCGTGCACCAGCGAGCTGGTGTACTGCCCCAGGAAGATGACCTGGGTGAGGTACAGCACCAGCAGCGCGCGCATCGTGTAGAACGAGAAACGCTCGGCGGCCTCGGTGCCGAACAGCACGTACAGCCCTGATGGATGCTTCTGTTTGTCGGCCATGGGGATCCTCGGAGTGCGGGGGTGTCCCGCACCTATCCCCTCAGACCCACGACATCACGCGATCAGGGCTCGTAGCCCCCGGTACTGCTGGAGTACTGGTAGGTGCCCCCGTACACCGTGGAGTAGCTGCCCGCGGCTTCGTTGTAGTAGCCACCCAGCACGGCGCTGTAGCTCCCCGTGGCGTCGTTGTAGTAGCCGCCGGTGATCGAGCTGTAGTTGCCCGAGGCCTCGTTGCGGTAGCCGCCGGCCACCGCGGCGTAGTCGGAGCTGGCGTAGTTGTAGTACCCGCCCGAGACGGTGGCGTAGTAGTCGGTGGCCCAGTTGTAGTACCCGCCCAGCACGGCGGTGTAGTAGCCGTAGGCGTAGTTGTTCAGGCCGCCGACCACCACCGCGCCGGTGTAGCTGGCGTTGTTGTTGCTGCCGGCGACGACAGCCGAGTAGCTGGCGCTGGCGTAGCTGTACTCGCCGCTGAGCACGGCCGAGGCGGTGCCCGACGCGGTGCTCTGGGTGCCCGAGACCGCGGCCGCGTAGCTGCCGGAGGCTTCGTTGTAGTAGCCGGCGAGCACGGAGGCGTAGGAGCCGGTGGCGTCGTTGCCGTAGCCGCCCACCACGGTGGACTTGTAGCCGGAGGCTTCGTTGTTCATGCCGCCCAGCACGCCGCTGTACTCGTTGATGACCGAGTTGCCGTACCCGGCCACGATGGCGCCGTAGCTGGTGTACTCGTGGTACGGGCCGATGATCAGGTTGTGGGAGCCGATGCGGCTCTCGGAGCCGTCGGACTCGTTGTAGCCGATGATCAGGTTGCCCTTGCCGGTCTCGCGGCCGTCGGTGGAGCCGGTGCCGCTCTGGATGTAGAGGTTGGCCGCGGAGAGCACCACATCGCCGGAGCTGTCGACGCTGAAGACGGTGCCGAGATCCGAGACGGTGGCCAGATCGGTCTGCAGGTCGCCGATGTCGGAGGCGTTGTCGCTCACGCCGTTCTGCAGCAGGGCGATGTCGGTGTTGGCGTCCCCGACGCTGGCCTGCAGGGTGGAGATGTCCGAGGCGTTGACGCTGACATCGCCCTGCAGGCTGGAGATGTCCGAGGCGTTGGTGGCGACCCCGCTCTGCAGCGTGCCGATGTCCGAGCTGTTGGAGCTGACGCCCGACTGCAGGGTGCTGATGTCGGAGCTGTTGCCGCTGACATCGCTCTGCAGGGTGGCGACATCGCTCTCGAGGGCGCTGATGGCGCTGGCGTGGGTCTTCGCGGTGGTCTCGAGGGAGGCGAGCCCCTTCTCGAGGTAGCCCAGATCCACCGTGCCGGTGGCGGCCTCGAGGGAGATGATGCGGTTCTCGTGGTCGTCGATCTCGTCGTACAGATCGCCGACCGAGGTGGCGTTCTCGGCGACCTCGATGGAGTTGATGGCGATGTTCGAGGTGTTGGTGTCGACATCGCTCTGGATGTCCGCCAGCTCGGCCTCGAAGGCCGCCAGGCTGGCCTCGAGCTCGCCGATCAGGGCGTCCTGCGCGCTGATGGTGTCGGCCAGCGCGTCGAGCTGATCCTGTGAGACGCCTTCGGAGCCGCAGCCGATGGCGAGGGCGAGGAAGGGGAGTGCGAAGCGCTTCATCGGTCCTCCACTGGAGCGCGTGGGTTCCAGTGCTGGAGCGTAGCCTGAACGCAAGCCGCTTGCGGGACGAGGAATGTGCGATGATGTCACCGCGAGCGAATTCGAGTCGTAGTGCGTACGGCGAGCCACACCGCCAGCACGCCCGTTGGAGTGAAGGAATGGCCATCTTCGGACGAGGAAGGACCAAGACCCTGCTGGGAGAGCTGCAGCAGGGGGGTTGGCAGAAACCCGCAGACCGCGACGCCCTCATCGCCCAGCTCCGGCAGGCGTCCCCCGGCGCGTCCGACGTGGTGCCCCTGATCTGGCACAAGGACGCCGCGGTGCGCCAGGCCGCGGTCGAGCTGTTCCTGCAGAAGCCATCCACCGGCGCCGTGCGCGACCTGGTGGACCAGATGAGCCAGCAGCCGGCCCACGTGCGCTCCTTCGCCTCCCGCCTCATCCCGCGGGTGGAGAACGACGTGATGGAGCGGGTGATCGGTGACCTGGTCAAGGATCGCAACCCCGCGAAGCAGCGCCAGGGCTGGGAGATCGCCGTGGAGCTGAGCGGCGATACCGGCGCCCGCTGGCGGGCCCGCGCCGCCGAGGAGGCCCAGGGCGAGACGCGCCTCACTGCCGTGCGCCGCCTGGTGCGCGACGGTGACCCCGGCCGCCACGCGGACCTGCTGCTGAAGCTGGCCAAGGACCGGGACCGCCGGGTCGCGGCCGCCGCCGTGCAGGCCCTGGGCGAGGTCCAGGACAAGCGGGTGCTCGGGCTGATGCTCGACGCCTTCGCCCACGGCGACGCCAACAGCCGCTCCCTGGCCAAGTCCTACCTGGACAAGCAGGCCGAGGCGCACCCCCAGGAGATGCGCCACCACCTGATCGAGCTGCTGGGCGAAGGCGAGGACGCCACCCGCCGCATGGCGGTGGACCTGCTGATGAAGACCGGCGACGGCACCGAGGTGCTGCTGGAGATCCTGCTGTACTCCCGCAACCTGGTGGGCTGGCTGCGGGATCGCATCCTCGAGACCCTGCGCGCCATGGGCGAGCGGGTGATGCGCCACGCCGTGGAGCTGCTGGAGCACGACGACGAGGACGTGCGCAGCGCCGCCCTGGTCATGGTGCAGTACTTCCAGGATCCCCGGGTGGTCGGGCCGGTCTGCAAGCTGCTGAAGGACCCCGACTGGTGGCTGCGCATCACCGCCTGCGACGCCCTGGGCGAGCTGGGTGACGAGCGCGCCCTGCCCCACCTCATCGAGGCCCTGAAGGACGAGGAGGCCCGCTGGGCCGCCATCGACGCCCTGGCGCGCATCGGCAGCCCCAAGGCGCTCAAGCCCCTCTCCAGCCTGCTGCGCGACAAGCGCCACGAGGTGCGCATGGAGGTCGTCGCGGCCTTCGGGCGCTTCTCGGACGAACGCATCCTGCCCATGCTCGAGGCCCTCGAGCAGAAGGACCCCTCGAGCGAGGTGCGCACCCGGGCCTCCGAGGTCCACCGGGATCTCTCCGCCAAGCTGGGGCGCCAGGCCAAGGCCATGGACTCCGTGACCATGGCGGTCTCGTCGGCGGATCTCTCCCGCCCCATCGACAAGGTCCTGGCCCGCATCCGCGAGCAGGGCTGCTCCGACCTGCACATCACCGTGGGCGAGCCCCCCATCGTGCGCCGCCGCGGCAAGCTCGAGCGTCTCGACGACATGCCCGCCCTGGACGCCAAGCAGGCCCAGCGGGCCATCGTGCAGATCCTGGAGGACCGCCACAAGGCGTCCCTCAAGGAGAAAGGCGAGGTGGACTTCTGCCACGCCATCCCCGAGGTCGGGCGCTACCGCGTGAACGCCTACATGCAGCGCCTGGGGCTCTGCGCGGCCTTCCGGGTCATCCCCAACGTGCCCCCCACCTTCGCCGACCTGCGCATCCCGGGCCGGCTCACGGAGCTGCTGGACTACCACCAGGGCATCATCATCGTCTCCGGCCCCGCCGCGTCGGGCAAGAGCACCACCCTGGCGGCCATCGTCAACCTGATCAACGAGACCAAGCCCGACCACATCATCACCCTCGAGGACCCCATCGAGTTCGTGCACCCGGTGAAGATGTCCCTGGTGAACCAGCGGGAGATCTTCTCCCACTCCGAGTCCTTCGCCCGGGCCCTGCGCGCCTCCCTGCGCCAGGACCCCGACGTCATCATGGTCGGTGAGATGCGCGACGTGGAGACCATCCGCATGGCCCTGATGGCCGCCGAGACGGGACACCTGGTGCTGGCGACCATGCACACCACCTCGGCCCACCAGACCATCGATCGCCTCGTGGGCAGCTTCCCCCCCGAGGAGCAACAGCAGGTCCGCATGGGCCTGTCCGAGAGCCTCAAGTACGTGGTCTGCCAGCAGCTGCTGCCTCGCAAGGACGGCAAGGGCAGGGTCGCGGTCTTCGAGGTGCTCAAGGGCACCCTGAGCATCGGCAAGCTCATCCGGGACAACAAGACCTTCCAGATCCCCGGCATGATGCAGATCGGCCGCAATGTCGGCATGCAGACGGTGGACCAGGCGCTGATGGGCCTGGTCGAGGAGGGCCTCATCTCCGGCGAGGACGCGTGGCTCAAGGCCGAGAAGCCCGTCACCTTCGAGCCTCACTGCCGGCCGGCCTTCCTGCGTGAGGTGGAGGCGACCACATGAACCCCATCGACCGCTTCCTCAAGCTGATGAACGACCGGGGCGCGTCGGACCTGCACATGAGCGTGGGCCGGCCACCCATCTTCCGCATCTCCGGCCGCATCGAGCCCATCCGCTACCGCGTGCTGACCGACGACGACTTCCAGCGCCTGATGAAGCCCACGGCGCCGTCCAAGCGCATCTGGAGCCAGTTCGAACGCGAGGGCGACGCCGACTACGCCTACGAGGTGCCCGGGCTGGCGCGCTTCCGCGTGAACGTCTCCCGCCAGCACCGGGGCTGCTGCGCGGTCTTCCGCATCATCCCCACCAAGATCATGACCATCGAGCAGCTGCGGCTGCCCGGCTCGGTCCACAAGCTCACCAGCCTCACCAGCGGGCTGGTGCTGGTCACCGGCCCCACCGGCTCGGGCAAGTCCACCACCCTGGCCGCGGTCATCCACGAGATGAACCTGAACCGGGCGATGCACTTCGTGACCATCGAGGACCCCATCGAGTTCGTGCACAAGAACCAGAAGTCCCTGGTGAGCCAGCGGGAGATCGGCCCCCACAGCCGCAGCTTCTCGAACGCGCTGCGGGCCGCGGTGCGCGAGGACCCCGACTGCATCCTGGTGGGTGAGATGCGCGATCTCGAGACCATCGAGATGGCGCTGAGCGCCGCCGAGACCGGCCTGCTGGTCTTCGGCACCCTGCACACCAACTCCGCGGCCAAGACCGTGGACCGCGTGATCAACGTCTTCCCCTCGGACAAGCAGGACGGCGTGCGCCTCGCCCTGTCCGGCGTGGTCAAGGGCATCCTCTCCCAGCAGCTGCTGCGCCGGAAGGGCGGCGGCCGGGTGGCCGCGGTCGAGGTGATGTTCGGCGCCCCCACCCTGGCGGCCCTGATCCGCGAGGGCAAGACCCACCAGATCACCAACTACATCTCCCAGGGCCGCTCCCGCGGCATGACCGGCATGGACGAGTCCCTCCGCAAGCTGGTCGAGGAAGACCTGGTCGAGCCCAGCGCGGCGCTCGAGAAGGCGCTGGACAAGGACGAGATGCGCAAGTGGCTCCTGAGCCAGGGGCACAAGGTCGCGGAGTAGCACGGGCCAGCATCACCAGCAGCCCACGGCCCACAGCCCACAGCCCACAGCCCGCAGCCGACAACCCGAGTCTGGGCTATGAAGGCGGACCCCCGTCTTGTGCCGAGGAGCCCACATGTCCGAACAGCCCAAGCCACGCGTCCCCATCCTCCAGCAGATCCGCACCATGAAGTGGAACTTCTGGGTGGCCAACGGCATCGAGGCCCTCGAGCGGCTGGCGTTCTTCGGCGTGCGCGCCGTGGTCGGCCTGTACATGTACGGCGAGTCCTCCGCCCTGCACCTGAGCATGACCGAGAAGGGCTTGATCTTCGGCATCTGGGCCCTGATCCAGTGCCTCGTGCCCATGGTCAGCGGCGGCTACACCGACACCTACGGCTACAAGAAGTCCATGTACGTGGCCTTCGCGATCAACATCGTGGGCTACTGCACCATGGCCAACGCCGACGGCTTCTGGCTGATGATGCTGGCGGCCTGCCTGGTGGGCACCGGCACCGCCATCTTCAAGCCCCCCGTGCAGGGCTCCGTGGCCAAGTCGCTGGACGAGGGCAACTCCTCCCTGGGCTTCGGCATCTTCTACCTGCTGGTCAACGTCGGCGGCCTGCTGGCCCCCATGGCCGCGGCCATGCTGCGTGGCGATCCCCTGGACACCCCGACCTGGCACTACGTGTTCTACGGCGCCGCCGTCGTCACCGCCCTGGCCTACATCCCCGCCGCCTTCATCTTCCGCGAGCCCGAGATCGACGCCAAGGAGAAGGACAAGAGCCCGGTGCAGGTGTTCACCGAGACCATGAGCACCCTGTGGCAAGACCAGCCCATGCTCCGCTTCCTGCTGGTGGTCTCCGGCTTCTGGTTCATGTTCATGCAGCTGTGGGACCTGCTGCCCAACTTCCTCGACGAGTGGGTGGACACCCGGGACGTCGGCGCGATGGCCAGCAACGTGCTCGGCGACTCCGCGGCCCCCTGGCTGATGGCCGACGGCGCGCTCAAGCCCGAGATGCTCATCAACATCGACTCGGCGGCCATCGTGCTGCTCGTGCTGCCCCTGTCCTGGTTCTTCGGCCGCTTCAAGATGATGACCAGCCTGGTGCTGGGCATGCTCATCGCCACCGTGGGCTTCACCATGGCCGGCATGAGCCAGGCGGGCACCTTCGCCGCCATCATGATCTTCGTCTTCGCCATCGGCGAGATCATCTGCAGCCCCAAGTTCTCCGAGTTCATCGGCATGACCGCGCCGCCGGACAAGAAGGCCATCTACATGGGCTACTCGAACATCCCGTTCGCCATCGGCTGGGCCGTGGGCAACTGGGCGTCCGGGCCCCTGTACGACGCCTTCTCCTCCCGCACCGACCTCGCCCGCACCTGGCTGGTGGAGCACGGCGGCATGAGCGCCGAGGCCGCGGAAGCCCTCGCCAGTGAAGACGTCCTGAACACCATGGTCAGCACCATGGGCGGTGGCGCCACCAGCTACGACGCCACCACGGTGCTGTGGGATCTCTACGACCCCTGGATCATCTGGCCCATGCTCGGATCGGTGGGCCTGCTGTCGGTGCTGGGCATGATCTGGAACTACTTCCAGGCCCAGAAGAGCCAGCCGGCGACCGAGAAGAAGGCTCCCATCGCGGTGGACTAGCCCATGACGGCCCACGCCCGACGGCTGGGCCCCATCACCGCCACCATGCTGGTGGTGGCCAGCATGGTCGGCACGGGGATCTTCACCACGACCGGCTTCCTGCTGGCGGACATCGGCTCCAACACCGCCGTGTTGGCCTGCTGGGCCCTGGGCGGGGTGCTGGCCCTGACCGGCGCCCTGGCCTACGGCGAGCTGGCCGCGGCGATCCCCGAGAACGGCGGCGAGTTCCTGCTGCTGTCCCGCATCTACCACCCCTCCATCGGCTTCGTCGCCGGCTGGATCTCGCTGATCGTGGGCTTCTCAGCGCCCATCGCCGCCGCGGCCCTGGCGTTCTCCCGCTACATGGCGGCGGTTGTGCCCGTGCTCCCCGAGCTCCCGGTCTCCCTGGCGGTGATCGCCCTGGTCTCGGGCATCCACTGCCTGCGCCTCGAGCTGGGCTCGGGCTTCCAGAACGCCTTCACCATCGGCAAGACCGCGCTGATCCTGGCCTTCATCGTGGGCGGCCTGTGGCTGGGCAGCACCGACGGCGTGCTGGCGCCGGGCGCGGTGCCCACCGGCGAGGCCCTGCTCTCCCCCGGCTTCGCCATCGGGCTCATCTTCGTGAGCTTCTCCTACCAGGGCTGGAACGCCTCCCTCTACATCGCCGGGGAGCTCGAGCGCCCCGGACGCTGGCTACCCCTGTCCCTGGTCCTCGGGACCGCGCTGGTGGCCCTGCTCTACCTCGGCCTCAACCTGGTCTTCCTGGCGGCGGTGCCCGCCTCGGAGCTCGCCGGCCAGCTCTAGGTCGGGCACCTCGCCGCGGTGGCCCTGTTCGGCGCCGACGCGGCCAGGATCC
>CAYZVO010000047.1:5600-43344 GCA_964481655.1 uncultured Enterobacterales bacterium | reverse complement strand
AGGCCTGCACCCAGCCCAGCGGGTACGGCACGGACGACAGCGACTGCGACGACACCGACGCCTCCATCAACCCCGGCGCCGACGAGCTGTGCGACGGCGCGGACAACGACTGCGACGGCTCCACCGATGAGGCGGGGGCCCTCGACGAGAGCACCTGGTACGCCGACGCGGACGGCGACGGCTACGGCGACGCCGGCAGCACCGCGGACGCCTGCGACCAGCCGAGTGGGTACATGGCGGACGCCACCGACTGCGACGACAGCGACGGTGCGGTGAACCCCGGCGCCACCGAGATCTGCAACGGCGTCGACGATGACTGCGACGGCACGGTGGACGAGTCCAGCGCCGCCGACGCGACGACCTGGTACATCGACCACGACGGTGACGGCTACGGCGACACCGCCTACTCCACCCAGGCCTGCGACCAGCCCACCGGGTGGGTCTCCGACGACACCGACTGCGACGATCTCGAGGCGGCCGCCAACCCCGCCGAGACCGAGATCTGCGACAGCATCGACAACGACTGCGACGGCCTGGTGGACGACGACGATCCGGACATCGCCGACGCCAGCGACTGGTACGCGGACGCCGACAGCGACGGCTACGGCGACGCCGCCGACAGCGTGCACACCTGCGAGGTCCCCAGCGGCTACACCGCCGATGACACGGACTGCGACGACACCGACAGCTCGGTGAGCCCCGGCAGCCCCGAGCTGTACGACAGCCTGGACAACGACTGCGACGGCGACGTGGACGAGGACCTGTGGGTCGGCACCGGCGCCGACGGCGACCTCGAGGTCACCGGCACCACCGTGCTGTCCACCGACATCAGCACGGGCCGCAGCGAGCCCGACGCCGTCTCCTACGGCGTCACCGCCATCTCCGGCGCGACCATCACCGCCGACGACACCGCGGCGGGCCTGGCGGCTGGCGACGAGGTCCTGATCATCAACCTGCAGGGCAGCGACAGCGCCCACGCCAGCGTCGGTGCCTGGGCCTTCGGCTCCGTCAGCGCGGTCTCGGGTAGCGACATCACCCTGGCCGAGGCCGTCACCGAGATCTTCGGTGAGACCGACAACGGCGACCTGAGCGACCAGATCATCGTGGTGCAGCGGGTGCCCCACTACGACGACGTCACCGTCTACGCCGGCGGGCTGCTGACCACGGAGGCCTGGGACGGAGACGCCGGCGGCGTGCTCGCGTTCCGGGCGGCAGGCACCGTCTGGATCGAGGACGGCGGCAGCATCGACGCCAGCGAATTGGGCTACGCGGCGGGTGACACAGGCACCTGTGTCAACTGCGACGCCTTCCAGGGCGAGAGCTACGCGGGCCTGGGCGTGGGCGACGAAGAGGGCTCCCCCTACAACGAGGCCATCAACGGCTTCCTGGCCAACTACGGCGGCGGTGGCGCCAACGTCACCGGCGGCGGCGGCAACCACGCCGGCAGCGCCACAGCGGGGGAGTCGTGGAACTACGGCAGCTACACCGCCCCCGAGCAGGGCAGGACCTACGGCGAGGCCACCCTGGCCACCATCTTCTTCGGCTCCGGCGGCGGCGGCGTCTGGAACGGCGGCTCCGACGACGCCGGCGAGGATCCCGGCCCCGGCGGCGACGGCGCGGGCATCGTCTACATCGGCTGTGGCCTGCTGATCACCGAGGGCGAGGAGGCCATCACCGCCATCGGCGGCACCACCACCCACTGGGCCGACGGCAGCTGGACCTACGGCGCCGGCGGCGGCGCGGGCGGCTCGGTGTTCGTCATCGCCGAGGAGGTCGAGCTGGCCAACGACAGCGTGGAGGCCACCGGCGGCTTCGGTGAGTCCACCCACCTGCGCATGGGCGGCGACGGCGGCGAGGGCCGCGTGCGCATCGACTGCAACACCTGCAACGGCTACGCCCACGGCAGCTCCGACGCCAACCGCGCCCTCGAGGACGCGGCGGAGCCCGACCCCGGCTACACCGAGACCCCCTCCTGATGAACACCTGCGCCAGCTGCGGAGAGCCCAGCTCCCAGCGCCCCTGCGAGTCCTGCGGCGGAGAGCCGCTGCTGGACGGCCGCTTCGCCCTGCACGCCGTCCTGGGCCAGGGCAGCTTCGGCACCACCTGGGCCGCCGAGGATCCAGACGGCCAGCCCGTGGCCCTCAAAGAGATGCTGCTGCGCCCCGAGCTGATCGAGCTGGTCGGCCGAGAGGTGCGGGTGCTGCGCCAGCTCGAGCACCCGGGAGTGCCCCGCTATGTCGAGGCCTTCCGCACCCGGGCAGGGCGCTACACCTCCCAGGTGCTGGTGATGGAGCTGGTGGACGGAGAGACCCTCGAAGACGAGCTCCGGGACCGTCGCTACGGAGCGCTGGATGTGGTGGAGATCGTCCAGGAGCTGGGTGAGATCCTCTGCTACCTGCACGGGCTGTCGCCGCCGGTCATCCACCGGGACATCAAGCCCGCCAACGTCATGCGCCGCAAGGACGGCAGCCTGGTGCTCATCGACTTCGGGCTCGTGCGCGACACGGTCATCGCCACCCTGGGCGGGACCCGCGAGGTGGGCTCCATCGGCTACCAGGCACCGGAGCAGTTCGCCGGCGAGCCCGTGCCCGCATCGGACCTGTACGGGGTGGGCGCCGTGGCCGTGCGCCTGCTGACCCGCCGCGAGCCCCACGAATTGGTCCGCACGCTCTACGACACCATGCGCTGGCGCAAGCACGCCTCGGTGCCCGAGGGTGTCGCCGCGCTCATCGACGCCCTGGTGGCCCCCGAGCCCGAGCAGCGGCTGTCCTCGGCCCAGGAGCTGGTGCGCCGCTGCCAGCTGCTGCGGGGTGGAGAGCTGCCCCGGCAGGCCATCGAGCAGGTCGCGACCGCCCCGGGCACGCCGATCCCCGAGCCCCCCCGGCGCGAGCCGCCAACGCGGGTGCTCGCACCGGCCGGGGCCCCCTCGGAGCCCTCAGGCCCCCCCTCCCCCACCTTCTGGGAGATCCCCGACGCCCCAGGGGCCGCCCAGCAGTTCCGCGTGGACCAACACTGGTTCGATCTGGTGCGCCTGGAGCCCGGCTCCTTCCAGCAGGGCACCGCGGCGGGGCAGCCCGGCCGCAGCCACGACGAGCACATGCACCTGGTCACCATCACCCAGCCCTTCCAGCTGGGGCGGGTGCCCGTGACCCGGGCGCTGTTCCACGCGGTCGTCGGCCGGGAGCTGCCCAAAGGCAGCCACCCCGATCAGCCCGTGGACGACATCAGCTGGGACGAAGCCGTGCGCCTCTGCAACGCCCTGTCCGTGCGGGCGGGCTTCCGCCCGGCCTACAGCGAGCGGGTGATCCACCCGGCCAAGCCCGGGCTCTGGGGCATCGGCTCGCGACCCGAGCGCCGCGCCTGGCAGTGGGACCCCCTCTCCAACGGCTTCCGCCTGCCCACCGAGGCCGAGTGGGAGTACGCCGGCCGGGCGGGCGGCGCCCACGCCTGGGCGGGCTCGGACAGCGCCGACGAGGTCGCCTGGCACCTGGGCACCGCCGAGGGCATCTCCCAGCCCGTGGGGGGGCTCAAGCCCAACCGCTGGGGCCTGTTCGACATGAGCGGGAACGTCTGGGAGTGGTGCTGGGACTGGTACCACGCCTACCCGAACACCCCCCAGCAGGACCCTGTGGGCCCCAGCGCGGGCACCTACCGGGTCATCCGCGGCGGCTGCGCCCAGTACCACGCCGACTACGCGCGGGTGGCTCGGCGGGGCGGGCGCCGGCCGGAGCGCAGCTACTTCTACGTCGGCCTGCGCCTGGCGCGAAGCTGCGAATAGCCCGCCTGCGAGGCCCGGGATAGGGCGCCGCCGTCCTGCCATCCGGAGCGCCGACATGCGTCACACCCTCCCCCTGCTCTCCCTCGCGCTGGCCGCCTGCAGCGGCGGCCCCCTCACAGTGGTGACCTACAACGCCGGGCTGGCCACCGGCTACGTGCCCGCCTCCCCCGAGCGCACCCCGCTGACCGCGGAGGCCACCGCTGGGCTCGAGGCCGACATCATCTGCCTGCAGGAGGTCTGGACCCCAGAGCACATCGCCACCTTCGACGCGGCCGCCGACGGCGCCTTCGAGCACCGCCACTGGCCCGCGCCGCAGCCGGAGACCAGTGACACACCCGCCTGCGAAGAGGGCGCTCTGGACGGCCTCCTCGAGTGTCTCGACACCAGCTGCGGCGAGGTGTGTGACGACGAGCTCATCGACTGCGTCTTCGCCAACTGCGCCCTGGACTTCGTGTTCCTGGACACCCCCTGCATGAGCTGCGTGCAGGCCGAGGTGGGGGGCTCCATCGACGAGGTCGAGGGCGCCTGCACCGGCGGCGACACCCGCTATGCCTACGACGGCGCCTTCGGCACGGGCATCCTGAGCGCCCACCCCATCGGCGAGGTGGATGAGCTGGTGCTGGACAGCACCACCAACCGGCGCTCGGTGCTGCACGCCGTGGCCGACACCCCCGCCGGTGACGTGGACGTCTACTGCACCCACCTCACCGCGGTCTTCGACGTGATCCCCTACCCCCGCGAAGAAGGCTCCTGGGAAGATGAGCAGGCCGCTCAGATCGACGACCTGCTGGCCTGGATCGACCAGACGGCCAGCACCGGCCTGACCGTGCTGCTGGGCGACTTCAACACCGGCCCCGAGATCGGTGACAGCGCCGCGGAGGCCGAGGACAACTGGGAGGTGCTGGCCGCCAGCGGCATGAGCGCCCCCTACGTGGACGCCGAGGGCAGCTGCACCTACTGCAGGGGCAACCCCCTGAACGTGGGCGACGAAGACGACCCCGGCAAGGTGATCGACCACGTCTTCATCGAGGGCTTCGAGGGCGAGGTCAGCAGCGAGCTGGTGCTCACCGATGAGCTCGAGGTCGAGCGCTGCGGCGAGCCGTACACGGCCGCCTACTCGGACCACTACGGCGTGCGGGTCACCGCTACTTCTTTGTGATGGTCCCGCGCACGGCCGCCGAGGAGCCCGGCACGTAGCTGGCGGCGCCCTGGATGAGGTCCCACTTCTCCTCGAACCAGGCGATGTTGCGCTTGAGGCCCTCGTCGAAGTCCATCACGGGCTCCCACTCGAGCAGGTTCTGGGCGCGCTCGATGCTGGCCAGCAGACGGACCTTGGTGTCCCACTTGCGCGGGGTGCCGCGGATGATCTCGGACTTGCCGCCGGTGTAGTCGATGACCTTCTGGGCCATGTCGAGGATCCGGACCTCGCGGCCGCCCGCCAGGTTCATCTCCTGGCCCACCGCCGCGGTGTAGTACGAGGACCGGATCAGGGCGTCCACCAGGTCGTCCACGTAGGTGAAGTCCCGGGAGGCTTCGTCCTTGCCGGTGAAGGGCAGGGGCAGGCCCTGCATGGCGCGGTGGATGAAGTTGGGGATGACGTTGCGGTACTGACCGGGGACCTCACCGGGGCCGAAGCTGTTGAAGAAGCGGCACTTGACCACCTCGAGGCCGTGGTGGTGCCAGAAGAAGTTGCCGTACAGCTCGCCCAGCATCTTGGTGATCTGGTAGGGCGTGGTCATGTGCAGGGAGACGAAGTCCTCGTACAGCGGCAGCGGCGCCTTGGAGCCGTAGATGGAGCAGCCGGAGGAGGCGTAGACGAAGCGCTCCACGCCGGTCATCACGGAGTACTGGAGCAGCAGCAGGGTGCCCAGGCCGTTGACCATCAGGTCCTTCTGCGGGTAGTCCACCGAGTTCTGGTTCGCGAAGAAGGCCGCGAGGTGGAACACGATCTCGGGCTTCTCGGCGAAGCAGCGCTTGAGGTCGACCTCGTTGGTGACCGAGCCGGGCACGAACAGGACGTTGGGCAGGTCCGGGATGTTCCAGACGACCGAGGCGGAGAGGTCGTCGAGCACGATGACGGTGCGCGCGCCAGCCTTGGCCAGCTCGCGGACCAGGTTGGAGCCGATGGCCCCGGCGCCGCCGGTCACGAGGATGGTCTTGTCCTGGATGTGAGAGAGATACGCGTCCATGGTGGGGTCCTCGGTCTGCGCGCATACCGCGCGGGGATGTGGTGGCCTCTCGGGTCCCGGGGGGCGACCCGTTATCACGGTCTCGCCCCCCATGTGGTGGGCACCCCCCGGAACGATCCCGGCCCGGCGTGTCCCCCCCTGGCCGAATAGGGCTGTGGCATGAGCGCACCCCATCGCCCCCCCGACATCCAGCAACGCCTGCTGGCGATCCTCGCCCACCACGGCGCGAGCCTGACCCACAGCGACGCCCTCGAGGACGAAGCCCGGGCCCTGGTCCGCGATCCTGGCCTGGACGACCCGCGGCTCGAGGACCTCGAGCACCTGCCCTTCGTCACCATCGACTACGAGCACTCCAAGGACCTCGATCAGGCCCTGCACATCGCCCGCGAGGGCAGCGGCGCGAGCGCAGCATGGCGGCTGAGCTACGCCCTGGCCGATGCCGCCTACTACCTGCGCCCGGGCTCCGGCCTGCTGAGCGAGGCCATGCGCCGGGGCGCCAGCTACTACCTGGCACACCTGTGCGCGCCCATGCTGCCCACGAGCCTGTGCGAGGGGATCATCAGCCTCAACGAGGGGGTGCCCCGGCGCGCCCTGGTGCTCGAGCTGCCCATCGACGCCGACGGCCTGCCCGGGCCCCTCACCGTGCGCCGCGCCCGGATCCGCTCCCGGGCCAAGCTGAGCTACGACGGCGTGCAGGCCTGGGTCGACGACCCCGCCGCCAGCCCCCTCTCCGGCCGGGAGTTCACCCCCGTGCTGGCCTGCCTGCGCGAGCTGGGCGGCCCCCTGCTGGCCCAGGCCCGGGCCCGGGGCATGGTGCCCTTCGAGCGCCCCGAGGTGGCCTGGGAGCCCCCGGGCCCCACCGCCCCCGGCTTCCGGCTCGTCACCGACCGCCGCAACGACGTGGAGCGCTGGAACGAGCAGATCAGCCTGCTGTGCAACGCCCAGGCCGCCATGCGCATGAAGGACCGCCCGGCTCCCGACGCCCAGCCCATCTACCGGGTGCACCCCCACCCTGCCGACGCCCGCCTCGATGCCCTCGAGGAGACCGCCGGCGCCCTGATCCAGCTCCATGGCCGGGACGCGAGCTGGCGCTGGCGCCGCCGCGACGGGCCCGACGGCCCCGCCGAGAGCCTGGCCGCCTACCTGGGCCGCCTGCCCACCGACGGGCCCGAGGGCCGGCTGCGCCAGGCCATCCAGCGGCAGATCCTCCACAGCTACGAGCGCTCGGACTTCACCCCCGAGCCCGGCCCCCACCACGCCCTGGGGGTCCCCTGCTACGGCCGCTTCACCGCCCCCATGCGCGAGGTGGTCGGGGTGTTCAGCCACAAGGAGCTGCTGGAGCTCGAGGGCCTCGAGCCCCCGGCCCCCGCCGCCGAAGACGAGCGCTGGCGACAGCGCGTGCTGCTGGCCGCCGACCGGGCCCGGGAGCTGCAGCGGGCCCTGACCCGCGACGGCGAGCGCCTGGCCCTCGACTTCCTGCTCGAGGGCGACATGGCCCAGCCCCGGGCGAGCCGGCCCCTGCGCCGGGGCACCATCCTGGGCCTGAGCCGATCCCGCCTCCACGTGCGCCTGGACGATCTGCCTCTCGAGCTCAAGGTCTACACCGCCCACATGCGCGAGGCCCTGAGCTGCGGCTTCGTCGCGGACGAGGCCGACCTGATGCTCAGCCCGGATGAAGGCTGCGGGCCCCTGTTCCGGGTCGGCGACGCGGTGACCCTCCGGGTCGAGGGCCGCGATCCGAAGCGCGACCGCTGGCGCCTCGCCCCCGTGATCGGCTGAAGGCAAGGAGCCCCCCATGGACTACGCCGCCCTCGCGACCACCATCATCGGCCACCCCCTCACTTGGGCAGCCGTGACCCTCGTCGCCGCCCCGCTGGCCGCCTGGCTGCTGCTCCTGCAGCTGCGGGCCATCGGCCTGCGGCGCCGGCCGCACCAGGCCGGCATCGCCTGGGAGCTGGTGCTGAGCTTCCTCGTGTTCTGGCTGGTGCTGGTGCTGGGTCTGGGCGCCATCGCCGAGCACGCCGAGATCAGCGGCCTGCGCTGGGCCCTGGGCTCCCTGGGCTCGTCCCTGCTGGCGCTGATCGCCCCAGCCCTGATCCTCGCCGGGGCCGGCCACTACGCCCGCGCCCGCCAGGACCAGGCCCGCGACGGCGACGCCGCGCTCCGGGAGCAGATCACCACCGAGCTGCGCTGGCTGCGCCTGGCGGCCGGTGGGCTCGCGGCGGTCGCGCTCATCGGCGGGCGCCTGATCTGGCCCCTGGTGGTGGTCGGCATCGCCGGCGCGGTGCTGTGGTGGATGGTGAGCCCCAAGGCGCGGGAGACCACCAAGGGCTGGTGGACGGCGCTGCAGGAGGGGCGGCTGGGAGACGACGGGGGAGAGCCTCCGGCCGAAGCCTAGAACTCCCCCGCGACCTCGCAGTGCTCGAGGTCCGCGGCCTGCTTCGCGTCCATGACCACCCAGGTCTCAGGGTCCGCGCCGGTCAGGACCGCCCAGCCGGAGGGCATGCCCATCCAGGCGTAGAAGAAGGCCGTGGTGGGGGACTCGAGGGGCTGGCTGTAGGTCAGGTAGGCGCCTTCGCCGTCCAGGCAGATGGCGTCGCTCAGGGGGTCGCCGTCGGTCCATGAGCCGCTGCCGTCGGCGTCCTCGTACAGGCGCAGGAACTCGAGGGCGCCCTCCCAGCCGGTGGCGCCGTGGGGGGCGGTGTGCTCTTCGGGGGGCGGGCCGTCGATGTCGACGCTCCAGGCCTCGCCCCAGGCCAGCTGCACGTCGGCCAGGGGAGCGACGCCCTCCATGACCGTCAGGGTGCCGTCCTCGGACTCCTGCCCAGGGCGCACACTCAGCCGCGGGTCCACCCCGTCGCGGTCGTCCAGGGTCCCGCCGAGGGTCACGGACTCCACCGGCCAGAGGTTCGCGTCGAGGGGCAGGTCCTGGGGCCGGACGAAGGACAGCTCGTCGGCCACCGAGTAGTCCATGCCGTTCCAGCCCAGCTCGAGGCCCAGGAAGGCGGCCTCCGGGGGCAGCTCACCCTCGAGGTACAGGGGCCAGACCAGCCCGGCGCCGACGATGATCTCGCCGTCGTCGAAGGTCTCGTCGTCGTTGCTGTCCTCGAACAGGGTGGGCACGTACATCGCGGCGTACAGCCCCGGGAAGTGCTTCGGGGACAGCTCCATCAGGTGCTCGGGGGGCACCTCGAGCTGGGTGACGCCGAAGGCACCGGACTCGGCCTGCCCGCTGAGCAGCACCTCGCCCTCGGTGTAGCCGTCCTCGGTGGGCCAGGCCCAGGTCAGCGCCCAGCCTGTGCCCGCGCGCTCGCCGGTGAGGACGAAGCTGAAGTCGTAGTCGGCGTCCGCGTCGGAGTCGGCGTCGGAGTCGGCGTCGGAGTCGGCGTCGCTGTCGGCGTCCGTGTCCGAGTCGGTGTCGGTGTCGGCCTCGGGCGGCTCGTCCGCGGTGTCTTCCACGGGCGGGCAGCCCAGGCCCAGCAGCAGGAGCCAGGGGGCCAGGCGGTTCATGTCAGCAGCCTAGAGGGTGTTGACGGTCCCGGACGGCCACTCGATCTCGGCGAAGGCGTTGTAGGAGTTCTCGCCGCTGATGCTGCGGGTGTCCGTCCAGACCTGGGTGCCGCCCAGGTAGATCACGACGGTGACGTCGTTGGCGTTCTGGTAGGTGCTGCCCGGGTAGTCGTGGACGTAGACCGTGAAGGTGCCGTTCTCGGGGTAGTCGATGTTGATGTTCTCGGGGCCGGTGCCCGGGATGTCGTCCATGTCCAGGGCCGGATCGTCGCTGGTGTCACCGGAGGTGCCCCAGTCCAGGCCGCCCACGCAGTTGGCGTAGTAGCAGTCCGAGCGGCTCTCGAGGGTGCCGCCGGGGGCCAGCAGGTGGAGATCCATGTCGTCGCCGCTGTGGGTCCAGTACATCTGGATCCACATGTTCTCGATGGGCGTGGCGGTCAGCGTGGCCAGGCAGGGGTCGGACTCGACGCCCAGCTCGTTCTTCACGATCAGCTGGCCCACGTACTCGCCGGCCAGGTCGGGGGCGAAGTCGTTGCGGTCGGCGCTGCCCGGGGGCATGAACGCGGTGGAGCCGCCGGGCTGGGAGATCAGGGTCCAGTCCCAGGTGGTGATGGTGTAGCCATCGGTGTCGTAGGACTCGCGGCCGATCCAGTCGGCGGTGTCGCGGTTGGGCTGCACCTCGTCGGGGGAGACGTCGCAGACGGCGATGGGGCCGCCCTCGCCCACGGTGGCGCGAAGCTCGGCGCTGGCGTCGTAGCCAGGGGAGTCCACATCGACGGTGATGGTCTCACTGATGGTGCCGCCGCTGGTGGCGATCAGGGTGACGTCCATGGTGGTGACGCCGCCGGGGGGCAGGCTCTGGGGCCAGGTCTGCGCCGAGACCGCGGTGAACTCGCTGCCGGTGATCTCGAAGCCCGAGAAGGTCACCGGGGAGTCACCCGACGAGGTGAGCGTCAGGGTGAGGGTCTCTTCCTGGCCGGCGAGCACCGAGCCGAAGTCGAGGGGATCGGGGGTGATGGTGAGCACCGGGAAGTCCACGCCCGCCCACAGCTCGACCTCCTTGATGGGGTCCGCCGGGTCCGTGCTGTGGATGAGCACCGAGCCGATCTCCTCTGCGCCATCCTCGATCGGGGAGAACTGCACCGCGACATCGACGCTGCCTTCGGGTGCAAGCGCGCTGCCTACGGCCTCGAGGTCCGTGAGGGTGAAGGTCGACGAGCCCAGCAGCTCGAGATCTTCGATGGCCAGGCGCGCGTTTCCGATGTTGGTGATGGTGAAGATCTCGATGTCCGAGGCGCCCACTTCCACACCGCTGAAGACGACCACGTCGGGGTCGACGTCGATGATCGGCGCCACGGTCTCGTCGCTGGGGATGGCGGCGAGGTCGTAGTCACTGCAGGAAACGAGAAAAGGAAGAAGAACGAACGCAGCACGCATGAAAAACCTCCGGCGCGGGGAGTATAGCCGGGCGAGCCCCGGTTCGCGCGCCCTTAGACCCGCGCGCGACCCCCACATGCCCCCCGGAGCATGGCGTCCCCGGACGGGCTAGACCCCCCCATGGCCCGCATCTCCTCCCGCCAGCGCCTCGAGTGCCCCAGCTGCGGCGCCCCGCTGCGTTGGAAGGGCGAGGCCCCCGTGGTGGCCTGCCGCTACTGCGACACCCACGTCCACACCCCCACCGGCCAGGTCACCCACGAACCCGCGGTGGTCCGGAGCCAGGGCAAGGGCGGCGGAGGCTGCCTGGTCCTGGGGATCATCCTGGGCGTGAACCTGCTGGTGGGCGCCATCGCCCTGGTGGTCAACCTCGTCACCAGCGGTGTGGGTGGCGTCACCGGCGTGCCCTTCGCCGACCTGGCGGCCCTGGATCTCGCCAGCGACAACGCCAGCGCCGCGGCCGCCCTGGGCCTGAGCCCCGACGCCGAGGGTGACGATCTGCACGTACCCCTGCGGGGCACCGTGTTCGACTACGCCTACCTCCGCTGGGAAGACGATCACCCCGAACACGTCGCGTCATTCGGGCTGTACGCCAGCGACGGGCTCGACGACCCCGCGCCGGTGCTGGCCGCCCTCGACGCCAGCCTGGGCCGGCGCCTCGAGCCCCCGCAGGACGAAACCCGCTACTGGCGCTGGGCCGGCAGCCACCTCAACCTGCAGCTGGACGGCTCCCACCTCGGAGTCCACGCCGACCCCGAGAGCGACCCCCACTGGGCCTACCGCACCCGGCTGCTGTGGTCCGTGGTGCTGGCGGCGGCCCAGGGCCAGGCACTGGAGACCCAGGCCTCGACCCGCAAGGCCTGGCTGGCCCACGGCTACACCATCAGCGAGCTGGCCGCCCTGGACGTGCGCACCGACGTGGACAGCGCCGTGGCCACCACCCAGGCCCGCTTCCCGGGCAGCCACGCCGAGCCCTTCATCAGCCTCGACGTGGACATCCCCCTCGCCCACGCCTGGTTCGGGGCGGCCGAGCTGTCCTGGGCCAACGAGGCCGGCGGGGCCCTCGAGGGGCTCGCCCTGAGTCCCGCGCCCGGGCACCAGACCTTCCCCGACCAGCAAGCCATCCGGGCCTGCCTGGACCGCGCCATCGGAGCCGGTGAGCACCGGGTGGACGACCACCTGGCGGGCACCTGGTCGGCGAGCTGGGAGTTCCGGGACGGCAGCTGGGCCCACATCAGCCGGTACTCCTTGAACCTGCACGCCAGCCGTCGCACCGAGCGGATGGCGGCCGGGCCCTGGCGCCAGCTGCTGAACGCTCTCGAGGCCTGCGAGCCCGGGTAGCCGCGGCTTGCCCAGGCGCGAAGCCGGGATAGGCCAGATGTGAGGTCGCGTGCACCCGGCCCCCCATCGGCCCGGGATCCCCTTGCCATCGCAAGGAGTTGCGACGTATCGTGACCCCGTGTTCGGAGGTTTCCATGTGGAGATTCCTGCCCCTGCTCGCGCTCATGGGCTGCCCAGATCAGAGCCTGTACGTGGTCTACAACGAACCCGCGGTCACCATCCTGACCCCGTTCGACGGCCAGCAGATCGAGGAAGAGACCCCCATCGCCTTCACCGGCATCGTCGAAGACGACACCCCGGTCGAAGACCTCCTGGTGCAGTGGATCAGCTCCATCGACGGTGAGATCCCCGACACGGATCCCCCCGACGCCGACGGCAACGTCGAGGTCACCACCGCCAGCCTCTCCGAAGGCGTCCACGTCATCACCCTCCGCGCCATCGACGAGCACAACGAACAGGGCGAGGCCGAGATCACCATCGAGATCCTCGACGTGCCCGACCTGCCCAGCGTCGAGGTGCTGCACCCCTCCCAGGGCGAGCTGGGCCTCGAGGGCTACCCCTTCGTGTTCATGGTGCTGGTCTCCGACCGCCAGGACCTGGCCGAGGATCTCACGGTCGTCATGTCCAACGACCGCACCGGCTTCACCTGCTTCATGACCGTCGACGGCCAAGGCTACGCCCAGTGCACCGAGACCCTGCCCATCGCCGACTACGTGCTGTCGTTCATGGTGGAAGACTCCGACGGCAACAGGGCCACGGCCGAGGCCGCCTTCTCGGTCGTCTCCCCCGACGACTACGACTTCGACGGCGACGGCTACTCCGTCAACGGCGGCGACTGCAACGACTCCAACGACACCATCTACCCGGGCGCCCCCGAGATCTGCGACGGGCTGGACAACGACTGCAACGAGCACACCGCCATCGACGTGGGCTCCGAGTGCTACGACGACGACGGCGACGGCTACTGCGAGGTCCCGCCCTGCCTCAACACCTCGAACACCGAGATCGACTGCGACGACACCAACCACGAGATCCACCCCTACGCCGAAGAGGTCTGCGACAACGTGGACCAGGACTGCGACACGGTGATCGACGAAGGCACCGAGTGCTACGACGACGACGGTGACGGCTACTGCGAGTCGCCCCCCTGCGTGAACGCCAAGGGCCGGGGCGAGGACTGCAACGACGACGACTGGTCCATCAACCCCGGCGAGACCGAGGACTGCAACACCGACGCCGACGACAACTGCGACGGCGACACCAACGAGCAGAACGCCATCGGCTGCACCGACTTCTTCTACGACAACGACGGCGACACCTACGGCGTCCGCGGCTCCCCCGAGTGCTGGTGCAGCGACGGCCGCTGGCCCTACACCGGCCTGGACACCAACGACTGCTACGACAGCAACGCCGAGGCCAACCCCGGCGCCAGCTCGTACTTCACCGTGCACCGCGGTGACGGCTCCTACGACTACAACTGCGACTCCGCCGAAGAGCAGTACTACAACACCATGTCCAGCGGCTGCGCCTGGGACATGGTCTACATCGACTGCGAGTGCGACACCCCCGGCTGGGAGCGCGTCGTGCCCCCCTGTGGGAGCTCGTCGAACTACATCAGCGACTGCGACGCCACCTACGATCCGGTCTGCTACGCCCTGTGCATGCTGACCTCGGACCCGGTCTCCTGCCTGCTGACCAACTGCGGCGCCACCTGCGATCCCGAGTACTCATCGGTGACCCAGTCCTGTCGCTGATCCTCACTCCGCGTACAGCACGCTCACAGCGCCGGCCTCCGCGCCGGCGTTGTCGTTCAGGGATGCGCCGATGAGCAGATCGCTCACGCCATCGCCGTCCATGTCCCCCGGTGAGGCGAGGGCGAAGCCGGCGTAGTCACCGACCTGATCGCCCTGGAACAGCCACGACGCGTCGTCCAGCTCCACCGTCCCGCTGGGCTGCCCCAGCCACATGGCGGCCCAGCCGGCGTCCACCCCGTCCTCGTAGACGGGCGCACCCACCAGCAGCCCGGTCTGGCCGTCGGCGTCCGCGTCGGCGACCAGCGCCACCGCGTTGCCGGCGCTGCCGCCGGTGCGGGTCCCGATGAGCTTGGCCGGGGCCTCGGCCAGGCTGGCGAAGCTGGTGGCGGGGCCGAGCAGCAGGTAGGCCGCGCCGGCGTCGCGGGCGCCCTCGTCCTCGTAGGGCGCACCGACCAACAGGTCGTCCAGGCCGTCTCCGTCGACATCTCCAGCGCCGGCCAGCCCGTACCCTGCCATGTCGTAGCCGCTCTCGCCGTGGTGCCGGCCGTCGGCGTTGCCCAGATCGAGGGCGCCGGGCAACGCGCTGATGGTCGCCCCCAACAGGACGTAGGCTGCGCCGCTGTCCGCGCCCCCGAGGTTCACGCCGCTGGCGCCGATGAGCAGGTCCGCCAGGCCGTCCCCGTCCAGGTCACCTCCGTTTGCGACCCGGGAGCCGACGCCGTCGTAGTCGGACTCGCCGATCAGCCGCAGGGCGTCGTCGTGCAGCACCAGGTCGTCGTCGGGCACACCGGAGACCAGGTAGGCGACGCCGGGGCTCGACGCGCCGTGCTTGCCGTAGGGGGCGCCCACGACCACCTCGCCCAGACCGTCGCCGTCAGCGTCGCCCAGCAAGGCCACGGACCAGCCCGCCAGGTCGGTGTCGTACAGGCCCCACAGGGCGGTGGCGTCGGCCAGGCTGCCGTCCTCGAACGGCCCCGAGACCACCCAGGCCACCCCGGCGTTGGGCTCGTAGCTGTCGTCGTAGGGGCCACCCACCACCAGCTCGATGGAGCCGTCGCCGTCGAGGTCCACGCCGCCGTCCAGGGCATGGCCTGCCAGCGCGCCGGTGGTCCCGGTGAGCTTGGCGGTGGCGTTGGCCAGGCTGCGCTGCCCCGGATCGTCCCCGGCCACCAGGTAGACAGCGCCGGCGTCCGAGCCGGCGTCGTCGTCGCCCCTGGCGCCCACGAACCAGTCCTGCAGGCCGTCACCGTCCTGATCCCCGGCGCCGGACAGGGCACGGCCCGCGCGGTCGCCGGCGGACTCACCCTCGATCACCGCCCAGGCGTCGTCCGGGGTGTGCTCATCGAACAGCCCGTCGCAGTCCTCGTCCACCCCCTCCACCAGCTCCGGGGCGCCGGGGTAGACCCCGGCGTCTCCGTCATCGCAGTCGTCGTCGTCGAGCACCCAGCCGGAGTCCGCTTCGCAGACCAGGCGGCTGCTGGAGGCGTCGCCGTAGCCGTCGCCGTCCGCGTCCTCGTAGTAGGTCTCGGACCACAGGGCGCCGTCCTCATCCACCTCGCCATCGCAGTTGTTGTCGATGCCGTCGCACTCCTCGCGCTTGGCCGGGTTGACGGTGTCGTCGCTGTCGTCGCAGTCGCCGCCCTGGGCCTTGTACCCCTCGGGCTGGTCGCAGGCGCGCAGCTCGCTGTCGTCGGCGCCGTAGCCGTCGTTGTCCTCGTCCAGCCACCAGCTCTGCCCGTCGGCCAGGTCCGCGTCATCGTCGTCCACGAAGCCGTCGCAGTCGTTGTCGATGGCGTCACACAGTTCCTCCGCGCCGGGATGGATCTCCGGATCCGCGTCGTCGCAGTCGACGGTGGAGGCGTAGCCGTCCCCGTCGGCGTCGACCTCGGGCACGGCGGTGTCGTCGGTCTTCACCGGGTCGGGCGCGGGGCAACCCAGCGAGAGGGAGAGCAGGATCGCGGCGAGGGATCGGGTGGGTCGCATGGGGACCTCCACACCGCAGGGTAGCAGACCCGGCCCCCCACGGGCTGCGGCGCGGCGCCGCCGCGGATAGGCGGGATCGACCCCGGAGGCCGCCATGGACGACCGCTTCGCCCGCTGGGACACGCCCACCGACGCCGATCTCGAAGCCTACGCCCGCCTGATGGCGGCCGCCTTCGGCTCCACCCCCGAGCGCTCGGCCCGCTGGCTGGGTCGCGTCGGCCCCCACAGAGCACGGATCGCCCTGATCGACGACCAGCTGGCCGCCGCCCTGGGCAGCTACGACATGGGGCACTTCTTCGGCGGCCGTTCGGTGCCCTGCGCCGGCGTGGCGGGGGTGGCCGTGCAGCCCCACCATCGGCGCAAGGGCCTGGGCGCGAGCATCATGGAGCGCTTCCTGGTGGAGTCCCACGACCAGGGCCTGGCCCTGGCCTCCCTCTACGCCGCGAACCACCCCCTGTATCGCCGGGTCGGCTTCGAGCTCGCCGGAGCCTACGCCGAGGCGGGCATCGCCCCCGACCGCATCGCCGTGCGCGAGCCCAGCGGCAGCCTGCGCCCCATCGCCGAGGACGAGGACGCGGTGCGCTTCGAGCTGTATCGCCGCATGGCCCAGGCCCGCGCCGGCCACCTCGACCGCGAGGCCGGTCTGTGGCGACGGGCGACCCACGATCGGGACGACGCGCCCCTGGCCTGCTGGCTGGCGGAATCACCCGACGGCAAGCCCGAGGGCTACGTCACCCTGCGCCCCGGGCCAGGCACCGGCATCAGCCAGCGGCTGACCGCGGTGGACCTGGTGGCCGTGTCCCCCTGGGCGGTGCGCAAGCTGCTGTCCTTCCTCGCGGATCACGCCTCGGTGGTCGAGGAGCTGCGCTTCCCCAGCGGCCCCTCCTGCCCGTTCCTGCGCAGCCTCCCCGAGCCCAGGGTGGCTTGGCACCAGAACCTCGGCTGGATGCTGCGGATCGTGTGCCTGAAGCCGGCCCTCGAGGGCCGCGGCTGGCCGAGCGCCGTCAGCGCCAAGATCGAACTCGAGCTGGACGACCCACTGCTGCCCGACAACAGCGGACGCTGGGTGCTCGAGCTGGAAGACGGCCGGATGCGGGTCCGAAAGGGCGGCCGCGGGCTCGTGCGCACCGGCCCGCGGGGCCTGGCCACCATCTACAGCGGCCACGTCAGCCCCGTCGAGGCGGCGGCCGTGGGCCTGCTGGAGGGCCCCGACGACGCCCTCGCCGACCTGGGAGCTGCCCTGGCGGGCCCCGCCCCCTGGGTCATGGAGATGTACTGATGCCCATCCTCGACATCGAACTGGTCGGCCACGGCTCGACCGGCCCCTACCTGGCCACCCGCATCGCGGACGCCGTCTCCCCGATCCTGGCCCCGGGCCGCCGGGGCGCCACCTGGGTGCGGCTGCGTCACCTGCACGGGCCCCAGGGCGACTACGGCGAGAACGGCTGGGATCCCGAGCAGACCCCCGAGCCCGTCTTCGTGCGCCTGCTCGTGGCCTCGTGGCCCGACGAGGCCGCGCGGGGCGCCCTGTCGGATCGCCTCGCCGAGGCCATCGGCGACAGCTGCCGACGGCCGAAGGCCACGGTGCACATCCTCTGGGAGCCCCCCGCAGCGGGCCGCATCGCCTTCGGCGGTCGGCTGGTGCCCTCCGACGCCACGAGCTCCTTCGCCATCGAGTGACACACCGACACAGGTGACCCATGCCCAAGCGCTCCTTCGGTCCCAAGACCATGGTCTTCCCCCACCCGGTGTTCGTCATCGGCAGCTACGGCGCCGACGGCGTCCCCAACATCGCCACCGCCAGCTGGGCCGGCATCTGCTGCAGCAAGCCCCCAGCCGTGGCCGTGTCCTGGCGGCCGTCGCGCCTGAGCTACGAGAACATCGTCGCCCGCGGGGCCTTCACCGTGAACATCCCGGCGCGGGCCCAGGTGGCCGAGGCCGACTACGCCGGCATCCACTCCGGGCGCGCGGGGGACAAGTTCGAGGCCACCGGCCTCACCCCGGTGCGCAGCGCCCACGTGGACGCCCCGGCCGTGGCCGAGTTCCCTGTGGTGCTGCACTGTCGGCTGGCCCACAGCTTCGAGCTGGGCTGCCACACGCAGCTGGTGGGCGAGATCCTCGATCTCGAGGTGGACGAGGCCGCGCTGGACGCGCAGGGCCGCCCCGACCTCCGGCTCATCGACCCGCTGATCTACTCCATGGCCGACGGCAGCTACTACGGCGTGGGCGAGCGGGTGGCCAAGGCCTTCTCGGTGGGGCGAACGCTGGACTGAGGGCCGCCCGAGACATCTCGGGTGAGGATCTGTTGTATGATGCTTTCATCCAACAGGTTCTCTCATTCGACACGTCGCAGGTGCTCATGCCCCCGTCCTGGACGCCACGCTTCGAGTTCTATGAAGCGCTGCTGGACGAGGACCGCCTGATCATCCTGGTGGACCTGGGGGCCGCCACCCACGCCCCCGCGCCGGGGCTCGACCTGCGGCTGCAGGTGCGGGTGCGCATGCAGGCGCCCCGCGAGGACGGGCTGCGCTCCCAGGACGAGGCCGCCGCGCTGTTCGCCCTCGAGGACCGGCTGGTCCCCTGCCTGGAGCGGGGCCTCGAGGCCCGCTTCCTGGGTCGCTTCGTGGCCCGCGGCGCCACCACCTTCGTGTTCATGCTGCCCAGCGAGCGTGGCTCCGAGGTGGGGGCCGCCATCGGCACCTGCGAGCTCGAGCCCTACCGCGTCCGCTGGCTCACCGAGTCCGATCCCTCCTGGCGCTTCTACTGGGACTTCCTGTTCCCCGACGCCTTCTCCCACCAGCGCATCATGAACCGGGGGGTGATCCGGCAGCTGGAGCAGCGGGGCGATCGCCTCACCACCCCGCGGGAGGTGGACCACTGGGCCCACCTGCCCAGCGCCGAAGCCTGCACCATCGCGACCGGCGCCCTCGAGGAGCTGGGCTACCGCGTAGACGAGCCCCGGGCCCCTGGCACCGACGCCCACCCGGAGCACTGGACCCTCCCCTTCCACAAGACCAGCGCCCTGGACGAGGACCAGGCCGACCGCGCCACCTGGGAGATCCTGCAGGCGCTCACGCCGCTGCGAGGTAGCTACGACGGCTGGGGCGCCCCCGTGGTGCGCGACGAGCCGAACTAGCGCTTCTTCTCGGTGATGCGCCGGGTGCCCCGGCGGGCGTCCGCGGTCACCGGCTTGTGCAGCACGATCCCGCGGCCCGCCGACTTGCCGTCGCGCCAGGCGTCGGTGGCGCGGATCCTGGGGCCCCGGCCCCGGCGCACGTGGGGGTGGCGGGTCTCGTAGTAGTCCTCGAGGCCCCGATCCCCCAGCCAGATCAGGCCTTCTTCCTGGTTGCGCCGGGCCTGGTCCCGCAGCTGCTCACCGAAGCCGTAGACCACCCCGGCCAGGTAGCGCCGCCGGTCGGTGTTGCCCCGGATGCCCTCGGCGCGTTTGTGCTCGACCCACAGGCGCTCGCCGGTCTGCAGCAGGAAGCCGTGGACCCAGGCGGCCAGCGCGAGGTTCTCGGGGGTGCCGCTGATCTCGAGGTAGCGGCCGGCCATGCCCCGCTGGGGGTCGAAGCCGTTCATCCAGATGCAGCGCACGAAGAAGTGCTCCCCCAGCAGGCCCGCGAGCATCTTCTCGTGGGCCTGAAAGCGCCGCTTCACGGCCCCCAGCTGGCGGCTGCGGTAGGGCAGGGGCTCCCCGGCGTCGGCCTCGGCCAGGTTGTGCTCGAGCATCAGCCGCTGAGCGCGGGCGGCGGCCAGGCGGGCCTCGTGCTCGTTGGGGCTCTGGGCCAGGGCCAGCAGCTTGCGGATGCGCCTCAGCACCCGGGGCTCTCCCTCGCTCTCGGGCAGCCCCCGGGGCGCCCCCCGGGCCCGGGCCAGGATGCCCATGCGCTCGCAGGTGCGGCGGAAGGCCTTGCCGTGGGCGGTCTCGTCGCTGGCCCCGAGCACCTCGTGGGCGTACTGGTGGGCCATCTCGTGGGCCAGGACCTCGCGCACTTCGCCCCAGGGGTGCTCCATCACCAGGGTCCGGGACAGCTCGATGGTCCGGGTGCCCGGCTCCCAGCGACCCAGCTTGCGCACACCCTCGGACAGCCCGATGGTGGGGGGCTTCAAGGCCCCACCCAGCAGGGCCGTGTTCATGCCGGACCACTCCCACTGCAGGGCGCGCAGCAGGACCTGCTCGGGGCTGGTGGCGTAGCGGGACACCTAGTCCTCGCAGGCCTCGGAGCCCACGGAGCAGAGCCAGTCCTGGCACATCTGGTACAGCTCGGTGCTCTCTTCGGTGCCCTCGGCGACCCAGGTGACCGAGGCCATCCACTCGCACAGCTCGGTGCGGTGGGTGGCGGCCTCGCTGCCCAAGCTGTCCACCAGGTTGCTGCGCTCGTCCGGATCGGCGGCCAGGTCGTAGAGTTCCTCGGTCTCCACCGGGTAGAAGACGTCATCGACCGTGTTGTAGGGCAGGCAGGCCTGAAACTCGGGGGTCGAGTTGTAGATGTACTTGTAGCCGTCGGCGACCATCACGGCGGTGTCCCGGTTGCGGGAGGCGAAGACCGCGTGGCCGGGCTCGTCCTCGCCCAGCAGGTAGTCCACCACCGAGCGCCCCTCGCGATCCCCGGACCAGGGGAAGGCCGAAGCAAGCTCCACGATGGTGGGGGCGAGATCGACCATGCCCACCCAGCCGTCCAGGCGGCCGCCGCCCTCGAGCCGGCCGGGGGCCCGCAGGCCGTAGACGACGCGCAGCACGCTGCCGTAGGGGGAGCAGCCGTGCCAGAAGTACCCGATGTCCTCGCGGTCCGCGAGCTCCTCGCCGTGGTCCGCGCCCAGCACCACCACGGCCTCGTCCCAGCGCGAAAGCTCGGCCAGCACATCGAACATCGAGCCCACCAGCTCGTCGGTCTGCTGCAGCTGGGCGGCGTAGACGGCCTCGAGGTAGTGCCGATCCTGCTCGGTGTAGGGCAGCTGGCCCAGGGTCACCAGCGCCACCGAGTCGTCGTCCGCCGGATCGATGGGCCCGGCGTAGGGCTCGGGGTGCAGCGCGTCCACCAGCTCGGGCAGGGACTGGTAGGGCTTGTGGACGTTGTTCAGGTGCAGCCACACGAACAGGGGCTGCTCGTCGGGCACCTCCAGCAGGGACTCGTTGAGCTGTTCCACCAGCAGCTGGTCCCGGACCATCAGGGGCAGGTCGTCCTTCAGCTCCTGGATCCAGGTGCAGACCCGATCGTCCATGTCCTCCTCGAGCAGCACCGGGCATTGGTTCGCCGAGTAGCCCATGGTGTAGTAGCCGGCGTCCTTGAAGCGCCGCAGCAGGGTCGTGCCGTTGCGCAGCTCCGAGTAGTTGGTGCGCGCCCCGTGGCTCTCCGGGTACAGCCCGGTCGCGAGCGTGGCCAGGGCCGGGCGGGTGGCGCCCTGGGGGGTGAGCACGTTCTCGAGCACCACGCCCTCGTCGAAGACCTCACCCATGTTCGGGGTGACCTGTGCGCTCCACTCCGAGTCCAGCAGGATGCGGGGGCTCAGGGAGTCGATGGTCACCAGCACCACCGTGTGCGCCGGGTCCCAGCGGAGGCTGGGCTCCAGGGCCGTGTCCTGGGTGTCGACCGCGGTCCCGCTGCGGCAGGCGTCGCATCCCGCAAGGAGAAGGAAGAGAGCCGCGAACGAGAGGTGGCGAGGGAGCATGGGACCCAGGATCGGTGCGAGACGGCACACACTTGCCGTTCCCAAGGAGCTCTGTCAAACGTATCCTCTGGACAGCGCGTCCTGAACCGCGCGCCGCTCGTGAGAGAATCCAACGGTCATGTCGCCCCTCCTGCTCGCCACCGTGCTCACCGCCAGCGCCTTCACCAGCTTCGAGGGCAACGCCTACTACATCGGCGAGCCCCACCAACACACCGGCATCTCGGGCGACGGCCAGGCCTCGGACTACGGCAACGGATGCGGCGACACCGTCTGCGGCTCCCTGGCGGAGGTCTTCGAGACCGCCCGGGACAACGGGCTGGACTGGCTGGCCCTGACCGACCATGTCAACGCCGCCAACGCAGCCGAGCCCGAGGCGTGGGAGGAACTCTTCCAGCGGATGCTCGGCCACGACGACCAGGCGGAGGGCCTGGTGGTGGTCCCGGGGGCCGAGGTCATCATGCTCAACGAGGACCTGCGGCTGGGCCACCGCAACCTCTACCTGTTCGCCTCGGACCAGGTCCTGTCGGACTTCACCTGGGAGCACAGCAAGCCCATGGCCGACGGCGCGGCCCTCGACGACTGCGAGTCCATCGCCACCTGGCTGGACGAGATCGAGGCCGAGGGCTTCGGGCCGGCGCTGCTGGTCCCCCACCACAGCAACGTCACCTCCCCCATGTGGGTGGACTTTTCGTGCTGGGATCCCGACCACGAGGTGGCGGTCGAGGTCTACTCCGGCTGGGGCAACCACCTGGGCGGCCCGCTGGGCTGGTGGGACGAGCCGGTGGTCGGTGTCGTCGAGGAGGGCCACGCCACCACCGCCATGGACCCCGACGGGTTCGCGCGACGCTTCGGCTTCATCGGCGGCACGGACGCGCACCTCACCCTGCCCGGCGATCTCTGCCTGGACGTCACCGACGACCACACCTCCACCGGCGGGCTGACCATCCTGGTGATGCCCGAGGGCGACATCCTGGACCGCAACGCCATCCACGACGCCATCGTGGACCACCGCAGCTACGTCTCCACCGGCCCGGCCGTGCCCGTGGCGGTGGACTGGTCGAGCGGCGGGGAGCTGGTGGGCACGCTGGGCCAGGACCTCAGCGTGGGCCACGACGAGCCCCTCGAGCTCGCGATCCGGGTGCCTAAGGAGTGGGCCCAGTGGGTGATCGACGTGGTGGCGGTGACCCCCGACGAGGCCATCAGCCTCGAGGCCAGCGCCGAGGGAGCCTGGACGGGCTCCATCGCCGCCGAGGACATGCCGGCCTGGATCTACCCGGCCGTGCAGCTGGACCCGCCCGCCGACTGCGAGGACGGCGGCGAGGACAGCTTCGAGTGGCTCTTCGTGAGCCCCTCCTGGATCGAGATCGAGCCCCCGGACGACACCGGCCCCGACGACACCGGGCCTGACGACAGCGATCCGCCAGACGATAGTGAGCCCCCGGACGACACCGGCCCGGACGACAGCGAGGCCGCAGACGACACCGGCGAGCCGGTCACCCCGCCCCGCTGCGGCTGTGGCGGCTGCGGCACCGCGGGCAGTGGCTCGGCCACCTGGCTGGTCTGGCTGCTGGGGCTGGTGGGGTGGATGGCGGCGACCCGGCGACGCTGAGATCAGCCCTGGTCGGCCATCAGAGCTCCAGCTCCCTGCCCCGCTCACGACGGGGGCGTCGAGCACAGGGATTCCCGCTGGTGCGAGTCCCTCTCGGAGCGACGAGGGTGGGGGTGAACGCTCCACTTCGGCGACAGGGTGGGGTTGAACGTTCCACCCGAGGGTGGCGGCGGTGAGCGGGGCGCCGAAAACGGGCGTTCCACCGTTCGCCAGAGGCGGCGCCACCAGGATGATCCCATGAAGTGGAACGTTCGGGGCGACCCTGTCGCGACATTGGAACGTTCGAGCTGGTCCTTGTTGCTGCCGGACCACATCGACTCGGCGAACGTCGCCCACCCTCGCTGCTCGTTCCAGGCCCTCACGAGCTCTGGAAGTTCGGTGTGTTGGGGGGGCGCCAGACGCGACCGTGTTCGGACCACGACAACATCGGTGTCGTCAAGAAGCTCGAGGATCGCAGCCTCCGCCGTCAGCGAGCGCCCTCGTCGAACCGCTCCATCAGGCTCATCACCGCCTGATCCACAGATAGGCGGACGGGCTTCGATGTCTCGGTGCGTTGGAGCCGAACCCACCCCTCACCGTCACACCTCAGCCGGCAGACGCGGCCGTCGCCAGCGCGGACCACCACACGCAGCCACTGTCGATCCTGGACCTTCTCCGCGACCAGGCGGCTCCCGGCGTTCTCGAAGGCCGCGTTGACCACGTCGGCCATCGCGTCGTCGACATTGCCAGGATGGACCCTGCCATCGTCCGTTGACAGCACGTCCTCCAGACGTCGAACTGCCGCTCTGGCGTCCAACTGCACGGGCTCGCTGGGCTCGTCGTGGGACATGTAGCCGCCGACATCAGCGAGCCAGAAGCGTCCCCCCGCCGCCGGGGCCATCATGGGCATCCTCTCCGTGTCGAACGGGTAGAGCAGGCACCTGCTGAAACACAGGCGGTTCAGGCTGGTGAAAGAGAAGTAGCGCGAGACCACCTCGCTTTCGACGATGAGGTCGAGCAGAGGCGCGTAGGCGGACAGGATCGGGCTGTGGCGCGACTGCGCCCTCACCTGGTGCCAGTGCCAGGCGGCGTACCGGCCTTGTTCGAACAGCTCTGCGCGCTCCGCGAGCTCCCAGCGGCCTGGACCGGCCGCCATCGTCCCGATGGACCTTCGCTTCTCGATCCAGCGGACCAAGACGCGCGCCAGCTCGGCAACACGGAGACCACCGACGCATGCCAGCTGCGTGCGGTGGAGCAGGAGCGCCGCCTCCAGGCCGTCCGCGCCAGCGGCGACGCGGCAAGAGCGCTCACCTACGAAGGCCCACAGCTCGCCGTGCTCGGACCCGCCAAACCCGGAAGTGTTGTCACCCAGCTCCAGCGTGCTGCCCAGCATGGACAGCCCGGCGGCCACGTCGTCGCGGATCCGCCGCCGCTGCCGGTCGCGCCGGTCCACGAAGTCGAACGCCGCGTGCATCTCCGGCACCGCGGCCCCCGCCAGCCAACGCTCCGCCGACCTGGTCACGTCGGTGACCGACCGCACCCGACAGGTCGCCACGACTGTCTCGACATCGCGGAACTCCACGAAGTACTCCGCGCCGGGGATCCATGGCGCTCGTTGGCCCACCTCGACCTTGGACTGATGGGCGTTGCCCTGGATCCCGAGGGTGAGGGTTCCTTCTCGCGGGCTCTCGAAGGGGTTCCGGTCTTCGTAGTGGAAGCAGCGGACGCGACACAGCCGGGCCTCGTCGCCGAAGTCCACACGCCAACGGACGCCACCACCCTCGACCGCAGGGCACACTCCAAGGCGGAGTTCCACCGCGGACGCGAGCTCGCGCGCGTATCGCTCGTTCTCACGCATTCCACGCCCCTGTTCCGGAGGATCGATCTGCCGCACCCCGACGAGCCCGAAGCTCCAGGGGCCCCGCGAGCAAACACACGATAGCCCGGATGGATGAGCTACAACATCACCATCACGCCCGGCCTCTCCCCCCTGGACCGCGGCACCCTCGAGGATCTCGTGATCGAAGCCCTGGGCGAAGGCGCCGACGTCCCGGGCGGGGGCACCTTCCTGGGCCCGGACGGCCCCCGATCAGACTTCGACCTCGAGCTGCCCGAAGGCCACGACCAACAGCGGGTCATCACCGTCGTGCGGAGGATCATGGAGGGCGCCGGCTTTCGCCTGCAGACCCGCATCGGGATCACCCGGAACGGCGAGCCGCTCGCCAGCTTCGAGCTGCAGGGGGAGGAGGCGTCCTAGCCGCCCTGGTCGGCCATCGTCGACCGCCGCACCAACCAGCGATTCAGCGCGATGAAGGCCCCCAGGGCCAAGGCCCACTGGAACAGGACCGTGCCCACGGTGAAGGTGCCGAAGGGATCCCACCAGCCCGCCGGATCCCAGGAGATGGACTGGGAGAACCACCAGCCGAGCATGATCAGGAACTGGGCCGGGATGGCGATCAGGATCCACAGGTCGAAGCCCCGCCCCAGCCAGCGGGCTTCCTTCGGATTGAGGGTGTCCCGCCGAAAGCGGGCCGGGCCGTAGCGCGCCACGGCCAAGGCCACGAACAGGCCCGAGACCATCAAGCCCAGGCCCCAGGCCCAGTCCTGGTTCTGGAAGACCTCGAGGTTCATGGCCGAGGGGATCCCCAGCACGATGCCAGTGCCCGCCACCGCCATCACCGCCGATCTGCGCTGGACGCCCATGTCGATGAGCACCCGGGAGGCCAGCTCGACCATGGCGATCAAGCTCGACAGGGCCGCGAAGAACAGGGTCAGGAAGAACAGGGCCGTGAACACCCCACCCCCGGGCATCTGCTCGAACAGCGCCGGGATCCAGATGAAGGTCAGGCCCGTGGACGCGGGCCCGCCCGCGGTGAGGAAGCCCTCGACCCCGCCCAGCTCCGCCAGGCGCTCCGGGGCGATGGCCATGGGCGCCAGGGCGAAGACCGCCGGGATGATGGCCACCGCCGCGATGATGCTGGCGGTGTTGTTGCCCAGGCCCGTGATCACGGCGTTGCTGACCACCTCTTCCTTGCGGCTGACGTAGACCCCGTAGGTCAGCATCAGCCCCCAGCCGGCGCCGGTGGACCAGGCGGACTGACACATGGCCTCGATCCATGTGTTGGCGTCTCCCAGCAGGGCCCAGTCGACGGTGAAGAGGAAGCGCAGCCCGTCCCCTGCCCCCGGCAGGGTCACCGAGCGCACCAGGGCCAGGAGCAGCAGCACGAAGAGCGATGGGATCAGGAACTTGTTGGCCCGCTCGATGCCGCGGACCACGCCCCAGAGCACCACCACGCCGGCCACGCCCATGGCGAGCACCTGGTAGATGATGGGCTCCGGCGAGTTGGCGAAGTCCAGGAAGACCTGCTCGGCCGCACCCCCGGCGAGCCCCTGGAGGCCGCCCTTGGCGCCCACGATCAGGTACTTCAGGCACCAGCCCGCCACCACCGCGTAGTAGAACATGATGGCGGTGCAGCAGAAGGCCACGAAGCTGCCCAGGAAGCCGAGCTTGGGCCCCGCGATGTGGGCAAAGGCCCCGACACAGCCCCGGCGACTCGAGCGGCCCATGCCCAGCTCGAGCACCAGCAGGGGGATGGACCAGGCGAACAGGAAGATCACCCAGGGGATGAGGAAGGCGCCACCACCGCACTTGGAGATGATGCGGGGGAAGCGCCAGATGTTGCCCGTGCCCACGGCCATGCCGAGGGTCGTGAGCAGCAGGGCCCAGCGGGAGCTGAACAGCTCGGCGCCCGGGAGCGGCCGATCCCGCTCCTGGCTCACGGGGTGGACCCAGCGGGGGGCGGCTCCACGGGCAGGCCGGCCTCGACCCGCTGCAGGGCCTCACGGACGGCGGGCAGCTGCGGCGCCAGGGCCTTGGCCCGCCGCAGCAGGGCGATGGCCTCCCGGCGATCCCCCCGGGCCGCCAGCAGGCGCCCCAGGTACAGGTGCGCCAGGGGATGGTGGCGATCCCGGCGCAGGGCCCGGCGCAGCTCCGGTTCCCCGGCGGCGCGGTCCCCGGGGGCGGCCCGGTGCAGGGCCTGGCCCAGCATAGCGAGCAGATCGGCGGTCTCGCCCTCGAGCTGCAGCGCGGTGCTGAGCATGGAGGCCGCGCGCTGGTACTCGCCGCGACGGTAGAGCCGACGGGCGTGCTCGGCGTGGAAGATGGCGTGGTCCAGCGCCTGCTCACCCAGCTGACCGCCGGCGTCCACGGTGCCCATCAGGAAGTCGTGGGCGGCTCGCCGGCGGGGGTGGCCGAGCATACGCCGGGCGTTGAGCACCTGGCGGTGCAGCTCGGCGGCCCGGGCCCGCTCGGCGGCGCTCAGGCCGGGGGGCAGGGTCTCGGGGCGGTAGCGGTCCATGCGCTCGGCCGCGGCGACCTCGATGTCCTCGACCGCGGACGAGGGCGCGATGCCCAGCCCGGTGTAGGCGTCGGCCCCGCTGGCGATGGCGTGGGTGGCCTCGAGCAGCTCCCGGAAGGGCTCGAGATCGCTGCGGGCCAGCACGGCGGCCCGCCGGGCCGCGTCCGGGGAGTCGTCGCTGACGGTGATGACCCCGGTGGCCGCCAGCACCGCGAGCAGGGGCAGGACGCGATCGCCGGCCAGCTTGCGGGCGTCGGCCACCCGGCCCCCGCCCAGCAGCACCAGCCACAGCCCAGCGGCCCGGCCGGTGGGATCGAACAGGTGCCAGCAGCCCTCGAGCTCCGCGCCCGCGTGGATGAAGCGCTCGTCGTCCTCGGCGGTCAGCGCCGGGACGGGGACGTTGACGTCGGCCATGTGCCACAACACCGCGGCGGCGTGGGTCGGGCAGCCCGCTCCGGTGGCCGCCAGCTGGTGGCTGCGGCGCCAGGCGCCCGAGCCGAAGCGACGGATGGAGGCCATGCGCCGCACGGTCTGCAGCTGCAGGGTGTGGTCCAGGCTGACGGCGTCCACGAGCTTGTGGGTGACCAGCAGGCGCCCCAGGGGCACGCCGCGCCGGCGGGCGGCCCGGGCCACCTGGCCCACCTGATCGCCGCTCAGCTGGCCGGCCTCCACGAGCATGCGCCCGATGCCGGTCTCCGGGGAGCGCATGGCCACGGACACGGGGTGGCCCTGGGAGAAGGCCACCCGGGCCTGCTGATCGCCGGCCTCGATGTCGATGGCCCCGGAGAAACGCCGACGGAACAGATCGAGCACCAGCTCGGGGAAGGTCGCCGAGGAGAACGAGCCCTCACGGGGGAAGCCGTCGTCCCGACCCAGCAGCACCGAGTCGATGCGTCCCAGGGGCGGCAGGGGCTCGAGGGGCACGCGACCAGAGCCGGTCCGGCTCGCCCGGCGCTCGAGCAGGCTGCGCACGATGGCCACCAGATCCACAGGCCCCACGGGGTGGGCGAGCACCACGTCGGCGCCGGCGGCCCGGGCGCGGGACTGATCCGCCGCCCGGGGGCACAGCATCGCCACGGGCAGGTCGCCGTCGAGGGCGGCCAGGCGCAGGCGGGCGCACAGGGCGAAGCCGTCCTGATCCTGGATGCCCGCGTCGAGCACGACGAGATCGGGGGCGTCCTGTCTCAGGCTGTCGAGCAGCTCCGCGCCACTGCTGTACAGCTCCACCTGCAGCTCGGGGCCCTGCAGCGCCGAGGCCAGCTGGATGGCCTGCTGGGGATCCGGGACGGCCAGGAAGACCAGGGTGTCGCTCATGTGTTCATCCTGAAGACGTGTCGATGGGAGCTTATCCCATGCCCCCGGGCCAGGGTGCCCAGCCCGGGCTACCCTCTCGGGAGACCCCGGAGGATCCCATGTCCCCCAGCCGCCTGCGCATCTCGCTGACCATGCTCGGCTGCCTGCTCCCCGGCGTGGCGCAGGCCGATCCGGGCGACCCTCCCCCCCCCGGCATCCCGGAGCTGGAGGAGGGCCTGGAGCAGGGCGCGGCCCTGACCCAGGACGCCACCTGGGCCGCCATGCTCCCCATCTGGCAAGAAGCCGCGGCCATCGGCGCGGGGGAGCGCGGCCCCCACCCCTTCGACCGCGCGGGCAAGGACGCCCTGCTGACCCAGCTCGAGACCAGCAAGCTCACCGTGGATGGCCTGCAGGCCGGCGGTCTGCTCTCCGCCCCCGAGGCGGGCCTGCTGAAGGCCGACGTGGACGCCCTGATCCTGGCCGTCGGCAAGAAGCGCCCCACCGAGATGGAGGGCGCCACCTGCTACCGGCCCATGATGGTCGTGCCCATGCGCGACAGCGGCCGCCGCCTCGAGCAGCGCCTGCCCCTGCTCGAGCAGTTGGCCACCCAAGGCACCCTCAACGCGGCCGTCGTGGAGCGTGTGCTCACCCAGATCGAGGCCGACATCGCCGTGGTCGCGGAGACCGGCGGCGGCCCGGGCATGACCGCCACCGACATGGTGGAGATCCGCGAGACGGCCGAGCGGGCCCAGGCCCAGGTCACCATCGTCCGCGCGAAGCTGGAGGACGCCGAATGAGCCCCCGCGCCCCCGTCACCCTGGTCATCATGGCCTCCCTCGGCGTCCTGACGGGTTGCCCGTCATCCGCCGTGGACGCCGGCGGTGACCCCATCGTCGACCCCACCATCGATCCGATCGCGGATCCCGAAGGCGACCCCGCGCTCGCCCACGCCGAAGGCCTGGCCGCCGAGAAGACCTGGACCCGCTGCCTGTCCACCTGGAAGGACGCCGCCGAGGCCGCCTTCGGTGGCGACCCCTACCCCTTCACCGAGAAGGGCAAGGCCACACTCCTGGCCCGCCTCGAGACCAGCGCCAGCCTGGTAAAGGAGCTGCGGGGCCGCGGCCTGCTGACCGACGCCGAAGCCGGCCTGCTCGAGCAAGACATCGCCACCCTCCGCTCCGGGGTCTGGGCCAAGCGCCCCAAGGAGATGGAGCTGGCCACCTGCTACGAGCCCATGATGTACACCCCCCGCCAGGACGCCCTGCAGAGCCTGGCCCCGCGGGTGGAGCTGCTCGAGGGCATGGCGGCGCAACAGACCCTGCAGGCCGATGTGATCGTGCAGGTGCTCGAGCAGGTCCGGCGCGACCTGACCAAGCTCACCGCCGAAGACGGCATGGGGCTGAACCCCGACGAGCAAGCCCAGGCCGACGAGGTCCAGCGCCGGGTCGAGGCCGCCATCGCCGCCATCGACCACAAGCTCAGCTCCCCCCACGACGCGCCGGATGTGCCCGCGGTGCCAGAGGTCGTGGACCCGGCGAGCATCATCCCCGAGGCCACGGCCGACGAATGAGCGGCCCGCCGCAGCGGCCCTACCCGTTCCCCCGCGGCTTCGTGGTGGAGCTGGTGGCCCGCTGCGACCACCGCTGCGGCCACTGCTACAACGCCTGGAAGAACCCGGGCGTGCCCAGCCCCGAGCCCCTGCCGACCCCGGACATGCTCGCCCTGCTCGACCGGCTGATCGACGAGAGCGGCTGCGGACTGCTGACCCTCACCGGGGGCGAGCCCTGCCTGCACCCCGAGCTCCCATCCATCGTCGCCCAGCTGCACGCCCGGGGCGTGAAGCTCAACCTCATCAGCCACGGTGGCCACCTCGACGACGGCCTCATCGAGCGGCTGGGCCCCGAGGCCATCACCACCTGGGAGCTGCCCCTGCTGGCGGGGGGCCGAGCCCTGCACGACCGGCTCTCCGGGCGGCCCGGGGCCTTCGACCGCTGCACCGCCGCCGTCGCCGCCCTGAAGGGTCGGCGGCAGCGGGTGGTGGCCGTGTTCGTGGCGATGAAGCCCAACCTGGGCGAGCTCGAGCGGGTGGTGGAGCTGTGTGTGGCCCTGGGGGTCGACGGGCTGATGCTCAACCGCTTCAACCCCGGCGGCGAGGGCGCGCGACACATCGACACACTGCAGGCCAGCCCCGCGGAGCTCACCGCCTTGCTGGACAGCGCCGAGGCCCTCTCCGGCCGCTGGGGGCTGCCCATGGCCTGCTCCATCGCCATGCCCCCCTGCCTGATCCCCATAGAGCGCTACGAGCGGCTGTCCTTCGGCTTCTGCGCCCTGGGCACCGAGCAGGCCTACTACACCGTGGACCCGGCGGGCCGGCTGCGGCCCTGCAACCACAGCCCCACCATCCTCGGCGACCTGCGCACCCAGAGCCTGCGGGAGATCCTGGATGGGCCGGCGCTGGCCGCCTACGTCGAGGCCCGCCCGGTCGCCTGCGCCGGCTGCCGGCTCGAGCGCAGCTGCCAGGGCGGCTGCAAGGCCGCAGCGGAGGCATGCAGCGGCTCCCCGTGGGACCCCGATCCCTTCCTCACGGCAAACCCCGGCGAGCGGCGGACCCTCCCGGGCTAGCTCTCCGGCGCCGGCTCCACCATGTCCACGATGGCCTGGGGCATGGCCACGACCTTGCGCTTGGCCATGTCGATGGTCACGAAGGTGAAGCGGGCCTCGGACGCCAGCTGGCCGTCGGGGCGGATCATGCGCTGCAGGATGGTGCCCTTGCGGCCGTCGCAGCCCACCAGCCAGGTGCGGATGGTGAGGCGGTCGTGGAAGCGGACCTCGCGGCGGAAGCCGATGTCGATGTGCACGATGACCGGGCCGAGGCCGTCGGTCTTCATCATGTCGTGGAAGGCCGAGCCGCCCTCTTCGGCCCACTCCCAGCGGGCCCACTCGAAGATCTCGAGGAAGGCGGCGTTGTTGAGGTGACCCAGCTGATCCACCTGGGTGGAGCGCACGCGGACGGTGGTCTCGAACATGGGGCTTCCGGTCTCGTGGGACCGGCCGCTTATCTCCGCGGAGCCCGTCCTGCAGGGAGCCCTCGCATGTTGGCCATGGGCCCAGCGTCGAGCACCCGCTCGAACCCCAGCTTTCGCAGCTCGGCCGCCAGACGCCGGCTGCGGGCGCCGCTCATGCAGTAGACCACCACCGGGCGCTTCTTGTCCCGCAGCCGCTTGGCGGCCTTGGCGCCGTCGCCCGCGGGGTAGTTCACCGCGCCGTCGTGGTGCCCGCCGGAGAACTCCATGGACGAGCGAGCGTCGACCACCACCGCGCCCTTGTCGAGCACCTCGCGGACCTCACCGAGGATCTTGGCGTAGCGGCGCTGCTTGAGCACCGTGCTGCCGATGAAGAGCGCCAGGACCACGGCGATGACGATGATGGTGGTGGTGTTCACGGGACCTCCGGCCGCCCCCCCTATCCGGACCGATTCCTGTCCGGGTAGGGCGTTAGGTCATCGGTATCCCCATCAACGGAGGCAGCATGCCCGGTCCCCACTTCTCACCCGCCCTGTTCGAGTTCCTCTCCGAGCTGGAAGAGAACAACAACCGCGATTGGTTCCAGGCCAACAAGCCCCGCTACGAGCGCGACGTCAAGGGCGCGGCCCTGGCCTTCATCCGCGACTTCGAGCAGCCCCTGCACGCCGTGAGCCCTCACTTCCAGGCCATCCCCAAGGCCGTGGGCGGCTCCCTGTTCCGCATCTACCGCGACGTGCGCTTCTCCAAGGACAAGTCCCCCTACAAGACCCACACCGGCGTGCACTTCCGCCACGAACGCGCCAAAGACGCCCACGCCCCCGGCTTCTACCTGCACCTGGCGCCGGGCGAAGTCTTCGGTGGCTTCGGGGTCTGGATGCCCCCCAACCCCGCCCTCAACAAGATCCGCCAGCACATCGTGGATCGGGCCGACGAATGGACCGAGATTCAACGAGCCCTGGCTGTGGCTGACATGCCCTGCCACATGGGCGAGTCCCTCAAGCGCGTGCCCCGCGGCTTCGACAAGGACCATCCCCACGCCGAGTCCCTCAAGCGCAAGTCACACGCCGCCACCTTCGCCTTCACCGCCGACGACGTCGTCCAGCCGGACTTCATGGACCGCTACGCCGCCGCCTGCAAGCAGGCCGCCCCCCTGATGGGCTTCATCTGCGAGGCCGTCGGGGTCGCGTTCTAGAGCGCCTGTAGGTCCACCGGCACCGCGGCGCCGCTCCCGTCGAAGGCGATGGAGCGGGTCACCGTGTAGGTCTCGCCGTCGGGGGCGAAGACCTGGAACTCGTGCACCCCAGCCGGCAGCTCGACCTGGGCGGGCAGGGGGACCCGGGCGCCGCCGTCGACGGAGACGCCTCCACCCTCGAGCCCCACGCCGAAGATCTCCACCACGCCGAAGAGCGCGGGCAGGCGCTCCAGCTCAACGGGCCCCAGCTCCGCGCGCTGGCCGGCCTCGATGGAGAGGCTGCGCTGGACGCTGCGGTAGCCATCCAGGCTCAGCTGGACCTCCGCCAGGCCCGGCAGCTCGCGCACGGTGACGGGGGCGGTGCCGACCTCGACACCGTCCACGACCACCCGGGCCCCAGGGGGCACCGTCACCACCGTCAGGGAGCCGGTGTGGGCTCCCAGGAGCTCGCCGGCGTGGACGACCTCCGGGTCGGAGGACGGGGGTGGTTCGTCCGCCGTCTTGCCGGGATCACCCGCAGGGGTGGGGCCTGAGACCCGGGCGGGCTCCGCCGGGACCGCGGGTCCGCGATCGGGGGGGAGGAGCGCGGCGTCCTGGGCGGCAGGCGCAGGGTCCTGGGCCTGGGCTGGTGGCCCGGAGGGCGCCTCACCCGGCGTCGGAAACGCCATGACCAAGGCTCCGATGGCCAGGCAGGCCGCCAGGACCGCGGCCACAACGAGCAGGCCCTTCTGCAATGGGTCCAGCTCGGGCTCACCCTCGGGCGGAGCCGGGTCCTCCGCAGGAGCCGTCGCGGTGAGCAGGGGGGGCTCTGCGGGGGGCTCGACGGGAGCTTCGGACGGCACCTCGGGCTCCACCGGAGGCCTGGCCACCCGGGGGGCCGCCGGGCTGTCGAAGCCGACGCCGACCTCGCCCTTCACCAGCTCGGGCAGCAGGCGCATCCCGGACTTGGGCCAGATCTCGGGCTGCTCCGCCTGGATGCGTCGCAGCAGCGCCAGCGCCGCGTCGCCGTGGGCGAGGCGCTGGGTGAGGTCCCTGGCCGTCAAGGCCCGGACCCAGCGGGTGAGCCAAGCGGGGGTCGCCGGGCGCACGGCGTCGAGATCCGGGGCACCCCGCTCCCGGTGCCAGCGGGCAGCCTCGTCCCGCGTGGTGGCCTCGCAGGCTGCGTGGCCCGCCGCCAACCACCACGCCAGCTGGCCCACGGCGTAGACGTCGGACGCGGGGGGCGAGGCCCCGTCGAAGCGCTCCGGGGCCATGAAGGCCGCGGCGGTGTCGGGCTCGTGTGGGGCCACCGCGTTCGCCAGGGCCGCGGCCACACCGAAGTCCAGCAGCCGGACCCGCCCGTTGGAGCCCACGAACACGCTGGCCGGCCCGAGCTCCCCATGCACCAGCTCCTGGCGGTGGGCGTAGGCCAGGGCCTCGAGCACGGGCTCGAGGATCTCCACAACCAGCCTGGGGGGCAGCGGGGCGTCCGCCAGGATCTGGAGCAGGCTCTTGCCCTCCAGCCGATCCATGACCAAGGCCGTCCAGGTCTCCGACGGCTCCAGGTGGCGGAAGCGCGCGATGCCGGGATGGTCGAGGCGGTCCAGCACGGCGCAGCCGCGCAGCAAGGCCTCCGCCGGATCGCCCTCGGTGTCCGGGGCGTGCTCCACGACCCTGACGGCCACCTCGATGCCGGGGACCTTGGTGTGCACGGCCCGATAGACCACACCCCACCCATCCCGCCAGAGCTCGTCCTCGAGCCGATAGTCGCTCACGACCTCACCGAGCATGGTGATCCTCCGCGGGTGGGGGGCGCGCCAGGGCGCCGCTGCCATGATGAGCCTATCGCAGCTGCCTGGGAACGGGGCCGCCGGGGGTTAGGGCATCAGAGCCCTACGCCGGAGGCCCCCATGCCCCTGCCGCGCCCCGCCCTCGCTCTGCTGGTCCTGCCCATGGGCGGCTGCAGCGCCATCACAGACCTGTTCGGACCGGGCGTACCCAACCCCTACGCGGGGGAGGACACCCTGCTGCTCGAGCTGGCCTGCGACGCCGCTGGCGCGGCCGCGGCCTCCAACCTCGTGGGGGAGCGGCTGACCAGGTTGGACCTGAGCCACAGCGTCACCGCCGATCCCTCCGGCACCCTGACCGTGACCACCCGCGGCGCCTCGGCCAGCCAGCTCGAGGCCCTGGCGGGCCTGCTGACAGCCACCCCCGACCTGGGCTTCCACGCCACGCTGGACGACCAGGCCCCCCTGCGGCCGCGCCACGCCCACCCCGAGGAGGCCGTGCTCGACGCCTTCCCCGCCACCGGTGGCCGCCCGGACATGGCCTTCGACGTCGAAGCCATGCAGGCCATGCTGGCCATCAGCGGCGGCGCCCTCCCGCCGGTCGAGGGGGTCCGCATCGCCGAGCGCTTCGACGAGCGAGAGGTCTACGCCGCCCCACCGGGGGCCGACTGGGGCCCCTGGCTCGAGACCCTGCGCTTGCCCGAAGGCACGGCGGTGGTCAGCGAGTGTTGGGAGGACTACGGCGAGGACGAGCTCTGCTCGCCGCTGCTGGTGGCGGACCCGGCCCCGGTGACCGCGGCGAACGTGATGAGCGCCGAGCTGATGGTGGACCCACAGCACGGGTCGCCCTACCTCCAGCTCCAGTTCGACGAGGCGGGCAAGGCCGCCTTCCACACCCTCACCGAAGGGCTGGTGGACCGCTACCTGGCCATCGTCAGCGAGGGGAGGGTCCTCTCACGCCCCCGGGTGGCCGAGCCCATCCCCGGCGGCTCGGCCTGGCTGACCATGGGCAGCCTGCCCCAGGAGAGCGAGCTCGCCGAGCTCTGGCGCTTCCACGCCCTGCTCGAGACCGGGCCCCTGCCGAGCCCCTGCACGGTGCAGGGCAGCGAAGTGGTGCGCTGACGATCCCGACCCCAGGGCGCGCCTGGAACCTCGAGGGCCAGGCGCTGTCCGAGCCCCCATGCTCACTCTCCTGCTCACCGTCGCCGCCGCCGTGGCCGCCCCGCACTCCGTCCCCTTGGACCCATCGGCTCGCCCGGATCCCCAAGCGTTCTTCGCGTCCCAGGGGGCGTGCGCTCCCGCAGTGCCCTGCGAGACCCTGACCGGGCCGGCGTGGATGGTGGCGGCGGGATTGCGTCGGCTGCCCCACCAGCGCGCGGTGATCGATCTGGGCCGCGACGTGATCATCGATCTCGAGGCCATCCGGCAGGGACCGGACATCGACCTGCTCCGCCTGATCGACGACCGCGCCCCGAGCCCCTGAGTCTCCAGGGTCACAGCGGGGCCCGACCCCGGCTGGTATCCTCCCGCCATCAACCGGGAGTGACCCATGAGCACCCGCGCCCTCATCCTCGGCCTGCTGGCCCTGTCCATCACCGCCTGCGACCCCATCAAGGAAGACAGCGGCGAGCCCGACCCCGGGCCCGCAGACCTGGACGGCGACGGCTTCGACGAGGAAGAGGACTGTGACGACAGCGACCCGGCGGTGCACCCGGGGGCCGAAGAGCTCTGCAACGAGCTGGACGACGACTGCGACGGCGAGGTCGACGAGGAGGCCAGCGACGCGCTGACCTGGTACGCCGACACCGACGGCGACGGCCACGGTGACGCGGGCTCATCCACCACCGCCTGTGAGGCCGTCGAGGGCTGGGTCGAGTCCGACGACGACTGCGACGACGACGACGACGACGTCAACCCCGGCGCCACCGAGATCTGCAACGACATCGACGACGACTGCGACGGCTTCGTGGACGACGACGACGACAGCCTGGACCTCGACAGCGCCGGGACCTGGTACCGGGACGCCGACACCGACGGCTACGGCGACCCCGACAACGCGACCCTCGCCTGCATCCCCCCCGATGGGTACACCGACGACGACAGCGACTGTGACGACGCCGACGAGGCCATCAACCCGGAGGGTGGCGAGGTCTGCAACGGAGCCGACGCCGACTGCGACGGCCTCACCGACGACGCGGACGCCCCCCTCGACATCTCCACCGCCAGCTCCTGGTACATGGACGCCGACGGCGACGGCTGGGCCGACGCCCGCACCTCCACCTGGGCCTGCGAGGCCCCCGAGGGCTGGCTCGCCAGCGAGTACGCCGCAGACTGCGACGACGCCGACGACACCATCCACCCCGACGCGACCGAGGTCTGCGACGAGATCGACAACGACTGCGACGGCGCCACGGACGACTCCGACGCCGACCTGGACAGCTCCACGGGCTCCACCTGGTACGCCGACGCCGACAGCGACGGCTACGGCGACGCCGCCAGCAGCGCCATGGCCTGCGACCAGCCCAGCGGGCATGTGGCCGACGATCAGGACTGCGACGACACCGACGGGGACGTGCACCCCGCGGCCACCGAGGTCTGCGACGGCGTCGACAACGACTGCGACGGCGCCATCGACGACGACGACAGCGACGTGGACACCAGCACCGGCTCGGCCTGGTACATGGACGCCGACACCGACGGCTACGGGGACGCGCGGGTGAGCACCCGGGCCTGCGACCAGCCCTCGGGCTGGGTGGACGGCGAGCGGGCCGCGGACAGCGACCACGCCCCCGACACCAACAAACCCCGCGCCCACGCCGACTGCGACGCGTCCTCCACCCACACCGACCCCAACGCGCCCTC
>CAYZVO010000047.1:0-5590 GCA_964481655.1 uncultured Enterobacterales bacterium | reverse complement strand
GGCTCCTCCACCTCGGACCTGCCGAGCGCGCTCGACGCGGCCGACACCGACTGCGACGACGGCGACGCCGCCATCAACCCCGGGGCCAGCGAGGTCTGCGACGGCATCGACAACGACTGCGACGGAGACGTGGACGACGACGACGCGTCCCTCGACAGCTCCACCGGCTCCACCTGGTACGCCGACGCCGACGCCGACGGCTACGGGGACGCCGGCAGCGGCACCGCCACCTGCGACCAGCCCAGCGGGCATGTGTCGGACGACACCGACTGCGACGACGGCGACGACGGCGTCAACCCCGGGGCCAGCGAGGTCTGCGACGGCATCGACAACGACTGCGACGGCCTGGTGGACGATGACGACGGCTCGGTGGACAGCTCCACCCACAGCACCTGGTACGAGGACGCCGACGGCGACGGCTACGGCAACCCGGCCATGAGCGTGAACCGCTGCGACGCGCTGACCGGCTTCGTGTCCGACGACAGCGACTGCCACGACGCCGACGCCACCATCAACCCGGCGGCCACCGAGGCCTGCAACGGCGCGGACGACGACTGCGACGGCGACGTGGACGGCGGCGTGCTGGGGGACGGCTCGGCCTGCGCCGCCGAGGACTGCCTGGCGGTGCTCGCCGATCAACCTGCCGCGGCCGACGGCGTGTACTGGATCGATCCCACCGGCGCGAGCGCCTACGAGGTGCTGTGCGAGATGAGCACAGACGGTGGCGGCTGGACCCTGGCGGCCACCGGCAGCGACGACGGCGTGGACACCTGGACCTGGGATGCCCGGGCCCAGTGGCACAGCGACACCACCCCCATCGGCGACATCGACCACACCCACCAGGACTTCAAGTCCCCCGCTCACCACGAGGTGATCTTCGAGGATCTGCTGTTCACCCACCAGCCCTCCGGCGAGTGGGCCGAGTACGACGAGGTGGGCGACGGTTCGGGCAGCTTCGCCGACTTCCTGGCGGGCTTCTCGGACGCCGAGTGCTACGCCGGCGACGACGGCTGGCCCATGACCGCCGGCACCATCACCGTCAGCGGCTACCTGTGCAGCACGGATGTGTTCTTCAACGCCATGGACAACGACGGCGGGACCTGCTCGAGCCACGACGACAGCGACGGCCCGGCCTGGAGCACCTGGAACAACGCCGGCTGTCCCCTGGACGACGTGGGCCACAACGGCTTCGGCAACAACGCGCTGTACCCGACGGCCGAGAGCGACGCGTCCACCCACGCACAGTTCGGCGCCGGCTTCGGCGGGGCCCTGGGCCTCAACACCGGCACCCTGGGGGCGGCCGAGAACTCCATCCAGGTCTGGGTCAGGTAGCGCCTACCGACACATCACCCACGCGTGGTCCAGCATCACGTCGCTCTCGCCCTCGTCCAGGTAGCGGGCGTCGCAGGTCTGCCCGCCGTCCACCGCCACACCGCGCACCAGCACGTGGTCCAGGATCACGTGGCTGATGCGGTGGGACTCCTCGTAGCCGCCGAGCTGAGTGAGCCCGAGCACCTCGACCATGGCGCCGAACATGACGGCGTCTTCGCCCTCGTACAGCTCGGGGTCGAGGTTGAAGTCGCCGGCCATGGCGAGGGCGTGGTCGTCGGGCAGGTGCGCGAGGAACTCGGTGACGCGCCTGAGCTGCTGGGCACGGCACGCGATGTCGTCCTCGAAGGCCCCGGCGTTGGCGTGCACCACCACGACCGCCAGCGGGCCCGCGGCGGTCTCGATCTCCCAGCCCGCGATGCGGCCGTCGTCGCCACAGCCCGCGTCCAAGGAATCCACCAGCGCCGAGCAGTCCTGCCCGTCACAGCCGGTGGGGGTCGCCGTGGAGGGTGGGAACGCGATGCAGTTGTCCGGGTAGCCCTCGGCGCAGCCCCACCACCAGTCCGCGGGCAGCACCCGGGTGAGCTGGGGGTCGAGCCCCAGGGAGCAGGCGAAGGGATCGGCGTTGACCTCGCCTGGGCGGTCCTCTTCGTCACAGTGGCGCTGGCCCCAGACCTCCTGCAGGAAGAGCAGATCGGGGAGGTCGGTGGTCACGGCCTCGGCCACCAGCTCCTCGGTCCCGGCGAGGCAGAGGTTGTTGTCGTACCAGCTCGAGCAGACCTCCCGGACGTCCTCCGACGGGCTGTCCGCCACCAGGTCCAGGTAGGTGGTGGTCCCGGCGTTCTGGGTGGCGAGGGAGAGCACCGCCGCCGGGGATGACACATCCCCGGTCTCGCCGGGGACGGGGCAGCCGGCGCAGACGAACACGGCCACGCTGACGACGACGACTCGCACGGACCACCACCTGCAGCTCGAAGACCCCTCCACTATACTCATCCCCGGAGGACACCATGAAGCGCCGGCCCCTGCGGATCTACACCCCACCCCGCCTGCTGCTGGTCGCCAGCGTGGGCCTCTGCTTCGCGCCCATGGTCTCCGGCTGCGGCGAGGCCGGCCCCGAGACCGGCCAGCCCTACACCGAGGACGATCCCGAGGCGACCTACCCCCCCGCCCTCGAGCTCGATCCTCTGGCCATCGACTTCGGCGCCGTGGACCCGGATCAGGTGGTCCAGATCCACCGCATCGTCAGCGCCTGCAACCAGGGCGACAGCACCGTGCACATCCAGGACATCACCATCCGCGACCAGCCCGAGGTCTTCGAGATCCACTCCCTGGACAACCCCGCGGTGGAGCCGAACGCCTGCAGCGTCTTCATGGTGGGCTACCGGCCCCAGCCCGGCCAGGTCTCCGAGGACGCCGCCCTCATCGCCTGCGAGGACGACGGCTGCCCCGTCGAGCTGCCCCTGCGGGGCGAAGGGGTCACGGCGCGCTGAAGGGTGGGCGCAGGCCGCCCGGGTGATCGTTCCGGGAGCGGCTCCTCACCAGCTGGGCAGGAGCCCCCATGAAGCGACGACCCCTCGCGCACTACCGGCCACCACCCTCCTGACCCTCGCAGTGCCGGGACTCACCATCGGACCCTCATGCGCCCACGACGGCGTCTACGTCCGCGACCCGGGCTCATCCGCCTTGCCCTTGGAGTGATCCAGGAACACGGCCGGCGGGCGCACATGAAGTGCTCCCCTGGGTCTGCAACGAGGATCGGGGCGAGGGTTCCATGGTCGCGACAGGGTCCGGGTGAGGGTTCCACTTTGTGGGATCGCCAACGGCAACACCACCGAAAACAGACGTTCGTCCGTGTGGTGCAGGGCGGGCGGGTGCCCCGATGGAACCTTCGGGGCGACCCTGTCGCAGGTGTGGAACGTTGGGCATGACCCTCGTTGCTGGGGGGCCGCCACACCCCACCAACGACAACGGCCGGCCCCGAGGGACCGGCCGTGACGCGCTCGTTCCTGCCGTCGGCCGAACCTCCGCGGCCGGAACGACGCGGGTGACTACCTCTCGAGCCCCTTGTACTCGAAGCTGACCTCGAGGGGCTCGTCGAGCACCAGCAGCTTCTCGAAGTAGGTGGGGTAGCCGTCGATGGGCAGGGAGACCTTGACCGGCTGCACGCCCGCGGCGGTGGCCTCGCCCGAGAAGGTCTGAGCCGCCTGCATCTGGACCTCGGCGTTCACGGCCATGGCGTCCATGGCGTAGCCGGCGGTGCTGATGGAGGTGAAGTAGTCGACCTTGCGCAGGGTGGACTCGACGCTCTTGTCCTTGATCTTGGCCTCGTAGGGCATGTAGATGGTCCACGCGACCTGGGTGCTGGGCACACCCGCCACAGGCAGGCTGGCGGCGTAGCTGCCAGCACCCTTGTCGTCGGGCTCCACGCCGTCCTCGACGTAGACGATCTCGACCGCGAAGCTGGCCAGGGCGCCGCCGGTGGCCTGGGAGCGGGCCAGGGGGATGAGCAGCCGGCCGTCGTCGGCCTTGGCGGGCTTGACCGCGCGGCCGCCCACGAAGGTGCTCCAGACCTCGACGCCTTCCGGCATCTCGAGGCGCAGGAACTGGGCCCGGTTGTTGCGCATGGAGTAGACCAGCTGGGTCATGCGGCGGCCGTCGCGGGTCATCACGCTGGTGGCGGCCAGGCTGTCCACGATGGTGACCAGCATGTCCACGTCGTCGTGCTGGTGGATCTCGAGGGGGATGGCGAAGTCCTGCTTGCGGTACTTGAAGGCCAGCAGCACGGGCCAGTTGGTCTGGCCGAGGATGGCGGTGGGCAGCTCGCGCACGTCCACGGTGCTGGCGTTCTCGACCTCGCCCGAGGCGATCTCGAGGGCCGAGCGGGCGTCCACACCGACCCAGCCCTTGACGCGCTCGACACCCTGGATCTGCAGGTCGGGCACGGAGACCTTCACGGAGCCTTCCGGCAGCTGCTGCTCGTAGTTGAGGTACAGCGAGTAGCTGCCCTTGGCCTCGTAGTTGAGCTCGGCCAGGATGACGGAGCGCTCACCCTCCTGGGTGACCGACCAGTCCCGCAGGCCGTTGCCCTTGACGTCCAGCACGGTGACATCGGCGGGCAGGTCCACGGAGAAGCTCTCCACGCCAGCGTGCAGGATGCTGTAGTGCACAGCGCTGGTGCACTGCATCAGGCCCTCGGCCACGCCCACCAGGGCCTGGTGCTCGGCGTAGACCCGGGCTTCCTCGGCCACGGCCTCGGGGTCGGTGCCCTCGGGGGTCTCTTCGTCCGCCGCGCGCTGCCAGGTGACGGCCAGGTTGCCGGTAGCCGGCAGCAGCGCCTCGAGCACCTGACGGTCGCCGCGGGTGCTGCGCTCGGTCTGCTGGGCGTTTGCCACGTTGAAGTCCAGGGTGTTCTCGGCGGGGACCGAGACGGTGACCTGGGTGCCGCCCGACGGCGCCATGGCGAAGGAGAAGCCGTTCTGGCCGCCGGTCTCCCAGGTGCTGACCGCGAAGGAGAGCTTCAGATCGAGCACGCCCTTGCGATCGGTGATCAGGTGGTACCAGCCGTTCTGCAGGTAGATCGGGGCGTCACGGCCGCTCAGGGTGGCCGACTCGAGGGCCACGGTGGTAGGCAGCAGGGGCACGGTGATCCAGCCTTCCGCCTTGAGCACCTCGATGCGCAGGGACAGGTCGAAGGCGGTGGACTCCTCGCTGACCTCGCCGGTGTAGATCGCCTTGCTGATGGCGAAGTGCCGCGGGGCCGCCTCGGGCGGGTCCTCGGGGGCCTGACCCTGCTCGTAGAGGACCTTGAAGTCGTTCCACGGCAGGGTGACCCGCGCCGTGGGGATGTCGTTCGCCGCGAAGGCGGGCGACGCCACTGCCCAGCTGAGCAGCAGCGAGAGGATGGTGAGGATGGTTCGGGTCATCGGCGACTCCTGGTTCGGTAGCGGATGTCGATGGTCATGGGTTCGTTCTCGGCCACCAGGAGCTGCTCGAAGGCGAGCCGCTCCCCGGCCTTGGGGATGTTGATGGTCATGTGGGCCGCGCTCACGGTCTGCGACGGCTCGGGCAGGGCGGTGGTGCCACCGGGCGGGGTCGTCACGACCTCGACGCGGCGTGCGGTGGTCACGGGGCCGCGGGGGGCCTCGGCGTCAGCCACGGCCATCTCGCTGCTGTAGCTGCGACCGCTGGCGGGTAGTGGCGCCGCCGGCGGCGGGCCGAACTCCATCGGCGCGGCCGCCACCGGCGCGGGGGTGGGCTG